>WGSL01000071.1 GCA_014871665.1 Collinsella sp. | reverse complement strand
CCGGCCTGAACCGCGGGGCTTCATCTACATTCGCGCAGGCGTATTCACAATCATAAAAAGATAGGCACGGGCATCCGCGTTCGCGGAAACCCGTGCCGCATTTGCGTCACCGAGATGACCGGGTAGAATATATCTGAACGCTATTCCACATTCCCGTACTTGCGCTACGGATTTGGGAAAGCGCATGTCTCAGCCTCTACTCGACCACGGTCGCCTCGGTCGGGATGGCCCCCAGCACTCCCGCGTACTCGGTGGGGTAGAGGCGGCTTATCGTCTGAACGTCGCGGATGAGGACTTTGCGGTCGTCAGGCTCGGAGATGCCGTAGCCGAACGCCTCGAGCGTCTCGATCGCCTCGCGGATCTTCTGCTGGAACATGGGGCCGGGGTCCACCCTCAGGCCGAGGTAGCCTCGCCACAGGCTCGGCAACACGCGCAGCATGTTCTGGATCTTGGACATCGGCTCGATGTCGGCGTAGACGTTGAGCGTGACCATGGCGTCCTTGTGCCCGAAGATCGACTGCAGCGCCTTGATGTCGCCGCCGTGGCGGATCCACTGCGTCGCGAAGGTGTTGCGCAGGCCGTGGAACGTGATCAGCTCGTCGTTGGTGCCCATGAGGCCGTTGGTCTCCGAGAACGTCTTGAACGCCCTGCGGATGTAACTGGTGGTGGCGAAGGAGCCGTCCGGCCGCGACACGACGTAGCTGTCCGCGAGGTCGCGCAGGCCGAGGGCCGATGCCTCCCGGAGCCTCTGCGAATCGATCTCGTGGATCTCTTTCAGGAAGGGGAGCAGGCCCACCGGGTCGACGGGGATCGTCCTCAGGTCGTGGTTCTTGGTGTCCTTGATGAAGGAGCCCCTGTCCTTGACGTAGGCCACCGAGTGCCTGACCGTGATGAGCCCCGACTCGAAGTCGACGTCACACCAGCGCAGGCCGCAGACCTCGCCGATGCGCATCCCGGTGTGCAGGGCGAGCACGACCGCCCGCCTGAAGGTCGAGTCCGGCATCATCGAGGTCACCGAGTTGAGCTTCGGCACGAGGTCGGAGCGCAGCGCGTTCCTGGGCCTGGCGATGACCCTGGGCGCGAGGGCGCCGTCGAACGGGTTCCTCCCGATCGTGTCGTTGCTGCGCTTCAGCAGGACGGCGTAGAGCCGCTTGCCGAGCTTGAATGACTTGTTGAGCGTGTCCGGCGCCGTGCCCAGGGCGATCCTGCGCCTCGACCACGCGTTGACGTCGTCGGTCGTCACCTCGTTCACGGGGACCAGACCCAGCTCGTCTCGCTCGATGTGCAGGGCGCTGTAGTGGTAGTCGTCGCGGGTCGTCGGGGTGATCCTGTTCATCTCCAGGCAGAAGTCGATGAACTTCTCGAGCGCCTCGGAAAGCGGCAGCGCGGCGTAGTCATCCCGCTGTTCGGCGGGAAGCCCGGCGCCGATAGCGGCCCTCGCCTCCTCGGCCTCGGCGAGTTCCAGCTCGACCTCCGACCTGAATTCCGCGAGGACGCGCATCGCCGCCGCCTTTCCCCGCGCGCTCTGCTTCAGGCAGGGCACGCGGGTGTTCCTGGTCCTCTGGACCTTCTTCCCGGTCATCTCGTCGGCCACCGTCACGACAGCCTGCCATTTGCCCTTGTTCTTCCTCACGCCGCCGGCTCCGCATACGCGTAAGGTTTTATTGCTGCATTTCTCGTTCTGCATGTCTGCTCCTAAATCCGCAGTTGATTAGAAACAGGCGGGCCCACCTGCGGGAACCCGGAGAGGCGACGATTCGGGGCTCCTACCCCCGTTGATTAAATCATCGGCTGCACAGCGCTCCTCGAAGCCGAAAATATGCTATCTGGACAGACCGCGCTGAGCTGGTAAAATTTGCAAATGCGGAAATGCGCTACTTGCGCTATCTGCGCGTGTTTTAACAAAATAAGCACAGGTCAGGGTCATTCTGACCTCGCTGGGGGTCAAGGGGTCGCTGGTTCGAATCCAGTCGTTCCGACCAGAAGTTTGCAGGTCAGGCACCTAGTGCCTGACCTTTTTTGTTTTTAATCACCATGATTATTTTGCTTAAAGCAACAACATTCCCGCTCGATGTAATCACAGAATCAAAACGTGTACATCAGCCACCAAAATCGACATGTTTGGAGGCTGATGTACACGAATGCGAAATCCCCCGCCGCCTAAAAGCACCTTCCACATGTCTGGACTCTCTATGGCTGCGCTGGATAGACATCGCCGGAACGGGTATAGTATCAAAAGTTTTGTCGTTAACCAGCGGGGGAGTCCTGTGGGCATCAAAAAGAAGATCAAAAAGGAGCTTATCGGCACTTCCGATTACCCGTCGAATAAGATCTTTACGATCTCCAATTTCATCACCTTTACGCGCCTGATCCTCACCCTGGTATTTCTGTACCTGTTTGTGACGGATAACAACCGCGTCATCGCCATCGTTATCTACGCCGTTGCCGCCTCCACCGACTGGATGGACGGTCAGATCGCCCGCATGACTAAGACGGTCTCGTGGCTCGGCAAGGTCATGGATCCCATTTGTGACCGTGCGCTGCTGTTCACCGGCGTGCTGGGACTGGTGGTTCGCGGAGAGCTGCCCATCTGGGTCTGCGTGCTCATTATTGGCCGCGACATCTATCTGGGCATCGGCACGCTTATCGTGCGCCATTATCACCGTCGCCCCATCGATGTCGTCTTCCCCGGAAAGATTGCCACAGCGCTGCTCATGACCGGCTTCTCGCTCATGCTACTCGGGTTCCCCGTTATTGACGGCCTGCATCTTTTGCCTTCAGCCCTTACGGCCTTCCCAGGCCTCAACGGAAGCTCGGTGCCCCTCGGCATCTTCTTTGTGTACGGCGGCGTGATCTTCTCCATGCTCACGGCTGTCATCTACTCCATTAAGGGCGGAGCGGCCATTAAACAGGCTCTCATGCATCCCGAAGACGAGGACATCGACTTTCTGAACCCTGAAATCGAAGACTGATTCGTTGGGGTATGATTACGTACGGTTCATTATTTGCGGCACGTCCGCGATAAGTTAGGGGTTGTCATGGACAACATGGTTAACAATATGCCTCAGAATGATAAGACTGCTGACGCTACCTGCGTATTCCGCGTGCCTTCAAGCGACGTCACCGTTCCCGACCTCATGGCCAACGTGCGCATCACCGCCCCCGTTCTGTCCATCGTCAAGGGTCCGCAGACTGGTGCCGCTTTTGAGCTCGAGGACGACGTGACCACCATCGGCCGCGATCCTGCAAACGGCATCTTCCTCAATGACATGACCGTTTCGCGCAGCCACGCGCGCATTATTCGCGAGGGCCTCGGCGCTCGCATCGAGGACTTGGGCTCGCTCAATGGCACCTGGGTCGACGGTGCCATCGTCAATGCAGCCCCGCTGCACGACGGTTCTTCCGTCCAGATCGGTACGTTTACGCTCATCTACCACGAGAGCACGCCGGAGCGCATCGAAACCGGTGAGTAGGGCATGGCCGAACGCAACTATCTGAGTATCGGCCAAGTCGTCAACCTACTTCGAGGCGCATACCCCGATCTTTCGAACTCAAAAATTAGATTTCTAGAGGATGAGGGGCTCATTACCCCTCATCGTACGCCTAAGGGATACCGTCAGTACTCCAAAGAGGACGTTGATCGCCTGGAGGTCATCCTGCACTTGCAGAAGACCCGCTACATGCCGCTCAACGTGATTAAGCAGCGCTTGGAAAACGCCACGGACCTGTCAACGCTCGCCTACGAGGTGGGCTTGCTGTCCGATGTTCCGCTCAAGACGGAGCCCAAGGAGACTAAGCAAAAGCTGCATCCCATCGAGACCATTCCCGATATGCTGGGCGTCGAGATTTCGTTTATCCGCTCGCTCGCCGAAAACGACCTCATTCGCATCATCAAAAGCCCGCAGAACCGCGAGCTCGTCGATGGTCGCGATTTTCCGATCATCCGTTACTGCTCCGAGCTGTCGCGCTTCCATATCGAGCCACGCAACCTGCGTCAGTACGTGTCTTCCGCTAACCGCGAGTCCTCGATGTTTGAGCAGGTGCTCGTGAGCATGCTCGGAATGGATACCTCCGATGACGAGCGCGACGCCAAGCTCGAGCGTGCGTTTAAGAAGCTTCACGACCTGACGGAGGGCGTGCACACTGCGCTGCTCAAGAACCGCGTTTTTGAGTCGCTCAACGCCGTGGTCGAGGACGCCGACATCGATGCACTCGATGAGGAAATCACGCGTTCCGAGTCCACCAAGGCCAAAAACGAAGAGCCAGCCGCGCCGGTTTCGCACGAGGATTCTCTCGTAAAGCCGCTCAAAGTCGTCGCCCCTTCGCAATCCGGCGCCGCCACCGCGGGCAAATAAACGCTGCTGAAATTTCGGCAACCCATTGAAAGGTCATGCAATGTACGACTTCGAATCTCAAATCGTCGACATCCCCGACTATCCCGAGCCCGGAGTCATCTTTAAAGACATCACGCCGCTCTTTGGCAATCCCGAGGCGCTCAAAGCCATGACCGATGCCCTCGCCGAGCACTTTGCCGGCATGGGAATCACCAAGGTTGTGGGTCCCGAGGCTCGCGGCTTTATGGTTGGCGTACCGGTGGCTGTAGCCCTTGGCGCCGGCTTTGTTCCCGCACGTAAACCTGGCAAGCTACCGCGCGAGACCGTAAGTCAGAGCTACGAGCTCGAGTACGGCACCGATTCAATTGAGATCCATGCCGACGCTATCAGCTCTAAAGATACCGTGTTGATTCTGGACGACTTGGTCGCGACGGGCGGAACCGTCGAGGCAACAGGTAAACTGGTGCGAGATATGGGCGCAAAGCTTGTCGGTTACGGTTGTATCCTTGAGCTTGCGTTTCTCAACCCGCGCGAGAAGCTCACACCGTCTAATGACGATGTGGAGCTCTTTAGCCTGGTGACGGTGGACTAGCCGTTACCCTTAGTTACTGGAAAGGAAGCTACATGCGCACAGCAAACACGCACAAAAACATGGCACGCTGCGCTGCTACGGCAACCCTCGCTTGTGTTTTGGGCTTGGGCCTCGCGGCTCCTGCCTACGCCGATACCGCATCCGACCTTGCCGCTGCTCGTACGAAGCTCGAGCAGATCGGTACCCAAACTCAGCAGATTTACGATGAGCTCGCCACGCAGACGCAGGCGCTCGATCAGACTGCCGGCGAGATCACGCAAAAGCAGCAGGAGATCGCCGATGGTCAGGCCAAGCTCTCGACCTATGTCGCCGGCGAGTACAAAACCGGCGGTCTGAGCCTGCTTCAGGTTCTGACGGGCGTCGATGACCTGAGCGATATGCTCAACCGTCTGTTCTACTACGGCAAAGTTTCCGATAAGCAGGCTCAGACCATTCAAGAGGTCAAGGAGCTTAAGCAGCAGCTCACCGATAAGCAGACCGAGCAGGAGAAGAACGTCGCAGCCACGCAAAAGAAGGTCGACGAGCTTAACGCCCAGCAGGCTGAAGCCCAGAACGTCGTAAACTCCCTGGATTCGCAGCTGCAAGCCGAGCTTGCCGCAGAGGCCGAGGCCAACGCCGCGCTGCAGGCCGGCATCAACGCCAGTACCGCCGAGAAGGCCACGGTGAGCAACGAGACTGCCGGTACGACCGAAAACACCAACAACGGTGGCCAGACCAGCAATAACAACAACCAGGGCGGCAACACTCCGGCTCCTACGCCGGCACCTGCTCCGACGCCGCAGCCCTCCACGCCCGCTCCAGCTCCGACGCCTTCTGCTCCGAGCCAGTCCGTCGATGGCGGCTCTGTTGTCTCGCGTGCGTACAGTAAGCTTGGTTGCGCTTATTCCTGGGGCGGAATTGGCCCGAACAGCTTCGACTGCTCTGGTTTTGTTAGCTATTGCCTCACTGGTCGTTATTGCCGCCTGGGCACCACGGGTACCTTTATGGGCTGGACGCGTGTGTCCGATCCGCAGCCCGGTGACGTTGTGGTCAACTCGTACCACACCGGCATTTACATCGGTGGTGGTCAGATGATTCATGCTTCTGACTACAACACGGGTGTTATCATCAGCTCCGTTGCCGCCGGCATGAACAACAGCTACATTTTCGTGCGCTACTAAGTATTCAGATAAAGCAAACGGATATGGACCTCGTGGCTTTGAGTCATGAGGTCCATTCTTTTGCCTTTAGTGCAGTCCGCTATCTAGTTTTGAATACTAGATAGCGGCCCAATCGGTCTGCAAGATGGCTATAATTGAATGGGAACAATTAGAAAGGACCCTCTATGAGCTGGGCACTTATCTCCGATTCAAGCTGCAACCTCCGCGATTGGCAACCGACCGCGCCCCATACCACCTTTTCATTTGCGCCCCTCAAAATTCGAGTGGGGGAGCGTGAATTCGTCGATGACCTTTCGCTTGATGTTCATGAACTCAACTGCGCTGTTCAGGCGGAGACGAACGCTTCTTCGAGCGCTTGTCCCAGCGTAGGGGAGTGGGCCGAGCTCTTCAAATTGGCAGACAAGACCATCTGCATGCCGATCTCTGAGGGCGTGTCGGGCAGCTACAACGCGGCAGCCACGGCTCGCGATATGGTTCTTGCCGAGGAACCGGACCGACAGATTCATCTAGTCAATTCACGCGCAGCTGGCGGCAAAATGGACCTCATTTTCCTGCTGTTCGACCGCTATCTTGCAAGCAATCCGAATATCTCATTCGAGGATGCTTGCGCATACTTCGATAGTCTTGAGCAGAACAGCAAAATCCTCTTCAGTTTGTGCAATTACGAAAACCTCGCCAAAGCTGGACGTATCCCTAAGGCAGCTGGCGTCATTGCCAACAAGCTCAATATCCGCATTTTGGGCACGGCGAGTGAGGCCGGTAAAATCGAACTCGTGGGGCACACGCGAGGCGAAAAGAAGATGCTCAACAAGATCATCGACACTATGGAAGCCGAGGGCTTTACGGGCGGTGAGGTCGTCATCGATCACGTTGAGAACGAAGCTGGAGCTCAGGCGCTTACTGACCGCATAGTCGAGCATTGGCCCGGCTCCAAGACCATCATCATGCCCTGCAACGGCCTGGATTCCTATTACGCCGAGATGCACGGCCTGATTATCGGCTACGGCATGGGCGTGGCTTCGGGCCAATAAAGTCCAACCAAGCATAATTACGGGCGGGACAAAGTGACAGCTGGTTCTTTGTCCCGCCCGTTTTATACATCGGCTAGCTATTAAACCCATTGAACTTGAGATAGCTCATCAAGTAAGCCTTCGAAACGAAGGACGATACCGCGCTACGCACAAGCAGCGACTCACGCGTTACCTGATGCGCCGTATCGGGCACGGGAGTCTGCTCGACGGAAAACGCCGAACGAATCGATGCCTCGAGCTGATCGACCACATAATCAAAGGCCGTCGGGGCATCGTAGCTCAAACGCTGAATGTTAAAGAGTGCCTGCACAGCAGCAATAGGTAGCACCTGCTTAAAGATGCAGATCGCGATCAGGCGGGCAATCTGCTCGCGGCCATATTGCTTTTTGACCGGAGCAGGCACTAGGCCGACCTTTACGTAGTTATTGATCATCGATGGCGTAATGACAGGCTGTTCAACGCAAATGGACAGCGGCTCCATCCACAACGCAACATACTCAATAACCTGATCGCGATAGAGCGTCACATTGGGCAACTGGTTATAGCGCGGCAGACTCAACGCATTGAGTTTGCGAACGATATCGGACTGAATAAATGCATCAGGCAGCACAGTGGGCTGAATATCCTCGGGCTTAATGCTGACCGACGAATCGGACATCGGAATAACGTGTTTAACGTGGTTCATAAAGGTCCTCCATTCATTTTCTATATTGTATTCTAGGTTATCTAGTTTTGCATACCACATAGCCAGCAAGAAAATTGGCGGAACAGCGCACAGATGCATCGTCCCGCCATTTAGTTAATTGATAGCAACCTTACATAAGATATATTATCGTACTTATCCGCGTAGGAAAGCGTATGCGCTGGTTGCTGCTATGGCTCCGTCCGAAACGGCGGTCACAACCTGGCGTAAACGCTTGGAACGGATATCGCCGGCTGCGAATAAGCCGGGCGTACGGGTAGCCATCGAATCGTCGGTAAGGATGCCGCCGTCGGGAGCCAGATCGACTAGATGCTCAACAAGTTCGGTATGTGGCTGCGTGCCGGTAAAGACAAAAATGCCAAATGAGCCAGGTTCAAAGGTCTCGGCTTGCGTTTTGCCGCTCGCATTGTCCTTGAACGTAATTGTCATGGGTATCGCTTCACCAGAAAGCTGAACAATACTAGTTTGGTACCTAACTGAAATATTGTCCTTAGCGAGCACTTTATTCACAACGCCCTCGGGTGCACGGAACTGATCGCGACGCAGCACAATGGTCACGCTGCTGGCAATGTCGGACAGGAACAGCGCCTCCTCGCATGCCGAATTGCCGCCTCCAATAACAAAGACCTGCTTGCCGCGGAAGAACATGCCGTCACATGTTGCGCAATACGAAACGCCCCGACCGCGATACGTGTCCTCGCCAACAAAGCCCGCAGGACGCGGCGTGGCGCCCATGCACGCAATAACGCTCTTGGCTGCTGTATCGCCCATATCATGATGGATGGTAAATTGTGCCGCATCGGCATCGTAATCGACGCCTGTCACCATACTCCATTCAACCTGAGCCCCCAGGCCTTCAGCATGCTGTTGAAACCGCTCACCAAGTTCGGCACCGCTCAGTAGCGGAATGCCAGGATAATTCTCGATCTCGTTGGACGTGGCGATCTGTCCGCCAGACATGCCCTGCTCAAGGACAGTCGTCGTCAGGTTGGCACGCGCCGCATAAATGGCGGCAGCATAGCCCGCGGGGCCGCCGCCGATAATCGCAACATCGATTGTCTGATCGGTAGTCATGAAGAGTCCTCTCGTCGAAACGTTGTCGTTCTTTGCGCTCATACCCAAATTTACGTGAACGTGACACTCATGCACTACAATGATAAATCCGTGTTACAACGTCGAAGGGGAGTTATCGATGGATCAGACGCAGACGAGCGACGATGCTCCCCTGCTCACGAACAGCGCTCCCCAATCGGAGCAAACCACGCTCTTGGCTCAGCAAAAACCCCTCGTGACCATCGTGCACGCCTCGGTCGGCTCGGGCCACAAGGCCGCCGCAAATGCGATTGCGCAGGCATTCGACCTCATCCGCGGCACCAATGGCATCCCCGAGGATGTTGAGATTGAAGTGCTCGATATCCTTGATTTTGGACGCATTAAATTCGACGGCAATAAGACCGCGGCTTCTTTTACGGGAGCCACGCGCCCCATTTACGACCTGACCTGGCGATATACGCTTACGGGGCATCTTCTCTGGGGTGGCGGCACGGCATGGTCGCGAATTATGTTCCCCGCCTTCAACGAATATATTCGTAGTCGAAGGCCAATAGCCGTGGTCGCAACGCACATCACGGCAGCCAATGTTGCCGTTGGCGCCCGCGTAATTACGGGTATCGATTATCCGGTCATCTGCGTACCGACCGACTACGAAGTCGAGGGCTGGTGGCCCCACAAGGACACCGATCTATTCTGTGTTGCCAACGAATTCATGGCTGAAACGCTGCGTCCGCGCAAGGTGCCCGAGGCAAAGATTCGCATTACCGGCATCCCTATTCGCGCCGGATTCGACACGAATTACGATCGCAAGGAAGAGCTAACCAAGTTCAACCTCCCCACCGACAAGACCGTCGTGCTGGTAATGGCCGGCGCCAGCTTGCCCCAGCCTTACGTCCGCTTTCGCGCGGCGATGGACCACACACTCCCCTTCCTGCGCAGCTTCGAAGACATGCACTTTGTCTTTTTGCCCGGCAAAGACGTGGAGTATGCCACCCGGCTGAAGACGCTCTTCGATGCCATGAAGCTCGAGAACGTCACGGTGTTGGACTATGTCGACGACATGGCGGCCCTCATGCACGGCTGCGACTTGGCAATCCTCAAATCGGGCGGACTCACGGTCACCGAGTGCCTCTGCGCGCATCTGCCGATGATCCTGCTGGGCAAGTCATATGGCCAGGAAAAGGCCAACACCACCATGCTCACCGGCATGGGCGCCAGCATGCACGTCACCACGGCACGAGAGCTCATCGTAACGTTGCGCCACCTGCACGACCATCCCGAATCACTCAAAGCCCTGCTCATCAACGGCGAAGTACTACGCCGCCCCCATGCAGCCAAAGACATCGCCGTCGCCACCATGGAACTCGTAGGCAAACCCCAAAAGCGCAAACGAGCCTTCTGCCGCTTCTATTGGGGCGGAAAACCCGCGCATATCCGCTAGTCGAATGTCCGCCGCTCTGTCGGAGCCGCCCTTATATCATTCCATGCTCAAACATTCTCACTTCGCTGCGAAACTGCGCGTGGAACGATATAAGGGCGGCTCCGGCAGAGCGGCTGCGTTTACTTACTAGCAGCTACTTCAGAATCCCCTCCATTAGAACCTGCAAAGGTAAAACAGGAAAATAAAAATACAGTAAGCCGATGCGACAAAGGGACAGCCCCTTTGTCGCATCGGCTTACTAGAAAAG
>WGSL01000070.1 GCA_014871665.1 Collinsella sp. | reverse complement strand
GGAAAGCACATTAAGTGCTTTCCTTTGCGTGCGGAACTCGCGATAAACTTAATTACGCGCCGCTTCCCGCCCACGCCGGGCAAACATCGTTGGACTTATCACTGACATGAAATGGGCGCTTGCATATCGTCTGCTAACTTGGCACGGTACAATGCTTTCAGATTTCAATTTGTAAATTAGTGGGGTTAATTCATGGCAGAATCTCGTGCGGAGCGTAAGGCTCGTCGTGCTTTGATCGAGGCGGCTGAGGGGTCAGAAGAGAAAAAATCTTCTAAGAAATCCAAGTCGTCTCTGAATGCGAAGGGTAAGTCGGCTAAGGGCAAGGCTAAGGCCAAGCGTCCCGGCTCTCGTCGGAGCGAGGATAAGGCATCTCAGACTCGCTCCAAGCGCTCGCATAAAGATCGGGTTTCGTCTGCGCGAAAGGCTGTGGACCCCAAGTCTCCCTGTTCGATCATGAAAGCTTGCGGTGGGTGTACGGCGCTCAATCGTCCTTATAAGAAGCAGCTCGCCGCCAAGCAGGCTGCTATGGAGGAGCTTTTTGCTTCGCTTTGTGAGCGTGGGGGCATTGCTGTAGATCCTATTCGTGGCATGGGTGTCACCCTGGGCGACCCGGGCAAGTATCCTGCGCCGCGTGGTTTTCGCCATAAGGCCGCCACTCCCTTTGCCCCCGGCAAAGAGGGCGCTGTCCGTTGCGGTTTCTTTGAGCGCGGCACGCACAAGATCGTTGCCGTACCCGAATGCCCCGTCGAGGCACCGGGCGCCCGACAGATTCTTAACGGCATCGCACGCGAAGCTGAGCGGCTGCATATTCCCGCCTTTAATGAGGACAAGCATCTTGGTTTACTTCGCTATGCCGTCGTCCGCTGCGGTTGGCGTACCGACCAGGTCATGGTCACGCTCGTGACCGCTCAGCGCGACTTGCCGCATGCGCAGGAGTTCTTTGAGGCTGTCGCCGCACTCAATCCGCACATCGTCACCGTCGCCCAAAACATCAACGGACGTCCCGGCAACGCCATCCTCGGCGAGGAAACCCGCATTGTATATGGCGCCGAGTGCATGCGCGACCAGCTGCTCGGCTGCGAGTTCGATATCTCCCCCACCGCGTTCTACCAGACCAACCCGCAGCAGACCGAGCTGCTCTATCAGCTCGCGATTGACGGCATGGACCTGCAGCAGGGCGACGTACTCATGGATGCCTATTGCGGTAGTGGAACTATCGGCCTGTGCGCAGCCAAAGCCGCCCAGGACAAGGGCGTCGGTATTATGCTGCTTGGCGTGGAGCGCAACCACGCCGGCATTGCCGACGCACGTCGTAATGCCGAGCTCAACGGCCTCACCCGCAGCGCTTGGTTTATGGCCGACGATGCCACCGACTACATCCTAGATGCCGCCGACAACAACGAGCGGGTCGATGTCCTTTCCATCGATCCGCCGCGCGCCGGCTCTACCCCCGAGTTCCTCGAAGCTGCCTGCGCGCTTAAGCCGCGCCGCATCACCTATATCAGCTGCAACCCCGTGACTCAAGAGCGCGACCTGCACCAGCTCCTCGACGGAGGCTATCGCCTGCTCAAGATCACGCCAGTCGACATGTTCCCTCACACCGACCACACCGAAACCGTAGCGGTCCTCGAACGCCGCTAACCAACCTCAGTAGATTTTTGGGACAAGAAAGGGGGCGACCCGTCTGGGCCGCCCCCCCCTTCGCTTGGTTTATAAATTCCGCTACATCCCATTGCGCAGATCGCACACGCCGGCTGCCGCCATCTCGCGCAGCAGCGTCTCGCGATCGCGCGTCACGATCAGATCCAACGGGAAGTGAATCTCGTCGAGCATCTTGCGAGCGTAATCGAGCTTACCAATCGCCATGCCAATGTGCGCATCGGTCGAAACGCCAATGCCCACGCCCAGCTCGGCGCAGCGCTCGGCAATCTTGCGGCATACGGCCCAATGCTCAGTGTCGACACCGTGTTCAAGACTATGGTTGTTGATCTCGATAATCTTGTGCTTGGCCTTAGCTGCCGACAGCACCTCGTCGATATCGAACGGCACGCCCGAACGCCCCGTGTGACCCAGCATGAACACCTTGGGGTGCTCCAGGGCATTGATATACATCTCGGTCGTCTGGGCCAGCGTCGCGCCCTCAGCAATCTGCGGATTATGCACGCTTGCAACCAAATAATCCAAATTACGCGTAACCAAATCGAACAGTGAATGCTGACGGCTGTACGAATCGCCGGCGATATCGAGCGTGACAGGAGTGTCCTCGCCAAACAGGCTTCCGTCCAGCGAAACGATATCGGCCTCGGCACCACGCAGCACCAGCACGCCGCTCCAAATGCGCGGCCAGATATCCTGGTTGATAAAGAACTGGTAACTGCGCAGGTCATTGGGGCAAGCCGTAACCATAGAGCTCAAATGGTCGGCAGATCCGAGCACCTGCAGACCACGCTCTGCCGCCCAGTACACATTCTCCTCAATGGTCGAATATGCATGCGCAGAGAACATCGTATGGGTATGAATGTCACAAGAAAGCAGGTAGGGCATCAGGTCTCCTTATCTGGCACGGCCGTCGCTTATATTCATTGTACGCATAGCCTTCGATAGTCGTAAAACCACTCCATCCCAAAGACACAACGTCCATGACAACGGGGTCCGGCTTAACACCAAACCCCGTTTCACGTAAAACATTGTAGGCAGAGCGCTTTACTTTTAACGATACTCGTCCGCCAACTGTTTCCAAGCGGGTAGCGAATTGACAATCGTTTCGTAGCTCACGCAATAGCCCAGGCGGAACCAACCCGGCATACCAAAGCTGTCCGAGGGAACCGCAAGCAACTCATACTTCTTTGCGCGCTCGCAAAACGCATTCGCATCGGGCTCGAGTGCCTTCACCCACAGGTAGAAAGCACCGTCCGGCTCAACATAGGTATAGCCGTAGTCCGTCAAAGCATCGGTGAGCGCCGTGCGGTTGCGGGCATAGGCCCCGACATCACTCGGCTCATCGATGCAATCGATGATCACGCGCTGGAAGAGTGCCGGTGCGCATACAAAACCCAGCGTACGGGCAGCGCCCGCAACAGCCGGCATCAGACGGGCAGCCTGCGGATTGGTGTTGGGAACCAAGATCCACCCCACGCGCTCACCCGGCAGCGACAGCGACTTGGAATACGAGTAGCACACGATGGTGTGCTCGTAGATCGAGGGCACCCAAGGCACCTCGGCACCGTACACGATCTCGCGGTACGGCTCATCCGAGATGAGCATAATCGGATTCTCGGGATCGCGCTGAGCGTTGGCCTCGCGCAGAACATTGGCCAGTCGCGTCAGCGTGTTGCGTGTATATACGGCACCAGTCGGATTGTTGGGCGAGTCGATGATGACGGCAGTCGTCTTATCGGTAATCGCCTTGAGCACGTTGTCCACGCTCAGCTGGAACGTATCTTCATCGGTGAGCGCCTCAACACACGTACAGCCGGCCTTCTCAATCCAAACGCGATACTCCGGAAAGTACGGGGCGATAACAATAACCTCGTCGCCCGGGTTCGTAACGGCGTTGAGCGTGCAGGTGAGCGAAGCCGCGGCACCCACCGTCATAAAGACGTCCTTACCCTCATAGTTCGTTCCAAAGCGGCGGTTGAGCGATTCGGCGACGGCTGCTCGACATTGCGGCAGGCCCGGAGCGGGGGTGTAGCCGTGCAACTGGTCACTCGGCAGCTCCAGGGCCTTCTTAATCGACTCAGCCACAGCAGCGGGCGCCGGAACGCTCGGATTGCCCAGCGAAAAATCGAATACGTTTTCCGCACCGATCTGCACCTTGCGCTCAAGGCCATAGCTAAAAATCTCACGGATGATGGAGCTTTCCGCGCCGCGAGCATACATAGTTTCGTTGATCATCTGTTCCCCTTTCGCATAGGCGCTATTGTACGCTTTAGTTGAGCAAAGTGCCGCAGCAATGTTGATTGGGGACAGACTTAAATGCGTGAAAACGCTCATTTAAGTCTGTCCCCAATCAACAAAAAGAAAAAGCCTCCGCAGGTTTCCCCGCGGAGGCTTTCGCCACAAAGACTATTTGTCGGCGTCGGTGTCGGCATCGACGACGGCATGGTCATCGTCAGCATCATCGGATGCGGCTTCGGCATCCTCCTGCATGGCCGCCTGCGCAAAGGCCGCGGCATCAGCCGCCAGCTCCTCCTCGCTCATGCGAGGCACGCGCTTCTTGGTCGGCATGCCGGCCGCCTTGGCATTGCGCTCCTCCTTGGCCGCCAGGATATCGCCCTCGCGCTCAAGGTAGGCATTCCACTCGTTGTCGAGCAGGGCGTTCACGGCGTCACCTTCGACGGTCTCGCGCTCAAGCAGCACCTTCGCCATCAGATCGAGCTGATCGCGACGGGCGTCCAGGATCTCAACCGCACGACGATGGGCCTCACGCATGATGCGCTGAACCTCGATATCGATGCGGCGCGCCGTCTCCTCGGAGTAATCCTGATGATCGGCGTAATCGCGACCGAGGAACACCTGATGTTGCGCCTCGCCAAACACTTGCGTGCCCAGCTCCTCGCTCATGCCCAGGCGCGTGACCATCTCGCGCGCCATCTTGGTTGCGCGCTCCAGATCGTTGCTCGCGCCCGACGTAATGTCATCGCACATGAGCTCCTCGGCAACGCGACCGCCCAAGAACACGGCGAGCTCGTCGAGCATCTCGTTCTTGGTCTTGAGGAAGTGGTCCTCCTGCGGAAGCTGCAGCGTGTAGCCCAGCGCCTGACCGCGGCTGACGATCGAGATCTTGTGGACCGGATCGGAGTGCTCCAGGATGTGGCCCACCAGGGCGTGACCGCTCTCGTGGTAGGCAATCGTGGTGCGCTCGGCCTCGGTCATCACGCGACCCTTGCGCTGCGGTCCGGCAATCACGCGCTCCATCGATTCCTCGACCTCGTCCATCGAGATCACGGAACGATGACGGCGAGCGGCCAGCAGCGCAGACTCGTTGAGCAGGTTCGCCAAATCGGCACCAGTAAAGCCAACGGTCATCTGGGCGAGCTTCTCAAACTTAACGTCCTCGTCCATCGGCTTGTTCTCGGCATGCACGCGCAAGATCTGCTCGCGGCCCTTCACATCCGGACGGTCGACCGTAACCTGGCGGTCAAAACGGCCGGGACGCAGCAATGCCGGATCCAGGATGTCAGGACGGTTGGTGGCGGCGATCAGGATGACCGACTCGCTTTCCTCAAAGCCGTCCATCTCGACCAGCAGCTGGTTGAGCGTCTGCTCGCGCTCGTCGTGACCGCCGCCCAAGCCAGCTCCGCGCTGACGTCCCACGGCGTCGATCTCATCGATGAAGATGATCGACGGGGCCTGGGACTTGGCCTCCTTAAAGAGGTCACGCACACGGCTGGCGCCGACACCTACGAACATCTCGACAAAGTCGGAACCCGAGATGCTAAAGAACGGCACGCCCGCCTCGCCGGCAACGGCCTTGGCCAGCAGCGTTTTACCGGTGCCCGGAGGGCCAACCAGCAACACGCCACGCGGGATCTTGGCGCCCAGCTTGCGATAGCGATCCGGATCGCTCAAAAAGTCACGGATCTCCTCGAGCTCCTCGACTGCCTCGTCCACTCCGGCAACGTCTTCAAACTTGACCTTGGGGCGTGTGGCCTCGTTGGTCTTGGCGTTGGTCTTGCCAAACTGCATGTTCCTGTTGTTGGCGCCCATCATCTGGCGCATAAAGTAGAACATGATGGCGATAAGGGCGATCGTCGGAAGCACACTCATCGCCAAGTCGCCCCAAAAATCGGGATCGTTGGTGTTGACGATGTACTTGGTATCGGGGTGCTCCGCCATGAGCTCGGCAAGCGAATCGGAGCCGACATAGGTCGAAGAGAAGCTCTTGAGCTCGCTCGTATCGCCCTTGTCCTTTTTTGTCTTCCAGTAATGACCCGTCACGCTTCCGTCTTGAACCGTATAGGTCAGATCTTCGACGCGATCCTGCTTGATGGCGCTGACCATCTCGCTCGTCGCGAGCTTAACGGTATTGCTGGAGCTGGCAAAGCCGGAACCCATATTAAAGAAGGCATAGCCCAGAAGCGCGCAAGCCAAAAGAAAATACAGCCAGCCCGTACGCGTGGGCTTCTTGCCTCCGGGCATCCCCGGGATCTTTGGGTCCCGGGGAGTCTGGGAATTGTTGTCGTTACGGTCGTCGGGCATCTTACGAATAAACCTCCGGTTTCAAAATGCCCAGATACGGAAGGTTGCGATAGCGCTCGGCATAGTCGAGGCCGTAGCCCACCACAAAGGCATCGGGGCAATGGGTTCCAACATACTTGGGCGTGATGGCCGAGGTGCGGTCCTCAACGTCCTTCCACAGGAAGGCAGCGACCTCCAGCGAAGCGGGCTTGCGGCTCTCGAGGTTCTTCATCAGATACTTGAGCGTCAGGCCCGAGTCCAGAATGTCCTCGACGATCAGCACGTCGCGACCGCGGATGTCGATATCCAGGTCCTTAATGATACGCACGATACCCGAGGACTTCACACCGTCGCCATAGCTCGAAACAGCCATGAAATCGATGTTGGTCGGCAGCTCGATCTTACGCATCAGGTCGCCCATAAAGACCACGGCGCCGCGCAGGACCGCAATCAGCACCAGATCCTTACCCGCGTAGTCGCGAGTAATCTGCTCGCCTAGGCGAGAGACGATACCGTCGATATCCTCCTGCGTGAACAGAACCTTCTCGATATCCGGATGTTGAGAAGCCATGACAACCCTTTCTTGTGCTTATCGCCCACACACCGCCGTATGGACGCGAACTACACATTCTAGCAGCGCACGGGGTAAATTTACCAGCCCGTGCGCCATCAGCGCGGGAATACCGTCAACGTCGCACAGAATAGCAGGCGTGGGACGCTATTCCGCATCGACCACGCGGAGCAGATATGCCACACGCGTTGCGGCCGTGCACTTAAAACGCTCGTCCGCGCGAACTCCGGCGACCCACACCACGGCACCCCCCGGCGCCGTCCTCACCATGGGCACTCCGGCGCGCTCGGAAACGGGAATGCGAGCCTCACCTAGCAAGTCGGATACTTTCTTGCTTCGACCACTCATCCCTAACGGGCACATCACGTCTCCCGGTGCGGGACCGTCCACCCACAGGCGCGCCAATCGCGCCTCGGCAGGGATCTCGCCACGCGAGCCCGCCAGGATCCGCTCACTATCGCTGTCGGCAAAACCCAGGGCAGCCGCGTCTACCAAAGCTGTCACTTCCCCGGCAGCTGCAAGCTCACGGGCGCGGCGCACGATATCGCATCCCGGCTCAACGGCCATCGGTTCTGTGACCAGCATACGTCCCCCGCCCAACGGCAAACGACCGGGTACGGTAACCCAGTCCGCGACCAGGCCCTCGCGAGCCGCCGGCGCCTTGAACGCCAGCATGCCAAACTCAATGCGTGCGTCAATCCCCGCCGGAAGCGTGACCGAGCCGGCGCCCTCGGCAACGCAGGAAAGGACTCGCTCCACATGTCGCATCTCTGGACGAGCGTCCGGATCGATGCGCTTAATCGCCAGTCGCACGATGCGCCGCGCGATTACCACCTCGGCCGCAGCAAGGCGCCTGGCATCGAGCACCAGCGCGCCCGCCGCCTCCTTACGCAGGCAGCTTCGAAACGCCTGTGCCGAAAGCTGAGACAAAAACGCGTCCTCATCGCCTAAGATCTCGCAGGCGGCGCCAATCGTCTTGCAGACGCTCGCGTTGCGCTGCGCCACCACCGGCATCACTCGATGGCGCACGTAGTTTCGCAGATACGAGATATCCTCATTGCTCTCGTCTTCACGCCACGGCTGACCATGTACCTGTAGATAGCCCACGAGCTCGCCATGAGTTAGGTCGAGCAAGGGACGTACCACGATATTCCTCCGGCGAGGAATGCTCGATAGGCCAGCGGGCCCCGAACCCTTAATCGCGTTCATCAAAAACGTTTCCGCGCGATCCGAAGACGTGTGCGCGGTGCAGATACGAGCCGCCGTTCGCGGTGCCCCCGTCTGGGCGCAGAGCTCGCGAACATACCTCCGCGCCGCGGCATAGCGCACTTCGCGGGCCGCGGCCTCAATATTGCCCGACTCCCCATCAAAATAAGCGTGCTCCACGCACAGCGGTAAACCATATTTCGCGCAGAGCTCACGCACAAAGGCCTCGTCGCCATCGGACGCCTTGCCGCGCAGATGATGGTTTACATGCAGCACATGCAGGCGCTCGCGAGCAATGGGGGCAACACCGCGCCCGTCTTGGATATCCAGCTTTGATGTGCACGCCATAAGAAGCAGTGCCGTCGAGTCCGCGCCGCCTGATACCATGAGCACGACAGGAGCAGCCTGCTGCCTCGTTCGGGTCTCATCGACTGCCCCGGGCACGGCATGGTGTCCGTAATGCTGTGATACCGTAGGCATTTGCTTCCTCCTCTATTCGTCCGCACCCATTGTATCCTTTGGAATCTTATGTCTCGTCTGCACCTTCATATCCTTGGCAGCGGCTCAAAAGGCAACTGCGCGCTCATCGAAGGCCCCCGGGGGCTCATCATGATTGACGACGGTCTTTCTCGCCGCGAGACATTAAAGCGCATGGCAGAACTGGGACTCTCGGCAGACAACGTCTCGGCTCTTCTCATTACTCATGAGCATAGCGATCACATCAAGGGTCTCGATGTCTGGTGCAAGCACTGGCACGGTCCCCTCTTTGCCAGCAGGGGCACACTTTCGAGCAAAGAAAATCTTTCGCATCTGCCTGTCGAGGAATTCGACCCCGGTGACACCCTATCCATTGCCGGCATCCACGTGCAAACCTACTCAACATCACACGATGTCATAAATCCAATCGGCTTTCGATTCGACGCCCTCGATGATTCCATCGGCTTTGCTACCGACACCGGAGAGCTATCGAGCCAAGCCATGAACACCCTCAAAGATTGTCGAGTCCTCGCGCTCGAAAGCAACCACGATGTGACCATGCTGCGCGAGGGAGAATATCCCCGCTTTCTTCAGGAGCGCATCCTGTCTGCAAGGGGACACCTCTCCAACGGCCAAGCCGCCGAAGCCGCGCGCGAACTTGTTACCGATCGCACCGAACAGCTCATTGCCATGCATATCAGCCAAGACAACAATCGTCCGAGCCTTACCGTCAAAAGCTATGCCAAAGCTCTAGCCGCAACCCTGGATGACGAGCTCGGCAGCTCCGCCACCCTTCTCCAAGAATCGCGAAAACTCTCGATACGCCCCGCAAGCCAGTATCGGCCAGCAACCATTCAATAGACTGTCCTAAACAGCAAAAGGGGCCGGGAATCGCTTCCCAGCCCCTTTTGTTGTCTTTTAATAGCGAAGAACACCAACGAAGTTATTCGATGGAGATCTTCGTAACGTTCTTCTTCTCGACGATCTTGGGAACCGTAACGGTCAGGATGCCGTCAGCGTACTTGGCCGAGAGGCCCTCGCTCGAAGCGTCCTTAAGATACACGCCACGCGTCGCGCTGTACGAGCTGAACTCCTTCTGCAGGAAGTTCTTGCCCTCGTTCTCCTCGTCTTCCTCGACATTCACGCTAATGGACAGACGGCCCTCGTTAAGCTCGACATCGATATCGTCCTTGGCGACGCCGGTCAGATAAGCCTTGACCTCATAGCCATCGCCCTTATCCTCAACGTCAACGGGGAACGCCTTAGAGGCAATCGAGCTGTTCGCTAGGTCGCTCATATCATCAAACAGATCGAACAGCGAGCTTGCAGAGGGACGAACGCCAAAAACCGAACGATAAGGAACCATGCTTGCCATGTTTACCACTCCTTTATAGGACTGCCGAGTCATCCTCCAGGTGACTGGGACTTCTTTTGACGCTCTTATATATGCCCACCCAGTGCTCATATATACATCGACTATAAAGTTTTTTGAGTCCAGTACTATAAGCATATCTAAGTGCGTATGACTCAGGTTTTAGGAAGGTTAAGGTTCTTTGAACCAGAGCTTAAATACCGAGTATGTCCCCAGCTACAAATAACAAGGGGCTTACAATGAGCGCGTACACGTTGTTGGTAACGAGCTAAAGGGCATCATGGACGACCAGAACCAGAACAATATGTTTATGCCGACGCAGGGGGAAGATACTTCCACGCAGCCGCCACGGTTCCATCGCCCCCACATCTCGCAAGAGCCCATTAATGATCCTGAGCCCGAGTATGTGACGAGAAATCGATATCAAACGCTCGAGGATGCCCAAACGGGACGTAAACATATGGGCGTCGCCTCGGGAGACCCTGTATATCTGAAAGACGCACCATTATCTAAAAACAGCGCAGCTAGTGATGAGCCACTGAAAGCATCCGCCGCTCATCAACAAAGAGGTCCTCGACCAAAGCAAACCTTAACGCATTCGGCTCGTTATCTCGAGACGCCAAAACAGGGAAAATCAATCTTCGTTTCATCAAGTAAACGACGCAAGCAACATCAACTGGCAATCCTGCTTTTGATCATTGCGGCTATAGCAGTTGCCCTTGTTATTCGTTTTATTTTCTTTAAATAAAAGCTCAATACCAAAAAGAATTAAATCGTCTGGCGTAAATGAGTCATTTATGCCACACAAACGCAAAAAAGGGGGAGGCCGCGAGGCCTCCCCCTTCTAAGTTCAAGCGTACGG
>WGSL01000007.1 GCA_014871665.1 Collinsella sp. | reverse complement strand
CGGAGGGGCGCCGGGGGCGGGAATCGCGCACTCCATATTTTGTTCACAAATGAATAGGTCCCTCAGTCGCATCACTGAGGTTAAAACTGAAGCATTGGCTTCTGATATTGGCGATGACCAGCTGTTTTATGTGTATTGAGACATCGGTCATCTCTGGAGCGCTACTTTACTCCAAAGGCATCAGTTATTTGTTTCCCATCGGTAAAAGGCGGGTTTTGTTCGCCAAGCGTTCTTATATATAGCTAGATACGGGTTCGAACCCGTGCACCGGCAACAAAAAAGCGACCAACCGGAGTTGACCGTCTCAACAATCTTTGGGTGGGCCGTCAGGGGTTCAGCCTGCTTCGCAGGCGGCCGCTGCGGCGCTTTCGCGCCTTGCGCGCTGCGCTGGCAAACGCTCACGCGTTTACTCAGCTCCGCGCCCCGACGGGTTCGAACCCATGAAAGGGCGACAAAAAAGACGGCCAACCGAAGTTGACCGTCTCAACAATCTTTGGGTGGGCCGTCAGGGGTTCGAACCCTGGACCTTGGGATTAAAAGTCCCCTGCTCTGCCAGCTGAGCTAACGGCCCGCGGGTGGCATTGTACCACGGTCTGGGACTATTCCCAACTCCATTGGCCGTTCTGGAAAATCACAACTTCACGTCCATCAGGCGTAATGCCCGTAATATCGATGTCGTCCGTGCCGATCATAAAATCGACGTGCGTGCTCGAGACGTTAACGCCATGCTCCAGGAGCTCCTCCTTGGACATGTCATACCCACCCTCGATGCATTCGGGGAAACCGACACCTAGCGCGAGATGGCAGCTAGCGTTCTCGTCATAGAGCGTATCGTAGAACAGAACACCACTTTCGCGGATCGGCGTGTTCTTGGAAATGAGCGCGACCTCTCCCAGGTGAGCAGCGCCCTCGTCAGTATCGATGATACTTGCGAGCGTTGCCTTGCCCACGCGGGCGTCGTAGTCCACCACGCGGCCGCCCTCGAACTTAATCCAAAAATCTTCGACCTTATTGCCGTGATGGATGAGCGGCATGGCCGAGTACACGATACCGTCGGCGCGCATGCGATCGGGCGAAGTGAAGACTTCCTCGGTGGGAATGTTGGGGAAGAAGGGGTGCCCATCGGGCGTCTTGCCCTTGCCGCCGGCCCACTCGTGACCCTTCGTCATGCCAATCGTCAGATCGGTTCCATTTGCCGCGGTGTAATGCAGGCAGTCGAAACGATTGTCGTTCAGGAAACGCAGGTTCTTTTCGAATGCGGCGTCATGGAGCTCCCAGTCGCTCTCTGGGTCCTGGCCATCGGCGCGAGCGGTGTGCAGAATCGCATTCCACAGCTTATAGATTGCAACCTCGTCGGCGTCTCCCGGGAACACCTCGCGCGCCCAAGCCACGACCGGAGCGCCGGCGATGCACCACGGATTGATGTTGTAATCCAGTCCACGGCGGAAAACTTTGCACTGCGTGTTCTTTGCCTTAGAAGCTGCAGCGGGCTTAGCGGGATCGATGCCCTTAAGGGCGGCGGGGTCCGCACCCTCGATAAAGACAAAGCAGGCACCATCCTGGGCCAAGGAATCCAGCTGCATGCGCTTCCACTCGGACGTCTGCTCAAAATAGCTTTTCTCGACATGCTCGTACGTGAGCCTCGTCACGGCATCATCGGCCCAAATGACCGTCACGTGGCCGGCGCCGGCAGCATAGGCCTCCGCGACCACCACGCGCGCAAACGGCGCGCACTCGACCGGAGACTGAACGACGACCTCCTGGCCGGGCTTGACGTTTACGCCCTTGCGGACGACCAGGCGCGCGTAGTTTTTAATCTTGGGCTCCAGGGCCTTCATGCCCTCCAGAGCCTCTTCGACCGTCAGGGCAGCTCGAATCATGTGCCACTCCATCTATCTATAGAACAGTAAAAAGGCGCGCCGCAAAAACGACGCGCCTTATATCTTAGCGATAAGTATGTATGCAAACGCTACTTCTTCTTGGAGTCCTTCTGGTCCTCCTCGGCAGCCGCGCGCTCAATAAGAGCGTTGAGCTTGTTCTCGGACATGCCCTCGGCCTGCGCGCGGTACATGTTGCGCAAGGGACGAATACGAGCGAAGTCGTAGATAAAGTCACCTAGGATGATGACATAGGACAAAACGATGCCGACCATCTGGACAGGGCTGGACACCATGCCAGCGGGAGCGAAGTACAGCGAGGCCCAAATTGCCACGACGAGCACCATGCCAATGGCGAGCACAATCCACCAGATGCGACGGCGCTTGGTGTAGTCCTCGTCCTGCTTGAGGAGGATATTCGACACCGTATAGATGCGGTCCTCCTTGGCGCGCTGCTTGGCCTTGCGGGCGCGCTTCTCCTCTTTAGAGAGGCCCTCGAGGTTCTCGCCCTTCTCGAGCTCTTTGCGGCGTGCCTTAGACGAAGCCGGCACGACGCGAACGGAGCTCGCTGCTTGGCGGGCGGGCTTAGCAGATGCGGCAGACTTGCGCGCAACCCCGGTAACTTCGTGGGATTGCGTGCGCTTGTTCGTGGCGCTACGGGTACTCACTTATGCGTTCTCCTTCATGCTTGTGAACTGGGAGCCCGTGATGATCTGGAAGGCCTCGCGATAGCGCTCGGACGTGCCATCGATGACCTCGGCGGGCAGGTGCGGGGTCTCCCCCGTCATATCCCAGTTGGCCTTGAGCCAATTGCGGACGAATTGCTTGTCGTAGCTAGGCTGGATCTTGCCCTCCTCGTAGCTGGCAGCAGGCCAGAAACGGCTGGAGTCGGGCGTGAGGCACTCGTCGATCAGCGTGACCTTGCCATCAATAACACCAAACTCGAACTTGGTGTCGGCAATGATGATGCCACGGGTCGCGGCGTACTCGGCGGCAGCCTTGTAGATCTTGAGGGAAAGGTCACGAATCTGCGTGGCGATGTCCTCGCCCACGATCTCGCAGCAACGCTCAAACGAGATGTTCTCGTCGTGGTCACCGATCTCGGCCTTCGTGGACGGCGTGAACAGCGGCTCAGGAAGCTTGGAAGCCTCGGTCAGGCCCTCAGGCAGCTGGATGCCGCAGACGGTGCCGTTCTCGTCGTAGGTCTTCTTGCCCGAACCGGTCAGATAGCCGCGGACGATGCACTCGATAGGAATCGTCTGGGCCTTCTTAACCAGCATGGCGCGGCCAGCGAGGTAGTCACGATACTCAGCAAACTCCTCGGGGAAATCCGCCGGGTCGATGGAAACGAGATGGTTGGGGACGATGTCGGCAAACTTATCGAACCAGAATGCCGAGATGCGATTGAGTACCTCTCCCTTAAACGGAATCTCGTCGGGAAGAATGAAGTCAAACGCAGAAATGCGGTCGGTGGCGACCATCAGCAGGTTTTCACCGGCATCGTAAATATCACGAACCTTGCCACGGGAATCCGGACGACGCTCCATCGTTGTCACGTGAGTCACTCCTTACCTAAATACGACAGAAATGCGGGTTCTTTCCCGCATGTTTTCGCAAACTCGGAGCGGCAGGGACGCGGCCCCTCCTTCACCGAATAGCGAAAAGCTAGTGCTCCATTGTAGTAGATGCCGCGTCTGTCGTGTGCTCGCGGGGCAGATGAATTGTAAAAGTCGTACCCTTTCCAAGCTCCGACTCCACGGATATGTAGCCATGGTGACGCTCGACGATCTGCTTGGTCACGGCGAGGCCAACGCCCAGGCCGCCGGCTTCGCGGGCGCGGCTGGCATCGGCGCGCCAAAATCGTCCGAAAATACGCGACAGATCGTCCTTGGCAATACCGATACCGGTATCAGAAACGGCAATGCTGACGTGCTTGCGGTCACTGAGCACCGACACCACGACCCAACCGCCCTCGGGGGTGTAGCGCATGGCGTTGCTCATGAGGTTGATAACACATTGCGTGATCATGTCGGGATCGGCCTCGACGACATCGTCGTGACCCTGGGTCTCGTCCGCAAAACGCAGGCGCAGATCGCGGTCGACAAACAGGCGCTCCTGGGCATTGACGATGGAACGCACGAAAGGAACCATGTCCACCGGCTCAAGGTTGAGCGGAGCCGCGCTGTTTTCCATGCGCGACAGGTCGAGCATCTGCTGCACCAGACGAGCCAAGCGACGCGTCTCGGAAGCAACGGTCTCCAAATGCTCATCGTCGGTGGGATACACGCCATCCTGCATGGCCTCGACCGTTGCGAGCATGGCCATAAGCGGCGTGCGAAGCTCGTGTGCAACGTCTGAGGTCAGGCGCTTCTCGTGTTTCATATCCTTCTCGAGAGAAGTGGCCATCTCATCGAAGGTCTCACCCAGCTGATCGATCTCGTCATCACCGCGCAGTCCCGTGCGAGCCGACAGGTCGCCGTCACGGATTTGCTTTGCGGTACTGGTGATGCGATGAATCGGCTTGGTGAGCATGCGCGACACGAGCGATCCGATAACGACCGAAATGCAAATTGCAACAACCGCGGCGAGGGCCATGGCGTTAAAGGTCTTCTCCCTAAACGCAGAGTCCGCCTTGGTGAGCAGAGCGTCGGAGCCGATGGCCCACAGCTTTACCTGTCCGACATGCTCGCCGGAAGACGTTACAATCTCGACGTTAGCAACGCTATCGGAGTCGGTTGGAGCAGACGAGACCGGACTATGCGATGCCCTCTTGCCGCTCGTGTCGTCGGTCGTAGCCTGGTTTTCGCGTACATCGGCGGTGGCGCTTGCCGAGGGCCAGGAATCGTCATAAACGATCACGCCCTTTTTATTGACGACCTGCATACCCAGATCGTCGGAAACCAAACTCGACGTTGCGACCGTGCGCAGTTCTCCCGCGGTCCAAGAGCCGTTTTCCTCATATGAGGTTGCCAACTTCTCGGCAGCGGAATTTGCGATTTCGACGATATTGGAGCGTGTGTAATCCGAAAAGACCGTGCCCCACACAACAGAGACAACGCCCACCAGCACCAATACCGTCATGAGCGATGTCAGAGCAAAAGCAAGTGCCATGCGCGAGGGATAGCTCATCGTTGGCCGTGAATCGGAACGAGGCGTGTTCCAACTAGCCTTGGAACCCGCCTCGCTCTCCTGCTTGTGCTTTTGTCCGATTTCAAAGCGCGCAGGTGTCATATGTGATTTCCCTATTTCTCGTCCGACTTATCGGTCTTGGCCGGAGCCTCGAAGCGATAGCCGACACCATGGACGGTGTAGAGCCACTTGGGCTTCTTGGGATCATCGCCCAGCTTGGCGCGAAGATTCTTCACGTGGCTATCGATGGTGCGCTCATAGCCCTCAAAGTCATACCCGAGCACTTTCTCGACCAGCTCCATGCGGTTATACACACGGCCGGGATGGCGGGCAAGCGTGGTGAGCAGCTTAAACTCGGAAGCCGTCAGATCAACTTCCTTGCCCTCGACCAAGATCTTGTGGCCCGAGATATCGATGACCAGATCGCCGAAGTCGAGCACCTCGACGGCGGGCTCGTCGGCCTGATGGGCACGGCGGAACAGAGCACGAACGCGGGCGACGAGCTCGCGCGGCGAGAACGGCTTAATCAGATAGTCATCGGCGCCGAGCTCAAGACCGATAATACGGTCCTCGATCTCGCCCTTAGCCGTCAGCATGATGATGGGGACATCCGAGGTATCGCGAATGGTGCGGCAAACGCGCTCGCCGGGAATCTTGGGGAGCATAAGGTCGAGCACGACCAAGTCGAACTGATGCTTCTCGAACTCCTCGATCGCGGACTGACCGTCGCCGACGCCCACAACCCAGTAGCCTTCGCGCTCGAGATAGGCAGCGACGGCGTCACGGATTGCCTTCTCATCCTCGACCAGCAGAATCTTTTTTGCATCTGAAGCCATAACACGGCCCCCCTGTCTCAATTAGCTAAGAACAAGCCCATTTTAACGCACCTGAGCCCGCCGGATGCCGCTATGACGCGGCAGCTCGGCGGGCGGTACTCACAATTACAACGCGTTTATTCCCCTGTTGGCGCCTTTTTAACCCCTCTAAGCTTAAAGAGAGAATAGACGTGCAGTGACCGTCTCTGGTATACCCTGGCTGTTGCGCACCGTGGCGTACGTAAGGAATGAGTCCGATTTTCCCGCCGTAGCTGGATAATCGCCATACTCCAAAGCGCGGTCGGGCGACAGCAGCGAGCCATAGGTCTTGGCAGAGGTGTCGATCAGGAAATGCGACGCCTGTACCTTAACAAGGTATTTATTCTTCTTGCCAGCCGCACATGCGAGCGGCTCGCGGGACAGGAAGAGGTACGGCCCTCCCTCATTACCGATATATGTGCCCATATTGCCCAGGCTGCCCACGCCACTATAGGCCGCCTCGATAGAAAACACGAAGGTATCGCCCATATATACGGCCTCGAAAGGCGAGACTGACGAGGGAAGGACTAGCTGGGCACGTTTGGTGTTGTTGCCGTCGGTCAGATCGATTGCCGTTATGCCGTAGTAGACGCCCTCGTCGTTGCGGACACGCGGCGAGATGGTCAAAATGCCGTCGCTCGCGCGCGGGGCCGATGCAAAGCGGCCCGTCGATTTCCAAATTACCTCGGCCTTGGATTCATCAAGCGAGCGACGATAGCAAAACGAATCACTACTCGTTTTATTGCCGCCTGCCGAAGGCATTTTATACCAGATGACTGATGCCCCGAACGCCGTAAACAGCGGCGGATCGTAGTCCTTGCCACCTCGATCGAGCTCAACCACGTCGCCAGAGAGCGAAGCGCCCGACAGATTTTGAGCGTAGAGCTTCCACGATGAATTGGCAAAGTTCATCTCAACCCACGCGAATACGCCGTCGCCGGCACGGACATCGTAGAATGCATATCCCGTGCCCTCGATAGGATCCTCGATTAATGTGGTAAGCGAGCCATCGCCCAGGTTGAGCACACCGAGCGTGTTGGCGTGCAGTGCCGATGCGGGCGCCATCATTGCCGCGGCGTAATCGCCGTCGCAGTAGTACAGCAGCGTACCCAGAGGCAGCGTCCACGACGCCGCCGGCTCAAGATCGATGTCGACTGCCTCGTACTCATCCGTAATCGAGATGATTTTGGAATCATCCTTGATAACCTGCGGCTCGCCGGCGGCATCATCGCTGGTGCCCGTTTTTTTCGAGCATCCGGCAAGCACCGTGGCAGCGCCCGCGGCAGCCCCACCGAGTACAAAGCCGCGACGCGATATTCCGTTCTTGATGTGATCGGCGATACCCATTAGGCGATCTCGGTGCGAGCGGCCTCGATAGCGCGTGTAAGCTGGTCGGCGCAGGAGGTCTTTTTCATACCGCAGGTATTACCGGCGAGAACCTCGATTACGCGATCGGCAGGAGCGCCCTCGACCAGCTTGGAGATAGCCTTGAGATTGCCGTCGCAGCCGCCGGTAAACTCAACGCCCATCACCTTGTTGCCGTCATCGGAAAGATCAAGGTGAATATTGCGAGCACACACGCCCTGAGGCTTGTAATCAAACGAAATCATGCGATCCCCTCTCAGAATGTTATTCGAGACGACTATTATCCCCGTCTTTCCCTAAATGCAACGAGGCGCTTTGCCGGCAACACACATTACCAGCAAAGCGCCCTAAAAAGCTAACGTTATGCCCGAACCTACTCGAAGCTCAGCTGCTCCAGACGATCAAAGACCGTGTCGATACGGGTGAGGAAGTCCCACGGATCAAAGATCTCGTCGAGCTTCTCCTGACTGACGGTGCAGCGCGGGTCGGCCTCGAGACGCTCCTTAAAGGTGGGGCCGGAGACACAATCCTGTACCTCGTGCCAGGTTGCCATAGCGTTCTCCTGCACAATGGCGTACGCGTCCTCGCGGGTGATGCCCGTATCGACAAGGGCGAGCAGCACCTTGGAGGAGAAGATGAGGCCGCGGGTCTTATTGAGGTTGGCCATCATGCGGGCGGGATACAGCTGCAGGCCGTCGATAACGCGGATGAGGCACTGGAACATGTGGTCGAGGGCGATGAAGCTATCGGCCTGGGCGACGCGCTCGGCAGAGGAGTGCGAAATGTCACGCTCGTGCCACAGGGCGACGTTATCGAAGGCAACCTGGGCGTTGGACTTCACGACGCGCGACAGACCGCAGACTTTCTCCATGGTGATGGGGTTGCGCTTGTGCGGCATGGCTGAGCTGCCCTTTTGGCCCTTACGGAACGGCTCCTCGGCCTCGAGCGTATCGGTCTTCTGTAGATTGCGAACCTCGGTAGCGATGCGCTCACAGGTGGCCGCTGTAGTGGCAAGCACGCCGGCAAGGTAGGCATGGTGATCGCGGCTGATGACCTGCGTGGACAGAGGATCGTGGACCAGGCCCAGGTGCTCGCAGACGTACTCCTCGACGAACGGCTCGATGGAGCTGTACGTGCCGACAGCGCCCGAGATAGCACCGAAGGCAACATTCTTGCGGGCGTCCTCAAGACGATCCAGATCGCGCTTGAGTTCCCAGGCCCAAGAGCCAAACTTCATGCCGAAGGTCATCGGCTCGGCGTGGATGCCATGAGTGCGGCCGGCACAGAGCGTGTTGCGTTCCTCAAAAGCGCGACGCTTGCAAATCTCGCCGAGTTTTTTGACGTCCTCGATGATCAGGTCGCAGGCCTGGGTGAGCTGGTAGCACAGGGCCGTGTCGCCCAGATCGGAGCTGGTCATGCCATAGTGAACCCAGCGGCTGGGCTTGGGGTCGCCCTCGGGAACATCGGCATCGATGTATTCCTTCATGTTGGTCAGGAAGGCAATGACGTCGTGGCGCGTGACTTCCTCGATCTCATCGACCTTCGCCTTCTCAAAGTTGGCATGGTCGCGGATCCACTGGGCCTCGTCTTTGGAAATACCGATCTTGCCGAGCTCCGCCTGGGCCTCGCAGGCCAGAACCTCGATCTCCTGCCAAATGGCGTACTTGTTCTCGAGGGAGAAGATGTGTCCCATCTCCGGGCGGGTATAGCGATCGATCATAGCGGCTCCTTTTTGGTTATTGGCACGTTGGTCGTAACCTAACCATTGTACCGTGCGCAGGTGCAAGTATGGGCAGCAGGCATTAACCTAACATTTTGGAATTGGAGCGAGCATGGGGACGTCCGCGCATTTGCTTCGCAAATACGCACCGGCTGCGGTCGGCAGACCCGGTCCGCGCACACGCACGGGCACAGCGGGTTGGACCCGACGTTCCCGAGGTCCCCCGTACTCGATGGAGCGGGCAACGGGACATCCGCGTATTTGCTTCGCAAATACGCACCGGCTTCAGGCGCCTGTCGGCGCCTTCGCCTGCTCGCTACAAACGCTTCGCGTTTGCTTAACGCTCGCACCCTGGCGGGTTCGAGTCCCGGCGCTTGGTAGTAAAAAGCACGGCAACGTAACGCTGCCGTGCTTGTGCTTTTTACTGGAGCGGGCAACGGGACTCGAACCCGCGAGTGTCAGCTTGGGAAGCTGATGCCTTACCACTTGGCGATGCCCGCTTGTGTGTTGGCTAGTATAACGCGGTTGTCTTGTTCGATACAAGGGTGGTGATGCTTGTTTTAGCTGTGGAGATTCGTTTGAAAATCACGCCAATTGTGGAGACGAGGACCTTTGACTTCCTGTTCTCCCTATCTTCTACCTGCACTTTTGCTTGATTGTTGTATTTGAGCTCAATTTGTCAGGAATTGGGCAAGCTTTTGGTCAGGCTCCGGTACTTACCCGCATGAACCTCGGGGGTAGCCTCATCCTACGCGTCGCAGCCTCCCCGTGCGGCGCACGAGGGATAAGGAGCAGCCATGTCCAACGCACCCACGCACTCTGTCCACAGCGCAATCGCAACAGGTCCGCTGCTCCTGCTCCTCTTCCTGCTTTTCGGCTGCCTGGCACCGGGAGCCGCATTTGCCGTCGATGGCTACGACCAGCTCGGCTTCCGCACTATTAGCGATGATTGTGGGCCCTTCCTCATCGGCAAGTATGAAGCTCAAGACGCCTCGATTGCCTACTGCATGAACCAGGAGCGCCCCGGCCCCACCAAGCCGGGCGGCCCATGGCTCAACTTTGATCAAGGCTGGGCGTGGCTCGACGACGAGTTCGCGGCAATCGTTTGTCACGGATATCCTACCGCCACGTCGTTTGGCGGTTACCATCTTTCACCCGATCGTGCCCGCGCCGCAACCCAGCTTGCCGTATGGATGCTCAACGGCACTACCCATGTCGACGGTATCTACTCTTACACGACCGCTCAGGGCAAAACCAAGAGCGGGCACTTTACCGCCGACGATGAAGTCGTGGCGGCGGCGCGGTGGCTCCACGACAGCGCAAAATCAGGAAGCATCAAAGCCGCTCCGCACCGCGCGCGGCGCTATCTAGGAGCCGTATCGGGCGGCAGCAAACGTCAGGACATGCTCTATGTACTGCCGGCGGTCTCTGTTTCCTTCCAAAAGCAGTCTGCAAACGCTGCCATTACCAGCGGAAACAATACTTATCAGTTTGCCGGGGCAACATTCGATGTTTTTGAGAGCGCCAGCGACGCACGTGTTGGCACCATCCAGATGGACAGCAACGGTCGGGCGCAAGCAACACTTCTGCCCAACACAGCATACTACCTAGTTGAAACGAAGGCGCCGGCCGGCTATGTCCCCCGCCACGATCGCATCGCCTTTACCACGGGGAATGACGGCGGGCGGGTCGCCATTGATGAACAGCCCGGCACCATCAACCTGCGTATCGTAAAACTCGATACCGCGACGAATGCCGGCCCCCAGGTAGGCTCTTCACTCGCAGGAGCAGAGTTCACGTGTGTGTCGCAATCAACCCCTGGATGGGCGCAAATCCTCACGACCGACGAAAGCGGTCGGGCCACCCTCGCCGATGTCCCCTTAGGAACCTTTACCATCTACGAATCAAAAGCCCCCGAGGGCTACCTGCCATCCAACGACAGCTGGACCTATACCGTTGGAGCCGACCAGCTCGGCGATTCAGGCGTGGTCGAGATCGAATCTCGCGTTTCCGATATCCCCATTGCGTTTAACCTTGAGATTTCCAAATTCAAGGATTACGGCAATAGCGACCAATCCGGCCTGGAGCAGCCGGCGGGTGGTGTTGTCTTTGAGGTTGTCAGCAACAGCTCTCAGCAGGTTGTTGGCACACTGACCACAAACATCTATGGCTTTGCCTCCACCAAAGATCAGCCCGAAGCATGGTTCGGCACAGGCAAGCGACCCGCCGGTGTCCACGGATCCGTCCCATACGACCGTGCCGGCTACACGGTTCGCGAGGTTCCGGAAACCGTCCCCGAGGGTTTTAAACGTGCAGGGGAATGGACCGTCGGGGCCAATCAGATTTCCGACGGCGCCGAGCTTCAATATATCGTGGACAACCACGCTCTGTCGACGCATCTCCAGATTGTAAAACGCGATGCCCAAACAGGCGCTTCTGTTCCCCTAGCCGGATTCACCTTCCAACTCCTCGACACCAATCACGAACCTGTCTCACAAACTTGCTGGTATCCAGCACATGACGTAATGGACACCTTTACGACTGACGCGACCGGGACCGTCACACTGCCCGAATCGCTCGTGCCGGGCACCTATTATGTACGCGAAACCTCGGCCAAAGAGCCCTATCTTGTCGGCGAAGAGATCGAGGTAAACATACCCGCCGACATGAACCTAACGCCCGTTGCAGTCGCCTCGTATTATGACCACGCCGCGACCGGAAACATCAGGATCGTTAAAACCGATGCCATAGACGGCAGCAGCCTCGCGGGCGCCGTCTTTGAGATCCGTGCCTCGGGTGATATCGTGCGCCCCGACGGTAGCATTGCCGCGCTCGACGGTGAGACTGTCGCGACCGTCACGACGGATGAAACTGGAGAAGCACGCGCGGACAACCTCCCGCTGGGACTTGGCACCGCACGCTACGAGGTTGTCGAGACTCAAGCGCCGGCAGGCTTCTTGCTCGATCGGACAACCCATATTGTCGACCTTACTTATGCCGACCAGAAAACACCCGTTGTAGAAGCACGGCTTAACGTATCCGACGATTACACCAAGGTTGATATCTCCAAGGTCGATGCAAGCGGTGAGCAGGAAGTGGAAGGCGCACAACTCACCTTATATGGTCCCGATAAAACCGAAATAGACTCCTGGACCTCATCCGACAAGCCACACCGCGTCGAACATCTTGCACCCGGCACCTACTCGTTGCGCGAAATGATGTCTCCGCGGACCTATGACCTTGCCGAGGAAATAACGTTTGAAATAAAGGATACGGGAGAAGTCCAAACCGTCGCGATGAAGGATGCGCCCATCGAGATCAAGGGACAGGTCGACAAGCGTCAGGAACTTGTCCAACCTATCGAAAAGGGCCTGTTGGCTAACGGCAATGGTAAAAACCGCGCCACGACGCAAACCAATAGTGATGGGCTTTTCTCCTATACCATCGATGCTCGAAACGATTCCGCTACTTGGGTTGATGAGTTTACGATTACCGATGATCTTGAGTGCGCCAAAGACGGCACAGCGAGATTCATCTCAATCGAAACCCCCGTCGCCATCGGCGACCTCAACGGTCTGTGCAACGTATGGTATCGCACGACGCCGTTGGACTCGACAGACGTCGGTGAGCCGGCAAACGCGACACTTGACGATGGGCACGAAAATCCTTGGCTTGAGTCCGACGAAGTAAAAGAGAGCCTTGGTGAGGACTGTCGCCTCGTCGATTACGACGGCTGGCGCCTCTGGAAGGCGGATGTCTCGACCACGGAATCCACCACACTCGAGGCGGAAGAGCTCGACCTTACACCCAATACCGTCGTAACGGGCATTCGAATTGAATACGGTGCGGTAGCCGCCGACTTTACGACTCGAAGCGATGCGGATTCTTGGACCCGCGATGATCTCAAAGATGAGCACGACGACCTTGACGATGCCAAAGCAATCCTTGGCACAGACGCTCGGGGCGCAGTCGTGCACATGCAGGCAACGTCGGCTTATACGCCCCAAACTGCACTCACCAACAGCGCACGCGTCGATCTTTGCCGCAACGGCGGCGGCGATAAACTTGAGTCACATGACGAGGACTGTGTCATTCAACGCTGTACCCTACCGCAGGACCTACCGGCAACAGGAGCAGTTCCCATCGCCGCTTGCATCACCGCGTTCCTGACCTCGGGTGCCGCAGCCCTATGGTTCGCTCGCCTTAGGTCGATCCCAAAGAAGCGCTAGCGCGATCAAAAAGCGGGCGAGCCAGTCCCCCGGCTCACCCGCTTTCAATCATGTAAATCGCCGTATCTACTCTGCAGACGAAGATCCACCATCAACGATTGCTTGCTCGGACTCAGGAATCCCATCAGCACCCGTACTCTGTTCTTGCTCCACCTCTTCGCTGATTGCGGAGGGGGGGGTCGAGCCCTTTGCGCCCACGATGTAGGCAGCCCCAAATCCTAACGCAATGGCAATCAAGGTCAAAATCACGTAGACAGGCCAATGGCGCTTAATATACGAAAACACGTTGACTCCTTAGAGCTCCGTCTACGAACGGCGGATAACCTCGGTCACGACCTCGGATACCGTAGCAATGTTCGTCGGGTTGACATTGTGGGGCAGGTCGTCCTCGGTACGAGCGCAAGCCAGACGCGTGCCGTCCACGCCGGCGATGGTAAGGGCTCGGCGGCTCGCCTCGAGCGCGGCATAGGCATCGGTCTTGGCATAGGGCATCTCGAGCGCGCCACAATCGACATGGAACGACTTGCAGACCTTGCTGACCAGGTTCATGATGCGGCGATCGCCCTTGAGCAGTTGTTGTTCGCCCTCGACCGTCACCACCGAAAGCCTACCGGCGCCGACGGATTCAAGATTGATAAAGAATACGCCGCGGAGCTTATCGCGATGCGAAGCCAAGAAGGCCTTCATGCCAGCGCCATCACAATCCGAGGCGCCCGTTGCCACAAACCAGATATCGTGACCGAGCAGCTCATCATCGCCCATAGAGGCGACAGCCGAGAGCATATCTTCGGAAGAAGCGCCATCGGAAGACGTAGCGCCACCCTTCCAGCCATCGTTATCGTCCTCGAAGTTATCCCACGAACCGATACCGCGACCGGACTTCTTGGCATCGTAATCGTCTTCGACGCCCAGCCAGTCACTCATGCTGTCCTGCTCGTTTTTCTTTTTACGGCCGAACAGACCACCCAGGCCGCGCTTACGAGACTTGGGTGCCGCCGGGGCGGGAGCCGAAATGGTCTCGATCGGCTGTGCGCCCGACGCAACGGGCATAGGAGGCGCAACGGGTGCCGATGTGGGTTCGGGGCCTTGGGCGGTAGCAAAGGGGTCGTTGACCTGTGCGGAGGGATCGGGAAGGTCGAACAGCGACGTGCGAGACGCAACGTTTGCCTGCTTCATAGACGGCAGCGACGGATCGGGGACCGAAGCCAGCGGAGACGAGGAAGGTGCAGGCGACGGTGCCGACGCCGGATCGGGAACATTCATCTGCGGGCGCGGCGATGCCTGGGAGGAAATCTGGGCCATAAGGGAATCGACCGTTTCGTCCTGGGTGGGAGCGACATTGGCAACCTTGGCACCGGAACCACTCGGGGTCGGCATGGTGAAAATCTGCGTGGAATAAGGCCTCGACTCATCCGTCTCGGGAGTCTCGGAAACCGCAGGCACTTCCTCCTGCTCGACCTCGGTCGAATCATCTTGCTCGGCTGCCGCGTATTGCTCTTCGTCAGAGTTGGCCTCGACGGGCTCGTCCTCGGCGGCATCTTGGATTTCGGCAGCATCAACAGGCTCGTCATCGTCTGCCGCGTCGCCCTGCTCATCGGAAACAGGAAGGAGCTCGGCAATCGCGGTGCCCTGTTTTTCAAACGTTATCGTGGAATCGAACTGCGCGGCATCAAACGACATGGTGCTATCGACGTGCTGCTGAGCCTCGAAAGACGTCGTCGCTTCAACAACATCCGCGGACGCCGGTTGCTGGGACTCAAAGGACGTTGTAGCTTCGGCGGCTTCGACGGGCGCGGACTGCATAGCCTCGTTCTGCTCGAACTCTTGCGCCGCGAGCTCACGTGCTGCCTCGGCTGCCTGCTGCTGAGCGATAGCCTCCTGCTCGGCAGCCTCGCGTGCGGCAGCGCGCTTCTCCTCGAAATCGTCGACAAATTTCTTGCCCTTTGCAAACGCACCCTTAAAGAAGTTGGAAGCGCTGGCGCCAATCGACGAGAACGCGGATGCAATGTCGGCATGCGGCGTTGCCGCGGGAATCTCGGCCGAGAAATCAGTATCGCTCTCGTAAGACACGCGCCTCGGTTGTTCAACGTAATCGTCGTCAGACTCGTCCGCAACGTCTTGCGCCGGTGCGGCGGGAGCCAAAATGTCCAGTCCTGCCGCGGGATCGAACGCGGACACCGCCTCGGGATCGGCAACGGCAGCGGTAACCGCGGCAGACTCATCATCCACGGTGACAACGGGGGCAGGCTCGGGCTCAAACGTCGGCTCCTCGCCCTCCTCGTAATCGAGCGTGCAGGACTCGGGAAGCATTCCGAGCGCACGGATGGCATCCGAACCAAAGCGGATGTTGCCGGCGGCGTTGCGATAGAGCTTGGGCTCGGGCTCGGCAGACTCCTCCGCCGGCTCGGCAGCGGGAACCTCGTCATTGAACTCTTCGGCTTGGGCAGCCTGATTCTGATCCTCGGGCACGATAGCGCCGATCAGCGTCTCGTCGGCAGACGCACCCTCAAAGCCCTCGATTTGCTCGTCGAAAGCCTCACCCTGTTCGGGCTCGGTCTGAGCGTCGGGAGCAATCGGCTGACCGAATTCGTCCTCGGCGTAGGTAGGCTCTTCATACTCGATGGTGTTGCCGTAGTCGTTTTGCTGCTGGGCCGCGGCATATTCCGCCGCTGCGCGCGCCATTTCCTCGGCACGACGCTTCTGCTCCCCAAAATAGGTATCGAACGGAACATCGTCGGGAAACTCGTTTTCGCCCTGGAAGGGAGCAACGTTGTCCATAACGCCGAGCATAGCGGCGACAGAAGACTTGTTGCACACCGCGCCAGACGTATAGGGAAGAATGTGGCGGTTAGAGATGATGTTTACCGCGTTGGCGAGTGCAACGAGGGAAGCGAGGATCGCGACAATCCACAGCAGAACCTTGAGCGCGCCGGGGAGCGGCAGAATACGCAGGATGGCAACGGCAGCGGGGGCAACCGTGGCAACGGGCAACAGCTTGGCGATGAGCGCACGATACGAAGCATAAGGCTCGCGGGCGAGCAGCTCAGCACGGGGAGAGTCGTAGTGTGCGACAACGACCACCGGGCGGTTACGCGGGGACGCGAGCGGGCCCGAGGCCTTGTGGTAGGCGATGACATTTTGGCTCACGCCCGTCTTGCCCAGGCGCGAAACCACGGGGTGGCCCGTGCGCTCGAGCACGTAAAGAACGGCGCCGACAATGGCCAGCAAGGTGCCGACCAAGCCGATACCGCCGCCGATGCCCATCAGCAGGGCGCCGGCAAACGCAAGAATACCGGTAACGGCAAATGCCAACCTACTGGGCGCCGGGGCATTGAACTCCTGAACCTCGGGGTCAAAGCCGTGGTTGCGGAAGATCTGAGCGATATCTTCGGCAGCCAAGCGCTCTTCTTCGCTGCATGCCGGCGTAATGCCGGTGTTCTGCAGCAGGTGGTTAATATAGTTCTGGGTGTTCGCCATGTGCGCTCCACATCCATAATCCGACAAATAGGCCCAATGCATGCACATTAGAACCGTATATAGTCGAAAGTATACCCCGAGCGAGCGCAAACGACCGAATTCGGGCCATCTTAACGCCCCGAGCGGACAAGGATATAGCCTAATCTCCATATCGGACTAAAATCATGGCAGCAAACCACCTTCTCATGCGAGGACTCTATGACGGCAAGCGACACGACCGAGACAATTAAAAAGGGAAATTCGGAGCCCAGTTTCGATAAAACGGCTCAGCGCATCCTCAATCTTTTCTTTGTGCTCAATAGCTCCCCCGAACCGCTGACGACCGAGCAGATCGTCTTGGATTCTGATCTGGGATATGGCTCGGGCAATATCGACTCGGATAAGCGCAAGTTTCGACGCGATCGTGACAAGCTGCTCGAACGCGGCATCTTAATCAAGGAGGTTCGCCCCACCGGCGCGCAGGAGACCGAGGAAAGCTCGTGGACAATCGACCGCGAGCACACGTTTGCGGCAGGCGGCCTCATTACCGCAGACGACGCCGATATCCTGCTCAACGCCATCGACCAGACACTAGCGGCCGGCTCATCCACTTTTGCCGCACCGCTTGCCGATATTCGCTCCAAGATTGCCTATCTCACCGGCAGGACGACGGTAGACGAGGCGCCGATCAGCCGCTCTCCCACCGTCGATGCGGTTTGGAGCGCCTTTGCCGAGCGATGCGCGCTGCGATTTTTATATCAGAACGGACGCGGCGAGCAGAGAGAACGTACCGTCTGCGTCTACGGCATGTTCGAGCGCGAGGGCGTGGCTTACTTCTGCGGCCTCGACAACGTCACCGACGACATCAGGACATTCCGCTGCGACCGTATCGTTCGCGCTTGGCGTCCTTCGAAGGCCTACGTCATCCCCGCGGACTTCAACCTCAGCGACTACCTGTTCTTTGAATTCGATTTTGCCGACCGACCGCCCGTTGCAGCCACGTTCTCATTCGCCCCTCAGACGCAGATCGATATGATCAACGGTCTCACGCGTGGGCGAGGTGAGCTCGTACACACCGATGTGGGATGGACCTGGACCGTTGACGTGCGCGATCTTGAAGCCGGCGCCTCATTTTGCATGGCCCACGCCATGGACGGCATGAGGCCCGTGGCCCCCAAATCGCTCAAACAGGCGTGGAACCACCTCATTGAAAGGACGGTGCACGAGTATGCCCGTGCGTAAACTCACCAGCGAGCAGAGACTCTCGCGCGCCATCGACATCATGGAGGCCCTCTACGCCGCCGGCGAGAGCGGCATGACACGGACCGAGATTTGCAGTCGCTTTGACATCACGGGGGTATCGCTCGACGAGATTCTCGAGATCGTCTCGACGCTCGCGGACCGAGAATCGGGCGCGCGCATCATCTGCGAATGCCGCGGCGAGCGTGTGGTCCTCACCGGTGACGCCGGGCGTGTGCTACCGCTGCGCTTGAGTGCCGCCGAGGGCGCTGTGCTCAACCATGAACTTGAATCGTTGGGGATCGAGCCGCATACGGCAGCTCGGATTCGACATGCCCTTCTACCCGAAGAGCTCGGCTATAACCAGCGCGTCTTTGACACCGTCAACCACGGGTCGCACTGGCAGCAGCTGAGCTGCGCCATTCAGGACGGTGTTCGCTGCCGCATCTCGTATCGCTCGATGGACGATGCACGGCCACGTGAGCGTCTGGTCGACCCCTTGCGCATTACGGCAAACGGCGACCAAACATACCTGATTGCCTGGGACATCGCGGTCGATGAGCAGCGCACCTATCGAATGGATAAAATCGAGGGACTCGCCTTGACGGAAGACTCCGTCGTGCCTCATGCACCGGACGTCACATCCCTCCACGATTCCCTTGCTCGGACGCAGCGTAGCGCAAAGCTCTTGATGCCATTCGATATGGCGGAGCATCTGGACTGGGCCGGCATCACCCTAATCGAGCGCAGCGGGGCAGACATGGCAACGGTAACCGTGCATTATGGCTCCGAGCGTTGGCTACTGAGCCAGGTAATCGCAGCGGGCGGAGCCATCCGCATCTTGGATGACCCCGCCCTGTCAAAGCGTCTGTGCGATATGGCAAAGACCCTCGTCTGTCCGCTTTAGCGCCGCCGCTCGTGGCGTGCACGCCACAGTTGCAGATAGTGCCCGATCTGCGCCGATTCGATGCGCTGGTAGGAGCTCGTAGGCAGCGACGTTAAGAACTTCTTTCCGTAGCCCTTCGTCACCAGGCGCGGGTCGGCCAGAATCAGCACGCCGCAATCGGTCGACGAGCGGATAAGGCGGCCGGCCGCCTGCTTGACCTCGAGCACCGCCTCGGGCAGCGAATAGCGCGCCCAAGCGCGGTCTTCGCGCAGGTTGCGCTCGCACGAGAGCGGGTCCGTGGGACTCGAGAACGGCAGCTTGGGAATGATGACGCAGCGCAGCGTCTCGCCGCTGGCGTCGAATCCCTCCCAAAAGGCCTTAAGAGCAAAAAGCGACGAGGTCGGCTCGTTGATAAACCGGTCGCGCAGGCGACGAGGAGATGAGTTGCGCTGCTGGCAGTTGAGCTCCAGACCCGCACGGGCCATCTTGGGCTCAACGCGGGCGTACAGGTCTTCCATGTCGCGCCGATTGGTGAACAGCGTGAGCACCGATCCGCCCATGGCAAGATGGGCGTCGACCAGCACGCGCTCGAGCGCCGTAAGATAGCTCTCACGATCGCGCGGATCGGGGATATCGCCCGCAACGACTACGGCCATGTTCGAATCGAAGTCGTAGCTCGAATCCAAGTGCAGCGATGAGGATGTCGAAGCACCGATGCGATCGAGGCCGACCGCGTGGTTAAAGTGTTCAAAGCTTTTGGACACCGTCATGGTCGCCGAGGCAAAGATAGCCGTGTGAACCTCGGGCAGCCACTCGGTTGCCAAGGCCTCACCAATGTCGATGCGCTCTGCGGTCATCGACTCTCCGCCGGCACGCAACCTGCGATTGACCTGCAGCGAATACACGTAGTGTTCATCGGTGCCGTCGATGATGAGTTTGAGGTTCTCGGCCAACTCGTGCAGGCGGCGCGAGATATCGCCCAAGTCGACAACAACCTCGGGCTTGTCGGCGGCGACGGCTTGCACCAGCGCGTCGACGCACTTGTCAGCTTGTTCCAATGCATCGATGGCAGCGTAGGCCGACTGTAAGAAATCATGCCAGTCGTCAGATTCGCGCAGCTCGGGGCCAATCCATAGATTGGCATTGTCATAACCCCCACGGGCACGGCGGCCGAGCTCGCGAACGCCATCGAACACGTCGGCGATTGCCATGCTCGCGCGCGCAACCGTCGACGTCGCCTTGGCAGTAAGGCCCAGATAGAGCGTAGAGCCCTCAGAGGTTGCCAAATCACGGGAGACCTGGCTTAGCGCACCGGTGCTCGAGCCACCCAGGCGCTCAAACAGAACGCGTGATTCGTCCGCCGACACCACGCGCGCCCACTGACGGCGCGCCTCGCGCTCGATAGAATGAGCCTCGTCGATTACCCAATGACGAATCGGAGGCAAAATCCTGCCCTCGGCCGCAACATTGCGGAACAGCAGGGAATGGTTGGTGACCACCACGCCGGCATGCGCCGCACGACGGCGAGCGCCGTGGACCAAGCATTTTTCAGGGAAAAACGGGCAGAGGCGACGAGCACACTCGCGCGAGGCCGTCGTAAAGTCGGGGCGGTTGACGCTGCGCCACCGAATGCCAAGCGAGTCGAGGTCGCCATCGGCTGATTGACAGACGTACGCCATAATGACCGCGACCGCCGTGAGCGTGTCCGCCGGATCGCGCTTGGTGGTAATCTCGACCTGGCCGCGGCTCATGCGCTCAAGCTTGCGCAGACACGGATAGTGGTCATACCCCTTGAGAGCACAAAATGACAGACCACCGTCCAGTTGCTCGGCAAGTTTTGGCAGCTCATGGTACATGAGCTGGTCGGCAAGATTGTTCGATTTGGTCGCAATACCAACCGTGATGTTGTTACGGCGTGCCGCCTCGGCAAAAGGCACCAGATAGGCCATCGATTTGCCGACGCCTGTGCCCGCCTCAATTACACGATGAGTGCCCGTGACCAGCGCATCGCGGACCTCGAGCGCCATCGCGATCTGCTCATCACGCGGCTCGTAAGTGGGATACATGCGATTGACCAGGCCACCTGGCGCATAGTCTGCCTCAATCTCCTCACGACTCGGCATCTTGAGGACCGGCAGTTCGTCGGCGTCCACCCGATCGTCGGCGCGATCGGCCTTGAGAACGTCAGTACGAGCGGCGCTGAGAGAGAAGATAGAACCAGGGTTCTGCCCTGCCAAGAATGAGAAGATAGGACGATAGGACCAAGGCACATCCGGATGCATGTCGGCTAGGCGCGCCATGAGGCCCTGGGGCAAGTCGGTGAGCGCCACGAGCAACACGCGCCATACGCCACACAGGGCGTCGACGTCGGCATTGGCACGGTGTGATACCGAGTCACAGCCAAACAGATCGGCCATAAAAGACAGCTTGTGCGAGGCCAGGCGCGGAAGCGCGATGCGCGACAGCGCCAGCGAATCGATCCAAATATCGCTCACGTTGACGCCGCCTTTGACCGACTCGATAAACGAGCGGTCGAACGTGGCGTTATGTGCGATCACCGGGCAACCACCGACAAAATCGGCGAGAGCGGCGACGGCCTCAACGGCCGACGGGGCATCTGCCACGTCGGCATTTGTAATGCTCGTGAGCTCGGTAATCTCGGCGGGAATCAGCTGCTTGGGATGCACGAAGGTATCGAAACGGTCGACGATCTCGCGGCCCGAAAGACGGGCCGCCGAGATCTCGATCAGCTCATTGTCCTGCACCGAAAGACCTGTGGTCTCGGTATCGAGGACAATAACATCTTCCTCGATAAGGCCAAAGGACTGCGTTTTGGCGCGTTCGGCTAGCGTGGCATAGGAGTCGATGACAAACTGCGGCGTTCCTGACGAAACCGCGTCCTCGATTAGCATGCAATGCCCGCTCGACGAAGACCCATACGGATCAGGCTGTCACAGACCTGCGGGAACGTCATGTCGTCGGTGTGGCGGATCTCATCCGGATACAGCGACGTATCGGTCATGCCGGGAATGGTATTGGTCTCGAGGATAACGGGGCCGTCCTCGCTCACGATAAAATCGCTGCGCGAGATACCCAGGCAACCGAGGGCCTTGTGAGCGGCGCAGGCAAGCTCCTGAGCGCGAGCATAATTCTCGGGTGAAATCTGCGCCGGAATGCGATGGATGTCCGTAGGGTCGACATACTTCACGTCCAGATCGTAGAACTCGCAGTCCTCGGGCTTACGAATCTCGACAATCGGCAGAGCGCGCACGTCATCTTCGCCGTATACGCCGACGGTGATCTCGGTACCCTCGATGCACTTCTCGACCAGCACTTTGTCGCCGTACTCAAACGCCTTGGCGATTGCCGCGGGCAGCTCGGAGGGCTCATGGACCAGGGAAATGCCATAGCTGGAACCGTTGACGGCCGGCTTCACAAAGCAGCGCTCGCCACAGACCTCGACGATATGATCGATATCGACTTCATCGCCCACCTCGAGCGCAAGGCCGGGGGCAATGGGAATGCCCGCCTTGGCGTACAGGAGCTTAGAGACCTCCTTGTCGGCACCGCAGGCGCTGGCAAGCACGCCCGAGGCCGTGTAGGGGATACCCAGGGTCTCCATGGCGCCCTGCATGGCGCCATCCTCGCCGCCGGCACCGTGCATGGCGATAAACGCCACGTCAAAGCCGCCGGTCGCCATGGTTACCATAAAATCATCGGCAGCCGTGTCGAGCAGCTCCACCGAAGTGTAGCCGGCCTCCTTCAAGGCAACCACGACGTTCTTTCCCGAATTGAGCGAGATCTCGCGCTCAGCGGAATGACCGCCCGCCAAGACCGCTACGTGCATGTTCTCTAGGCTTTTACCCGGCATGGGCAGACTCCTCCTCTATAATTTCTGCAGCTGATACCATATTGTAGCGATACCCTCTACGTTTCCCCAAAATCGAAAGGCTTCCATGAATCCCAGGACTAAATCTCAGGACATTCGCGACTTGAGCCAAAACGATATTCGCGAGCTCGTGGCCGAGCTTGGCCAGCCCGCCTTCCGCGCGAAGCAGCTCATCGAATGGGTCTTTGAGAAGAACGTTTGTTCGTTTGACGATATGACCAACCTTCCCAAGGCTTTCCGCGAGCAGCTTAAAGAGGCTTTTGCCTTTGACACGCCGACTGAACTCACCAAGCAGGTTTCCAAAGATGGCTCTCGCAAGTATCTGCTCGAGTACCACGACGGCGTTTCCGTCGAGACCGTCGGCATGCCCCGTCGTAACAAGCTTTCCGTCTGCGTTTCCACCCAGGCAGGCTGTGGCATGGGCTGTGCCTTTTGCGCTACCGGTCTCAACGGCCTCAAGCGCTCTCTGACCGCTCAAGAGATCGTCGACCAGGTACTTCATGTATCCAACGACTTTGGCGAGCGCGCCACGAGCGTTGTCTTCATGGGCCAGGGCGAGCCGTTTGCCAACTACGACGAGGTTCTCAAGGCGCTGCGAATCCTCAACGACCCCGATGGCATCGGTATCGGCGCTCGTCACCTCACCGTCTCTACCAGCGGCGTTATTCCCGGTATTCGCAAATTTGCCGACATCCCCGAGCAGTTCACGCTTGCCGTTTCCCTGCATTCCGCCATCCAGTCGACGCGCAATAAGCTCATGCCCGGTGTTAAGAAGTACACGCTGCTTCGCCTTCACGAAGCGCTTCAGCTCTACACCGAGAAGACCGGCCGCCGCCCGACCTATGAGTATGCCATGATCGAAGGCGTCAACGATACGAATCCCGAAATGCAGGCGCTCTGCGACTTCTGCGAGGGAACGCTGTGCCACGTTAACCTCATTCAGCTTAACGACATCGAGGGTAGCCCGCTCAAGCCGTCGCCGATTCATAAGGTTGAGGATCTTCAGCGTCGTCTTGAGTCCCGTGGCATCGAGACCACGATTCGTAACTCCCGTGGTAACGATATTGACGCCGCTTGCGGACAGCTGAAGCAGCGCTTCAAAGTTCAGAAGAACGCATAGGGGAGTCGCATCCCAAAACGTTTCATGTGAAACATCGAACGACCCCGGTTACAGAATATGCAACCGGGGTCGTTTCATTTATTGACCTTAATTTTGAATCAGCTGCTACCTGTCCCATTTTTACGGCCAAAATAAGGGGTCCTTGTCTCATGAATCAGACAAGGACCCCTCAAAATATGCTGAGTAATTGTTAGGTACCTAATAGCCTACATTTTCCCATTGGTTGCTGACCCAACCTTGATTAATCTTGGGATTCTTCGTTACCTGAGCAGTACGCATGGCAACATCTTCTGTCATAACATCCATTTTCTTTTTGGAAGTATCGACGATATCTTGCGCGCTACGAAGCAAACGACCTCGAAGTTCATCGTCTGTCGCGATCCTATAGCCAGCAAAGGCACCAGCCGCGACAGTCGTCACCAATGCAATCGCTGTTAAAATCTTATTCCTCATCTTGGCCTCCTTGATCAAACTGAATCATTTCGCCAAGAATACGAGAGAGCTCTTCCTCGTCTTTAAACTCAATCTCAATCTTATTCTTTCCACGCGAGCTCTTCACACGCACGTTGGTATTAAAAACCTGACGAAGCACGCGGGCAGCCTTTTTAAAAGACTGAGGCGTTGCAGGCCTCGGCGTCTTAGGTGTCTCTCCGGCAGAAAACAACGGAGCAAGATTTTCTGTCGCTCTTACGGAAAGGCCCTCTGTAACAACTTTCTCTGCAAGTCGAATACGCGCGTCCTCATAGGGAACTGCAAGAATCGCACGTGCATGACCAGCAGTAAGTTTGCCCTCAAAAATCATCTGCTGAACTACTTCGGGGAGATCGAGAAGACGCAGCGAGTTTGTAATTGCAGAGCGTGACTTGCTTACTGCCTTCGACAATGCCTCCTGGGTCATCCCGCTGGCATCAATGAGTTGGCGATAGCCCTTAGCCTCTTCGACGGGATTCAGATCAGAACGCTGAAGGTTTTCGATAAGAGCTAGAGCCAGCATCTCTTCATCATTTACCTCTTTAATGATGACTGGCAATTCTTCAAGGCCAGCAAGCTTTGACGCCTGGTAACGACGCTCACCAGCGATGATCTCATAGCCGTTTCCATGCTTGCGAACCAAAAGCGGCTGCAAAACGCCATGTTCTTGGATTGACTCGCTCAACTCGCGAAGTTCAGTTTCGTTAAAGTGAATTCGCGGCTGATTAGGGTTGGGAACGATATCCTCAATAGGTAGTTTTGTTTCAGATGCGGCATTTGAAGCCGATGCAGCCGAAGCGCCGGTCTCATACTCGGCCTCTGAGACCAAAGCATTGAGTCCACGTCCCAATCCGCCACGTTTCTTTACACTAGGCACGCTTGATCACCTCTTTTGCAAGGTTCATATATGCTTTTGCACCCTTATTTTGAGGTGCATAGGTAATTACCGGTTCTCCAAAAGACGGAGCTTCGGAGATTTTAACCGTACGGGGGATTAGCGTCTTAAACGCCTTATCACCAAAGTACGATTGAACCTCCTCAACAACCTGATTCGATAGTGAAGTACGCGAGTCATACATGGTCATAAGCACTCCATAGGTGCCTAAGCCCTTGTTCAGACGTGATTTGACCATCTTCATTGACTCAAGCAGCTTTGTAACACCTTCGAGTGCATAATATTCGCACTGGATCGGAATCAAAACGCTGTCTGCTGCGGTCAAGGCGTTGATAGTAAGCAGGCCGAGCGAAGGAGGACAGTCAATGAAAATGAAATCGAACTCGTCCTGAATCGGCTCAAGCAAATCTTTGAGGCGGGTTTCACGAGCAATTGCGCTTACGAGCTCAATTTCTGCGCCTGCAAGCTGAATTGTTGCCGGAATTACAAATACCTTTTTGCAATTTGTATCAAGAACAAGCGATTCTGCCGGCACATCATTCAACAATGCATCATAGATGCAGTGATCAAGGTCTTCTTTTTCAATTCCAAATCCACTGGTGCTGTTTCCCTGTGGATCAAAATCGACAATCAGTGTCTTACGACCCTGCTCACCAAGTGCTGCTGCAAGATTTACAGCTGTCGTTGACTTACCGACGCCGCCTTTTTGATTGATGATTGCAATGATACGCGTGTCTTTTGCGCTCTTAGAACGCTTAACGTCGCGAAATCCCACGGTCCCTCCTGGTGTGTATTAAAGCTGTCAAACGGAGGATGTTTCACGTGAAACATTCCGATTCGATATCAACCGCCATGTTTCACGTGAAACACTGCAAGTTGTTAGTATCCATTATGTTTCACGTGAAACATCTAGGCAAGCGGATTCTTCTTTGCCACGCCATTTGCACGAGGCAATGAGACGGATGCTGGATGACTCTTCTTAAGAACAATGAACTCCCTATGACCCAAGCCTTCAGGCAAATCAATTGCGTCATTCAGAAGCAAAGTGAAGCCGCAAATCTTAGCTGCTGACATGCCGGTAGCAAGCTCCTCATCCGAAGGATTGCCCTTGGTTATAACAAATAGCCCTCCATCCTTCAGATACGGAGCCGCATACTCAACAAGAATCGGTAGAGGGGCCAGTGCGCGGGCGGTTACAACAGAGAACTGCTTCTTATGGCTTCGAGCATATTCTTCAAGACGATCATGAACCGCATGAGCATGTTTCAATCCAAGAGCATGGACAAAGGAATTAACCGCATCAACCTTCTTGCCAACAGAGTCAATATAAGTAGCTTTACGATGCGTGGTTATGGTTAATGGAATACCAGGGAAGCCCGCACCTGTTCCCATATCGAGCAAAGCTCCCTCAGGAGCCTTGTTGATATAGGGGAGCAAAACAAGTGAGTCGAGGATATGAAGTACTGCAGCATCTTCTACGTTAAGAATACGGGTGAGATTGGTTGTCTTATTTGTTTCTAGAACCAAATCCAAATGCTGAATACATTTCCTCAGCTCAACATCAGTTACGCTCAAGGAATACTCTTTGCAATAGGAAGTTAGACGACTCAACATCTCGTCAGCCTGCTGATCAGTAAGCACTAACAACGAAAGCTCCTTTCTGACAAAAATCAGTGTATCGAGAACTTTTGACAAAAAAAGGGGACGTGGAAACCACGTCCCCTTAGCATAAGCTCGAGTAGATTATCGAGCAACAATCACCACATGGCGATCAGGGTCAGAACCCTCAGAATGAGTATCGACTGCATCGTTGCCACGAAGTGCAATGTGAACCAGTCGGCGCTCGTAGGCATTCATGGGCGGAAGCGAAACACTCTTATGAGTGCGGATGGCACGCTCGGCAGCAGACTGAGCCATGGAGGCGACCTTATCCTGACGGCGACTCTTGTATCCCTCGACGTCCACTACAACCGGATACCTAAAGCCAAGCTTGCGGCTCACCAGCAAAGAGAACATAACCTGAAGAGCATCAAGAGTGCGACCATGACGGCCAATGAGAACAGCAAGGTCGGGAGCCGTTACATCCAAAATCAGCTCACCCTCGTCGCCCTCATACTCATCGATAGGAGAGTTGGCGGCATCGAAGTGCGAAAGGATGGAACGCAGGATGGAAATCGCAACATCGGCAATGGTGTCGAGCTCCTCATCGGTCAGCTCTTCACCAGCCTTGTAGCGCTGTGCAATCTCGGGATAATCGCCCGCGACCTGCGGGGCAACCTCCTCAAGCATATCCTCGATGATCTCTTCAGACATAACGTACTCCAAAAGTTAGGTACCTAAATAAGATTGATATCCCACTACTTCTTCTTGTGCGGGCGCGGCTTCTTCTCGCGACGAGTGACCTCAACCTGCAGCGGAGCGTTCTTAAGACGCTCCTCCTCATCGGCCTTCGCCTTGTCGATGACCTTCTGCGTCACAAAAATCTGCTGGATAACCTGCCAAGCAGACGAGACGTCGTAGTACAGCAGAACACCAACGGGAAGGCTCCAGCCCATCCAAAGCATCATGACCGTCATGACAACGGCCATCATACGCATGCTCTGAGCCTGCTGGCCGGTCTGGTTGCGCGACATATAGAGCTGCGGAATCAGGGTCAGGACGGCAAACAGGATCAGGCAAACCAGCGCAGGCAGTGCAACCATAAAGCCATCGGCAAAGGAAGCGCTCGGCGTGGTGGTCAGGTCGGGCAGGATGTTGAAGAACGAGAACGTGCCGTCGTTAAAGTACTGCGGCAGGTTGCGCAGCAATGTAAACAGGGCGAACAGGATAGGCATCTGAATCAGCAGCGGCAGACAGCCAGCCATGGGGTTGAACTTGTTCTCGCTGTAGAACTTCTGCATCTCCTCGGCCTGACGCTGGGGATCGTCGGCATAGCGCTCCTGGATCTCGAGCATCTTGGGCTGCAGCACCTGCATGCGAGCCGTCGACTTGGTCGACTTGAGCATAAGCGGCGTCAGCAGCAGACGGATGATGACCACCAGAATGATGATGGACAGGCCCCAGTCGACCGCAAAGGTCTGGATGAGCTTGAGCAGCTCGAAAAGGATGTTAACGATCCAATCCCACATGTAAGTTTTCCTCCGATAGCGAGTGCCCGCTAGGGCACAGGGTCATAACCGCCGACGTGCAGGGGATTGCAGCGAGCGATGCGCCTCACGGCAAGCCAGCAGCCTCTCAAAACACCGTGCTTCTCAATCGCCTGGATGGCGTATTGCGAGCACGTTGGGTAATAAATGCAGGCGTCAGGCAATAAGGGCGAAATAACCTGTTGATATATGCGAATAGGAGCGATGGCAACACGTCGCAAAACGTGATTGCTCATCGCTCCTCCCCGGCAACGCCGGCGCGCTTCATAAGCGAACGCAACGCCTTGTCCATCTCCTGCGGCGAGGAAACCCTCGTCTTGGGAGTTGCAAACAAGATGATGTCATAACCCGCAACGGGAAATCCGCAGCTGCGGGCGGCCTCGCGCATCACACGCTTAGATCGGTTGCGCACGACGGCACAACCGAGTCGCTTAGCACCAACGAAGGCGACCCTTCCGGAGTCGCCTTCGCCAACCGATTCACATATGGTCATTCGAATCAGAGGGTGATTGAAACGACGCCCCTGACTGAACACATGCTCGAAATCTTGCCGAGACTTAATAGTCTTCATGCGAGATGTGTGTATCGCTGCTAGACAGTGAGACGCTTGCGGCCCTTGGCGCGACGACGGGCGAGCACGGCACGACCACCCTTAGTGGCCATACGGGCACGGAAGCCATGGGTCTTGGCACGCTTACGCTTATTAGGCTGATACGTACGCTTCATCTTAAGTTCCTCCTGCTGCATTTCGAGTGTCCGCGGGGACGCGGACGCAGATATAGACACGTGAGCTTGAAGATTGTAGGGAAATCAATGTTCAAATGTCAAGAAATCAAAGGTAAAAGGTTGCGCAGTTCACACGGTTCCCCCATAAGCCAAGCTCGATTTAGCGGTGCATGACAACTTTTCACGATATTTCATCGAGTTTTCAACAGGTCATGCTGGCAATGTTGAGAACTTTTCGCCCGTTTTCCAAAGTTTTCAACAGGTTTTGAAAGGTTGTCGAAAGATGAGAAACATTGCGCGGTGAGCTACTATTTGTTCGAAACCTTTTGGAAGATTGCGAGCGGCATGTCTGACGACTTTTACACCATGGTCGATTCTGGAGACCCGGCACCCGACAACGAGCACATCACCGGCGTGCGCGAAGAGCGTGCGGAAGGCGAGCAGACGACCACGCAGGCGCCAAAAGCCATGTACGCCGCGCGTATCGCCGTCTATGACGACATGCTGTCGACACCGCGTGTGATCGTCATTGATCCGCAAGATGTCCGCACGTATTTGGAAGAGACTACCAACACCGTCTACCAGTGCATGAAAGAACAAGGTGGCCATATCTCGCTCATGGTCATCCGCGAGATTGTCGAAAACTTTATCCACGCGCACTTTGCCGAGCCCATCATCTCGATTCTGGACGGCGGAGACACCATCCGCTTTGCTGACCAAGGACCCGGCATCGACGACAAGGAACGTGCTTTCGACTTTGGCGTTACCAGCGCAAACAGCAAGATGAAGCGCTATATCCGTGGAACCGGAGCAGGGTTTCCCATGGTGCAGGAGTATTTGGAAAACGCCGGCGGTGCCGTATCCATCGAGGACAACATGGGCAACGGCACCGTGGTTACGGTAAGTCTGAACCCTAAACGCGTGCAGGAAATCGAGCGTGCCGGCGGACGCGGCGCTGCCGTGCGGCCCGAGACGGAGCAGCCCACATATCCCCTGCCGGGAGCTTTTGCGCAGCAGCCCATGGCAGCGCAGCAGATGCAGCCCACCGTGGGACAGATGCAGCAGCCCGGAATGCCTCCTACACAAGAACCCCAGGCGGCATCTATGTCGATGCCGCCAAACATGCCAGAGGCCATGCCGCTGGCTGATCAGGATGCAGCAGCAATGCAGCAGGCGACGGGGGCGCCGGGTGGCCAGCAAATGGGCTATCAGCCGTACCAACAGGGATATCCATATCAGCAGATGCCGCAGCAGCAGTACAACCCTTGGACCCAGCAGATGCCGCAGCAGCAGTACAGCCCTTGGGCCCAGCAGATGCCTCCGCAGCCTTACCAACAGTGGCCTCAAAGTTTTCAACAGCAAATGCCACCGATGCAGAGTTCTCAACAACCAGCAGCTCAAATGATGTATCCTAATGCAGCAAATCAGCATGCGCAGCCACAACCGGACGTGTTCGTAAGCGATCGCGGCAACGCCGCGCTGGGCTATCTGGCGCAAAATCAAGCGTGCGGTGCAACCGATCTGGCGAGGGCGTTTGGAAACTCGGCCCCCACTTGGTCACGCACGCTCAATGACTTGGCGCAGGCCGGCTTGGTCATCAAGCATGGCCAGAAATACCATCTGACCGAACTCGGCGCCGCTCGCGTGCGAGCTCAGAGCTAAAGAACGGGAGAGACAGTGGACGAGGAAGCAAGCATCATCCTGGGGGATGCCATCGCCTTTTGCCAGCGCGACGGCCAAGATGCACGCCTCATCAACATGCTGGGGCAATCGCGCGCCATAAGCCTGACCGAAGATACGCTCACGATCGAGGCCCCCTCGCGCTTTGCCATCGCGCAGCTCAAAAAGCATCAGCCGACTATTGAGGCCTATCTGGAAGAAATCGCCTTTGCACCGATCGCGCTCGACATCGTGGCACCGCAAGGCGCCGCGACGGAATCCGCTGCCGCCACGGCGCCCGCCACGGCGCCCGCCACGGCTCCCGCTGCTTCCCCGGCGGTGCCGGCCTCCGCAGGCGACGCGTCGACGGTCGAGCACCAGCACAGCGATGTTTCCCGTGAAACCATGGCACCGTTGCCGACCGCGGCGGCGACGCCAACGAACGCGCCCGTCACGCACATGCCCATCGCTCACGACGCAGCGGCGGGCGCGGATTCGGGCATTGCAATCAAAAACACGCTCTCGGCCGACGATTTTCGTCGCATGATGAACCAGATGAAGGGCGGGGCGCCGACTAAATCCACGCAAGCCGCGACCCCCACCTCACCCATGCCAGCACCGACCGTGCCGGCCGAGCAGAATACGGATGGAGCCCCGCTCGCCGCGAACTCAAAATTTACCTTTGAGAACTTTGTCTACGGCCCCGAAAACAGCCATGCCTATCGCTCGGCACTCAAGTTTGCCGCCCTCGCGGACGAGCGCGGCACATGCACATCACTGTTCATCTACGGCAAATCGGGCCTGGGCAAGACGCACCTGCTGCTTGCCATCAAAAACGAGCTCGCCGAGAAGTCGCCCGAGATCAAGGTCAAGTATGCCAACTCCCAGGCATATCTGGACGACCTGATGACCGAGTTCGACCGTCAAAAGAAGAGCAACGCTCCCATCATGCAGGCGTACCACGGCGTGGACGTGCTCATCATCGATGACATCCAAAACATCATCGGCAAGCGCGCGAGCGTGGACTACTTTTTCCAGCTCATGGACGAGTTCATCCGCAACAACAAGAAGGTCGTCATCGCGGCAGACCGCGCCCCCAAGGACCTAAGCATGGACGAGCGTCTGACCAGCCGCTTCAACGCCGGCATGCTCTGCCTGGTTGCAGAGCCCAGCTACGAGATGAAATACAAGATCTTGCAGCGCTATTACGAGAACACCATCGTCGCCGCTCCCGAGGCAGGCGACGACTCGCTGCTGGCGGCCTATGGGGGCGACGGCGGGCACCTGACCGACGAACACTTTAAACACATGGCCGAGGTCTCGGGCACCAACATCCGCGAACTCGAGAGCTTTTGCGAGCGCTGCGCCGGCGAGGCGGGTGACCGCGAGCGCGAGGGCGGGGAGCTCACCTTTGACGATATCGACGCCATCGCCAGCCAGTACTTCGACACATCGGCCAAAAAGATCAACGTCCAGACGGTTCAGTCCGTCATCGAAGAGCAGTACGGCGTGACACACGAGGAGCTCATCGGCCCGCGTCGCAACGCCAATATCGCCAAAGCACGCCATATCGCTATCTACCTGGCCATCGAGATGTGCGAAATGACGACCACGGCGGTGGGCGCCGAATTTGGCAACCGCAACCACTCGACCGTCAGCACGAGCTACAAAAAGGTCCAGAAGATGATCCAGGAAGACCGCACCGTCACCGAAGACCTCAAGTCACTGCGCGATAAAATTACACTGCGCTCGTAGGGAAATAGAGACACCTGTTGAAAACTTGTCGAAACCACGGGCATAAGGTGTTTAAAACCCAACCCGCGGTGATGAAAAGTTTTGCGCAGGTTTTGAACGTGGAAAACCACCCCCGTTGCACACAGGTTGCTGTCGATTCTCTTTCTGGGTCTGACCTGCGTCTTTGGGAGTAATCAACAGTTTCGTCAGTGCTATTACTATTATTAAGATATTTATATCTATAGAAAGGTATTAAAAGATGAAGTTCACCGTCAGCCAGAGCTCGCTTACACAAGCCATCGGCGTCGTTATGAAGGGCGTCGCTTCTGCATCCACCCTTCCCATCCTGTCGGGCGTGCTCGTCAAGGCGCAAGACGGCATCTTGGAATTCCAGACCTCTAACTACACCATCTCGATCCGTCATCGCATCGCGGCACATGTCGAAGAAGAGGGCGAGATGGTTATCCCTTGTAAGATGCTCTCCAATATCACCAAGACCCTCCCCGATGCCCCGGTCACCTTTGAGCTGTCCGAGCGCCAGGTGCTGATTGGTTGTGAGAAGAGCTCTTTCCGCCTGAACACGCTCGATGCCAATGACTTCCCCGAGTTTCCGGCCTATGCCATCGAGAGCGCCGTGGAACTGCCGACCGATATCTTGTCCGAAATGGTCGGCCGCGTGTGGCGCGTCACCTCGACTGACAAGGCCCGCCCCATCCTGGGTGGCGTGCACATGAAGGTCGAGAACAACACCGTGCGCCTGGTGGCGACCGATTCCTTCCGCTTGGCCGTGTGCGATACGCAGGTCGAGACCTCAACCCTCGAGGGCTCCTTTGAACTCAACGTTCCGGCCGACGCCTTTAACGACGCGCTGAACATCATGGCCAGCCAGGCGACCATCATGATCGGGGCTACCGACACCCAGGTCGTCTTTGAGGCCGGCAACACCACCTACGTGTCGCGCCGCATCGAGGGCGTGTACCCCAACTACAAGCAGCTCATCCCCGATTCGTGCGTGACGAGCGTCAAGATCGACGTCGCCGCCTTTAACGCCGCCCTCAAGCGCGTGGCCGTTATCGCGAGCGCCAACCCCGCCGTCAAGTTCGAGATCGATGTCGAGAACGGGCAGATGGGCCTGTCCTCCATTTCCAATGACCAGGACCTTGCGCAGGAGACGATCGATGTCGAGGCCGAGGGCGAGTCGGGCACCATCGCCTTCAACTACCACTACATCTTCGGGTGCCTCAATGCCCTGTCCAAGGAGAAGGAGATCACGCTGGAGCTCAAGAGCTACTCGCAGGCGGGCATCTTCAAGTCCTACGACAAGATCAACTACCTGTACCTGGTCATGCCGGTCCGCATCTAGCAACTGCCCTATGACCATGTTCGCCCGCGATCTTTCCGTCGCGCACTACCGCAGCTTCGATAGCTATCGCCTTGCCCTGGACGAGGGCGTGACGATACTTGCGGGACCCAACGCGGCGGGAAAGACCAATCTCATAGAGGCGCTGCAGCTGCTGACGAGCGGCGCCTCGTTTAGGCATCCGACCGCAGCCGAGCTCGTCCATGACGGCGTGGGCTCGTGCAAGGTCGAGCTGAGGCTCGAGGGCGACGGCCGCGTGCTTGATATGGGATTGAGCGCGGAGGACGGTAAACGCTCGTTTAGCCGCAACGGCAAGAGATGCTCTGCCGCCGGTGTGCGCGGGGTTCTGCCGAGCGTGCTGTTTTGCCCCGACCATCTGGACATGGTTAAGCGAGGCGCCAGTGTGCGCCGCGCCGCCCTCGACGACTTTGGCATGCAACTGAGCGCACGCTATGCCGATCTTGCGAGCACCTATGGTCGCTGCGTGACCCAGCGTAACGCCTTGCTCAAGGAGGCCTGGTGCTGCCGCGAGATGCTCGGCGCGTGGAACGATTCGATTGCCCGCGCGGGCGCGGCTCTGCTCGTGCACCGGTTGGCCCTGCTCGACCGGCTGGCGGGCCATGTGCGTACTGCCTACGGGCAAGTGGCGTCCGGTGAAGCCGCCAACGTGTCCTATGCGTCCACGCTGGGGGATTTGCCCCAGGTCGATGATCGCGAAGAGCTGAAGGGCTGGGCGTACGAGCGCATGCTGGCTGCCCTTGATGAGCACGCCGACGAGGAAATTCGCCGCGGCGTGACGTTGGTGGGACCGCATCGCGACGAGATTGAGTTTGCTGTGGCGGGTCGCTCCGCCCGTTCATTTGCCAGCCAAGGTCAGCAGCGAACGTTGGTTCTGGCCTGGAAGGTGGCGGAGGTGGCCGTGGCTCGCGATGTCCTGGGCACCGCCCCACTGCTGCTTTTGGACGACGTGATGAGCGAACTCGACGGCGAGCGTCGCGGCGCTTTTCTGCGGCTGATCGGCGATGATATCCAGACGGTCATAACCACGACCAACCTGGGGTACTTTACCGATGACCTGCTTGATCGAGCCAAGGTGGTGAGCATGGGTGAGACGTGCTAATTACGAGCGCGAGAGCGAAACGGTCGCCTTCAGTGGCTTTTTGAACGCAGAGCGCCAGCGCATCCTGGCGGCTGCGACCCCTGAGCGCCGTGCGCAGATGGAGGCCGCCGAGGAGTCGCGCGCGGTCTATCGCGCGTGGAACGCGGTGTGCTCGGGCACGCGCGAGGGGCGGCATGTGACGGGCCTGCGCTACCTGCCCGAGTCCAATGAGCTGCTGGTATATCTCGACTCGCCCTCGTGGACGCAGGAAATGACGTTGTTGCGCGAGATCATCCGCGCGCGCATGGAGCGCGCCGGTGCGCATGTGGATGGCCTGGTGTTCAAAACCACCGCGCCCGGTCACACGCCGCCCGCCGCCAAGGAGCGCCTTCGCCCAGCGGCGACCGAGCGCCCGCCGGCCCCACACGCCGACCTCAGTGAGGCCGAGCGCACCGAGATTGAGCGCCAAGTGGCGCCCATCGAAGACCAAAAACTGCGCGAGGCCCTCGAGAACGCCATGAGAGCCAGTGCCGAGTGGGCCAAGGGCGTGCAAAGCAAAAAAGAGCCTTAAATCGCATCTGGTGGCCTTGTAGAGCCAAATACCCTCGTTCCCGAGGGTATTTTTTTACGATAAACTAGTAAGGCTGTACACATTTTCTTGACTGAAGGAGGACGTGTGGCAAACGAAAACGATTACGATGGCGGCGAGATTAAGATTCTCGAAGGTCTCGAGGCCGTTCGTAAGCGCCCGGGCATGTATATCGGCTCGACGAGCGCCAGCGGTCTGCATCACCTGGTGTGGGAGATCGTTGACAACTCCGTCGACGAGGCCATGGCCGGTTTCTGCACCGAGATCCAGGTGACGGTCCACGCCGACAACTCCATCACGGTCGTCGACAACGGGCGCGGTATCCCCGTCGACGAGCACCCTGTTAAAAAGATCCCGACGCTCGAGGTCGTCATGACGATTTTGCACGCCGGCGGTAAGTTCGATAATTCGGCCTATAAGGTCTCGGGCGGCCTGCACGGCGTTGGCATCTCCGTCGTCAACGCACTGTCCAAGCGCGTGGTCGTTCAGGTTCGTCGCGACGGCAACACCTACGAGATGGAGTTCTCGCGCGGCAAGACCGTCAAGAAGATGGAGGTCGTGGGCACTTCGGAGACGACGGGCACCACCGTCACCTTCTGGCCCGACGACGAGATCTTCGAGATCTGCATTTACGATTTCGATACGCTGCACAACCGTCTGCAGGAGACGGCGTTCCTCAATAAGAACCTCAAAATCGTGCTGACTGACGAGCGCGAGTCTACTCCCCACGTGGAGGAGTTTTGCTACGAGGGCGGCATCATCGACTTCGTCAAGTTCCTTAACGAGGGCAAGGACGTCCCCGAGGCCTTTAAGGAGCCTATCTACATCGAGGGCAAATCGGACCCGGACGCACCTGTGGCCAAGATGGGCGAGGTTGAGGTTTCCCTGCAGTGGAATAGCGGCTACGGCGAGAACGTCATGTCGTTTGCCAACGACATCTACACCCCCGAGGGCGGCATGCACCTTGAGGGCTTCCGCACCGCGCTCACCCGCGTGATCAACGACTATGCGCGCAAGCAGAACCTGCTCAAGGAAAAAGACGCCAATCTGACCGGCGACGATGTGCGCGAGGGCCTTTCGGCCGTTATCTCGGTCAAGCTGCCCGATCCGCAGTTTGAGGGCCAGACCAAGGCCAAGCTCGGCAGCTCCTATATGCGCGCGCTGACGCTCAAGATCGTGACCGATGGCCTCGCCGATTACTTGGAGGAGCATCCCAAGCCCGCCCGCGAGATCGTCAAGAAGGCGCAACAGGCCTGCAAGGCGCGCAACGCCGCCCGCAAGGCGCGCGAGGCGACCCGCCGCAAGAGCCTGCTCGAGACGGCGTCCCTGCCCGGTAAGCTCGCCGACTGCTCGGTGCGCGATGCCGAGCTGACCGAGCTCTTCATCGTAGAGGGCGACTCGGCAGGCGGTTCGGCCAAGGACGGCCGTCGCCGAGACATCCAAGCGATTCTGCCCCTGCGCGGCAAGATTTTGAACGTCGAGCGCGTTGGTGACCATCGCGCGTTCTCGAGTGACACCATCCAGTCGCTGATTACCGCGATCGGCTGCGGCGTCACGACGAGTGCCGGCGACGGCGGCGATTTCGATATCACCAAGGCGCGCTACCACAAGATCATCATCATGACCGATGCAGACGTCGACGGCGCGCATATCCGCATCCTGCTGCTGACGTTCTTCTACAAGTACATGCGTCCGCTGATCGATGCCGGCTACGTCTATGTTGCCTGCCCGCCCATCTTTGGCATTAAGGTGCGCAACAAGATCCACTACGTGTATCCCAACGGCCGCCAGCCCGAAGACGAGATCCTGCGCGATACCATCCAGAGTCTGGGCCTGAACCCCGATGATAACGACGAGGACGGCAAGGCCAAGGACGGCAAGATCACCAAAAAGCGCAAGGGCTATACCGTCCAGCGCTACAAGGGCCTGGGCGAGATGGACCCCAAACAGCTTGCCTCGACGACGATGGACCCAAAGACCCGCATTCTGCAGCGTGTGTCGATCGAGGACGCCGTGGTGGCGGACCGCGCCGTGCGCGAGCTGATGGGTTCCGAGGTCGGCTATCGCCGCGAGTACATCGAGAAGCATGCACATGATGCACGATTCCTTGACGCTTAAGAGGAGGTAACGTGGCAGACGATATCAACAATAACGAGGGTATGGACGAGGCCGGCGATGCCGGTATGCCCGATGATCTGAAGCGCCTGCTTGCCCGTGCTGAGCAGGGCGAGGACGGCGATCCGGACGCCTATAACCCCGATGCCGATGATGATGAGGAAGAGGACGACGACGGCGAGCTCGAGGAGAGCTTTGGCGAAGTCGACCGTGGCGCCTCGGCCGGCGAGGATATCAATGGCGGCCAGCTCCAGATTTCGGAGTTCGGTCGCGAGATGAAGCAGTCGTTCATCGAGTATTCGATGTCGGTTATCACGGCGCGCGCCCTGCCGGACGTGCGCGACGGCTTAAAGCCGGTGCACCGCCGCATTCTGTACGCGATGAACGAGAGCGGCATCTACCCCAACCGCCCACATAAGAAGTCGGCCTGGACGGTCGGCGAAGTTATCGGTAAGTACCACCCGCACGGTGACTCTGCGGTCTACGAAGCCATGGTCCGCCTGGCGCAGTGGTTCTCCATGCGCACGCCGCTCATCGACGGTCACGGCAACTTCGGCAACATCGACGGCGACGGCGCGGCAGCCATGCGTTACACCGAGAGCCGCCTGGCCAAGCCCGCCATGGAACTGCTGCGTGACTTGCAGAAGGATACCGTCGACTGGCAGCCCAACTACGACGAATCGCTCGCCGAGCCCGTGGCGCTGCCCGCGCGCTTCCCCAACCTGCTGGTCAACGGCAGCCAGGGCATCGCCGTCGGCATGGCCACCAACATCGCCCCGCATAACCTCACCGAGGCGATCGAGGCCACCTGCTACCTGATTGACAACCCCGACGCCACCGTCGACGAGCTCATGCAGATCATGCCCGGTCCGGACTTCCCCACCGGCGCCATCATCATGGGTAGCGCCGGCATTAAGCAGAGCTACGAGACCGGCCGCGGCTCCATTACCGTGCGTGCCAAGGCACACGTGGAGTCCACCAAGACCGGTCGCAGCCGCCTGGTCTTTACCGAGATTCCCTACATGGTCAACAAAGGCACCCTGCAGGAGAAGATCGCCCAGCTCGTCAACGACAAGCGCATCGAGGGCATCTCGGATATGCGCGATGAGTCCAACCAGAAGGGTATCCGTCTGGTCATCGAGCTCAAGAAGGGCGTCATTCCGCAGGTCGTGCTCAACAATCTGTATAAGTACACCTCGCTGCAGACGACCTTTGGCGCCAACAACCTGGCACTCGTCAACGGCGTTCCCAAATGCCTGAGCCTGCGCGAGATGCTGCAGCACTACATCGACCACCAGGTCGACGTCGTCACTCGCCGCACCCGCTTTGACCTCAAGAAGGCCCAGGCGCGTGCCCATATCCTCGAGGGCTACCTGATGGCTCTCGACCATATCGACGAGGTCATTAGCATCATCCGCTCCTCGCAGACCGACTCCGAGGCCAGCAGCCGATTGATCGAGCGCTTTGGCTTTACGCCCGAGCAGACTACGGCCATCCTCGAGATGAAGCTCCGCCGCCTGACCGGCCTGGAGCGCGACAAGATCCAAGAAGAGTTGGACGGCCTGCGCCGCGCCATCGCCTACTACGAGGACCTGCTGGCGCATGAGGAGAAGATCCTGGGCGTCATCAAGGAAGAGATGCGCGAGATCTCCAAGAAGTTTGGCGACAAGCGCCGCACCGAGATCAGCCAGGTTGAGAAGGACCTGGATGTCGAGGACCTCATCGCCGACGAGGACATGGTCGTGACCATCACCCACACCGGCTACGTTAAGCGTATCCCGGTGGCTGCCTACCGCGCCCAGAAGCGCGGCGGCAAGGGCGTGTCGGGCGTCAACCTTAAAGAGGACGACGTCATCGACGAGATGTTTATCGCATCCACGCACGAGTACGTGCTGTTCTTCTCGAGCAAGGGCAAGGTCTATCGCCTGAAGGTGCACGAGCTGCCGGTGGGTACGCGCCAGGCGCGCGGTACCGCGATCGTCAACCTGCTGCCCTTCGAGGAAGGCGAGAAGATCGCGAGCGTCATCAGCTGCCGCGAGTTCCCGGCCGACGAGTACCTGATGTTTGCCACCAAGAGCGGCATGGTCAAAAAGACCGTGATGAGCGCATATGACCGCAGCCGTCGCGACGGCCTGATCGCTATCAACCTGCGTGACGACGACGCGCTGCTGAACGTGCGCCGCGTGCGCGAGGGCGACAAGATTATCCTGGCCACCACCGCGGGCAAGGCGATCATGTTCTCCGAGGAGCAGGTGCGCGCCACCGGCCGCGATACCAGCGGCGTTCGCGGTATCGGTCTGAAGGACGGCGTGAGCGTTCTGGGCATGGAAGTCACTAACGGCAACGGCGATCTATTCGTCATCACCGAGCGCGGCTACGGCAAGCGCACGCCGGTCGCGGACTACCCGGAGCAGAATCGCGGCGGTCAGGGCGTCTACACCATTCAAATGACCGAGCGTAAGGGTAACCTCGCGGCCATGAAGACGGTGGGCCCGCAGCACGAGCTGTTCATCGTGACGGAGGGCGCGACGGTCATTCGCGTCAAGACCGACGAGATCAGCCAGACCGGCCGCGCCACCCAGGGCGTCAAGATGATGACCGTCGACGACAACGACCGCATCTGCGCCGTGGCCCGCATGACGGCAGCCAAGGAAAAACCCGAAGGCGAGGGCGCCGAGGCCGCAGCTGACACCGAAGAGACCCCAGTCGACCTAGGCGACGGCAACGACATGCCAGAGGATCTCCTCGACGAGTAAGTAGTCCTCTCCGGTCAAAAACATCAGACCCCATATATCGGCGGTCGGCGCACCCGCGCGCCGACCGCTTTTTTGAAAACCTAGGGACCCGCGTTCGCCCCGGCCGCCCGGCGGCATATGAAGTCGATCGCGAGTTCCGCACGAGCCGGAGAGCACTTAATGTGCTCTCCGTGCGAGTCAGGACTGTCCGAGCAGGCGACTTCATATGCCGCCGGGCGGCCGGGGCGAACCCCTCCAAAGATTTTCAAAAAAGTTGTTGACGCGCGCGTAACGACTCGTCTAATATATCCCTTGCGCGATGGACCTGTAGCTCAGTTGGTTAGAGCGTCCGGCTGATAACCGGGAGGTCACAAGTTCGAATCTTGTCAGGTCCACCATCAAAACCGTGAAGAGCCCTGGGGCGTTGCCTCGGGGCTTTTTTCTAGTCTGCGATAAATCTCATTTTGGTTTTGTGTGCTGTGCGAAAGATTGGGTAGTATAGCTATTCAATGCGGCGGGCTGCCGTGTGTTAACCGCTACGTACCGGAGGTGTTCCATGGTTCGTGTCGACATAGAGACTATCGTCATGGCCGCCGGTCCCGTGCCATCGCTTATCGTGCTTCGCGAGCGCTGCAGCAAATCGGACTCGCCCGCGCCACTGCGTTCCCTTTCCATTCAGACTGGTTCGTTTGAAGCTGCTGCCATCAGCCGCGGCATCGATAGCGGTCGCGCCGAGCGCCCGATTACCCATGACCTGTTGCTCGATACTGTTGGTGCCCTGGGTGCCAAGCTCGAACGCATCGAAATCGTTCGCGCCGAGCCGCCCGTGTTTTACGCGACGGTTGTTGTGTTGGCCGATGGCAACGAGCATAAGATCGATGCGCGTCCGAGCGACGCCATCGCCCTCGCCGTACGCAGTAATGCCCCCATGTTCGTTGAAGACGACATCATGAATCGCCTGGGCACCGTTTCTGCCCATGCCGAGGAAGTCGACGACGAGCAAGAGTTCGAGAAGTTCGACGAGTTCGTCCATACGCTCTCCCCCGATGACTTCTAAATGCGGGGCGTCCAGGCTGCGGAGCGTTCGCTGATGGCCGGCGGTATGTCGGCTGAGGCGGCGACCATTGCGCGCGAGGCCCAGATGCGCTCGGAGGCTTCTGAGGCGGCTCGCATTGCCTATGTGACGCAGGCCCGCACGCTTCGCGAACGCCGCGGCTCGTTTATCAAGATGGTTGTCGTCTCCGCCCTTGTCGCGGCAATCTGTTCGCGCCTTCGTGGTACAGTTGGTGCGCTTGGGTTTTCGATCTCTACGGGCCTTATGATCTGGGGCGTGGTCGATGCGGTCATGCTGACCAGTCAGATCAAGGTGCTCGACAAGCGCGCGATGGATATGATGCGCGCCCGCGACGCTGCCGCTAAGATCGCTGCTGAGGCACAAGAACTGTAACGACGCCAGACTCGATGGGAAGGTCTAAAGATGGCACAGGATATGCAGGACGCCGGTAACGTCTCCGCCGAGCTCGACGCCATGGTGTGCGATCTGATCGGCGCGTTCTTGGACGACCTTGCCGCCGGTGAAAACCCTGGCGTGGTCGTGGCAATTGAGGACGCCGCTTCCAACCGTTATCTGGCGGCGCTCGACGAGGACGGCGAAGAGGCGTGCCTCGAGGCGGCCACCAACTTTATCTCCGAGCACAAGATGGGTCTTAAGGACGAGGGCCTGGGCCGTATCGCTCGCTATGCCATCGGCTACACCGGCTGCGTCGAGATTGACGGCGGCTATCACGATGCTCTGCTCGTGAGCTTCTTCGAAACCACGCTCGAGAGCGGTTTTTCGGCATATGTGCTGTATGAGGGCATGGGCGCCGGCGATGGTTTTATGTGGAGCGACCCTGAACCTGCAGGTGAGGAAACCCCTCTCATCTAAAATCGCTAAAATAAACGAGTTTTCGGTAAAAGGCTCAATATTCCCGCCGAGCGTTGCATTGCTGGGTGGGTCGCATACGCGTGCCGGTTGTATATAGATAGAAGATAGGGGAACTACATGCGCGTAGACAATCTGAGGAACATCGCCATCATCGCTCACGTCGACCACGGCAAGACGACGATGGTCGACAAGCTCCTGCGTGCCACGGACGCCTTCCGTGCCAACCAGCAGGTCGAGGACCGCGTCCTGGATTCCAACGACCAGGAGCGCGAGCGCGGCATTACGATTCTCGCCAAGAACATCTCTATCGAGTACAAGGACGTCAAGATCAACGTCATCGACACCCCGGGCCACGCCGACTTCGGCGGCGAGGTCGAGCGCGTGCTGCGTATGGCCGACGGCGCCCTGCTGCTGGTCGACGCCTTTGAGGGCCCCATGCCCCAGACCCGCTTCGTGCTGCGTCACGCTATCGACACCGGCCTTAAGATCATGATCGTCATCAACAAGATCGACCGTCCGGGCGCCAACCCCGAGAAGGCCTACAACGACTGCCTGGACCTCATGGCCGACCTGGGCGCCACCGACGACCAGCTTGAGTTCGCCATGGAGCACGTGGTCTACGCCAGCGCCATGAACGGCTTTGCCCGTCTTGACCCTAACGACGGCAACATGGACATGTACCCGCTGCTCGATATGATTATCGACGACATGCCCGCGCCCGAGGTTGACGAGAACGCCCCGCTGGCCATGCAGTGCGTGACCATCGACCACTCCAACTTCGTCGGCCGCATCGGTATCGGCCGCGTGTACTCTGGCGCCATCCACCAGGGCGACCAGATCCTGGTTGTCAAGAACGACGGCTCCAGCGCTACCGCCACCGTCAAGCAGCTCTTTACCTTCGACTACCTGGGCCGTACCGAGTGCCAGGAAGTCGGCGCCGGCGACATCGCCGCTGTCGTGGGTATCGACCGCACCGATATCGGCGATGTCTACACCGATCCCGAGAACCCTGTCGAGCTCGAGCCCATCGAGATCGACCCGCCGACCCTGTCCATCGTCTTTGAGGCTTCGACCTCCCCGCTTGTCGGCCGCGACGGCGACATCGTGGGCGCCCGTCAGCTCAAGGAGCGCCTGTTCAACGAGGCCGAGAACAACGTGACCATGAAGATCGAGGAACTCGAGGACAAGAGCGGCGTCGAGGTCTCGGGCCGCGGCATTCTGCACCTGTCCGTTCTGATGGAGTCCATGCGCCGCGAGGGCTTTGAGTTCCAGGTTGGCCGTCCCCGCGTTCTGTTTAAGAAGGACGAGAACGGCAACAAGATGGAGCCCGTCGAGCAGGCCGTCGTTGAGTGCCCGGACGAGTACTCGGGCAAGGTCGTTGAGGTCTTCGGCACCTCCGGCGGCATCATGACGAGCATGGATACCTCGGGCATCGTGACGCACCTCGAGTTTAAGATCCCGACCCGCGGCATCATGGGCCTTAAGAACCGCATCATGAACGTCACCCACGGCGAGGGCGTGTTCTACCACACCTTCCTGGAGTATGGCCCCTACGCCGGCGAGATCGGCAACCGTCAGAACGGCGCCATGATCTCCATGACCACCGAGAAGGCCGTTGCCTACGCTCTGGGTACGCTGCAGGAGCGCGGCCAGCTGTTTGTTGAGCCGGGCACCGAGTGCTACGAGGGCATGATTGTGGGCGAGCGCAGCAAGGCCGGCGACATGGTCGTCAACATTGCGCGTACCAAGAACCTGGGCAACCAGCGTTCCTCGACCTCCGATATCTCCGTCCAGCTGGTGCCGCCCCGCACCTTCTCGCTCGAGGAGGCGCTGGAGTACATCGCCGACGACGAGCTGGTCGAGATTACTCCCAAGAACATCCGCCTGCGCAAGCGTCTGCTCAACGCCACCGACCGCAAGAAGGCTGCCGTTCGTGCCGGCCAGGTCAACAAATAAGCGCTGAGCTTTATAGCGACCAACAAGAAAGGGCGTCGACCGCGATGGTCGGCGCCCTTTTTGGTGCAAGGGGGGCAGATTGGCTTGCACCACGGCGGAGGCGATGTCCTTTTCTAGGCTATTCCGGGTAAAGTTAGGTTGTTTAAATATATACAGGAATCATTGAAATACAACCGCTTTGATACAAAACTGTTAACATGTAAATATCAACTGGTATTAAATTAAAAGACCTCTTTACCTGCGGTTTGCATGACTGGTATCTATAATGTATTTTATGCATTGTGGCATAGACGAACCGTCTTAGAAGTTGCTCCCCAATGGGTTCTTGCAATGCGCTAGGTGGGTTCTTGTTGATGTTGGGGTTTGTGTTCGATCCGACGATTCGCCGTATTCCACACTGTGTTGTAGGAATTAGGGGACAACTATGAACGCACACCGCTCACGGTCGCTGGGTATGGCGGCCCTGATCTTCATTCTGATTAGCCTCACCGCCGCAGTTTTTCACGGCGCAGCCCCCGTGCGCGCCGAGGATGCGACGACGACACCAACGCCGGTTGCGATTGATGAGAATACGGCGCGCGTTACGGTTAAGCTCTATACCGACGAGTATCGTACTCAGGAGCTAAAAGGTGCCGTGGCCTCTGTATCAACCCTTTACGGGGCTTTTTCGGCAAATTTCAAGACTGGCGAGGCTCCTACGCCTGGGAACAATGTTGCCGTTTACAAGTTTCCTGACACCATAGCCGTCGACGATAGCGCTGCTGTGGACCTTATGGCGGGAACGGGCACCGATGCCGTAAGAGCTGGCACATGGGAGATTAAAAACAACAAGGCCATCTTTACGTTCGACAAGGCGTGGCTCGAAAAAAACCCTGCGAACATTTATGTCGCGGCGAACTTCTCGTTTCAGCTTAAAAACAAGGACGTTGGTTCTGGAAGCGTGACGCCTGTTGTGTTCCCCGGCATGGGGAAGGTCGATATTTCCACCAAGGACGGTAACGTTAAGGGAGAGAAGTCGGGGGTTTTCTCTCAGGGCTCCGACGGCGTAGCCAAGGTCACCTGGACCGTCAAGCTTGCCGTCGAGTCATATGCCACGAACGTCAAGTTCACCGATACGTTAGGCGAGAACTTCAGCTTTGTGGAGGGCAGCTTCAAGCTTGATAACAAGACGATTGAATCGCAGCCAAAAATCGAAGACCAGACCGCGACCATCGAGAACCTGGGCAGCCTTCCCCAGGGTGACCATACGATTACGTATGAAACCAAGCTGAAGAGTGACGTCTCCGTGAACAACGGCGAGTATATCAACGAACAGGGAGGCTCCAAAAACACGGCAGCGTGGGAATGGGGCGGCCCTAACGATCGCCAGAACGGTACGGCCACGGCTGCTCCTAGTCAATTTCGCTATGACATGATCAACAAGTCCAACGGCTCGGGCACGTCGTCGGACATCACATGGACGGTCACCCTCAACCAAGGCGAGCTCAAGGCCGACATGAGTGACTACGTGTTTACGGACAAGCTTGACGACAAACAAATGTATACGGGTGATTGTTATACGGTTTATAAGGGCAGTTCGGGTTCGGAGATCCTCGAGGAGCGCGAGCTCGATTCGTCGCAGAGCTCCTTCACCTACAGGTTCCCGACTAACCTTGACGATAAGTACACCACTTACCGCATTGTTTATCACACCAAGATGATCGATGCGAACTCATACGACACCGTGCACAACAATGCAACTATTGAGCATGAAGGACGCGTCACGGGAACAGCCGAAGGCAAGTTCACGCCGCAGCTGGTGGGTACGCCGATTACCAAGAGGCGCGTGAGCTCCGACGAGGCCGGGACGACGGGCAGGGCGACGTGGGAGACGAAGGTCGCGCTGAAAGCGATCGTTAATGCGGTCCATCCGGACAAGGTGACGGTGAAGGATACGTTTCAGTCGGCGTGGTCGCAAAATCTCGGTGTCGACGTGGACTCCATTTCCATCACAATCGGCAAAACCGTGTTGGTGCGGGGGCAGAACGCCGACTGGGACCTGACGGCCAACTGGACGGTCGGTAGAACAAAAAGAAATTTCAACCTTGATATAAATGTGAACGACAAGGTAAAGGCCGCCCTCGAGAACGAGGACTACGCCGTCATCACCTACACCACTACGTCCGATGCGTTGCCGGGCTGGTACTCGAACTTCGCGTCGGTCAGTGCGTCGGGCCTGAACCTTCAGCGGCAGTACACCGACCTCGTTATGTACGTTGTCAACAAAGAAACGACGCCTGCGGTCGAGAAGCCGGAAGCGGAGTCGAAGGTGTCTTGGAGTGAGAGCTTCGACTGGAGCTCCGTTGACGGTTCGGATGAGAAGGGCGCGTGGGTCGTCGACTGGACAGTGTACGCGAACCGCCAGAAGGGCAATAAGGGCGCGAACGGTGAGTACGAATACTACGGAGCCGGAAAGCTCAACAGCTCACCGCTGAACATCGTCGATACCCTCCCGGGCGGCATGAGCTATGTATCGGGCTCTGCCAAGTACACTCTCGTGCAGAATCCCTATGACCAGCATGCCGGCTATGGTCGCGGAAACGAGACCAAGACGGCCGTCTCAGACCGGGAGCTTGCCTCCGACAACGTAAAAAGCGCCGGCAACACGGTCACCTTCTCCATCCCTACGACGGACCTAGGTGAGTACGCTGGTTACGCCAAAGTTACGTATCAGACGGCGGTCAAGCGTGGCAAGCTCGATACCTCCACGAACGAGGTGAAGTTTACCAACTCTGCCAGCGCCGAGTCGGGGAGCAAGGAGTTTGGCTCCGGCAGCGGTACTGTTACCATTAAGAACAACGTCATCAAGAAGACCGGCGAACAGGTCGATAATAGCAATCGCATCAAGTACACCATTCTGGTTAACGAGTCTGCGGTTGCCCTTAAGAGCGGCACTGACTTCCTCGAGCTCGTCGACACCATGGATGCCAAGTGCACGTTGGTGCCGTCGTCGCTTAAGGTCTACGAGCACGTGAACGGTGCTTGGGTTGCGCTACCCCAGGAGGACTATTCGTCGAAGATGGAGCAGCTTAACGACGAATCGGGCTCGCGCACGAAGCTGACGCTTAATGTGCCCGATGGCAAGTACCTCAAAGTCGAGTACGAGGTCATCCCGAGTGGAAATCCTAGCGACAAGGTTCCTCTTTCCAACACCGCCACGCTTACGGGGGTGAAGGACGGTTCTGCGACTGATGATCAAACATGGACTGTCCAGAGTACTTCTGCAACCGCGGGCGGCAACGGCTACGGCATCACGATGACCAAGTACGACGCCCAGCAGGTCGGCACACCGCTCGAGGGTGCTGAGTTTACGCTCTACAGTGTGGCCATGGATGGCGCCGGTGGGACTGAGAAGAAATTCCAGACTGCCAAGACCGATGGCAGCGGAAAAATCTCGTTCGGCACGAGCACCAAAAAGATGGCTAATTGCGTGCTCTACAAGCTTGTGGAGTCGAAGGCGCCTGAGGGGTACGACACAACAAGTCCCACGTGGATCATGCTTAAGGGTGAAGCAAGTAATGAGGTGTATCAAGCCGCGCTCGAAAAGGCGAAGGCTATCGTCGGCAACGCGAAGATTATCGGCGATGACAAAAAGGACGAGATCTGGGTCTACGATAATCGCCTAGAGGGATCCGCGACAATCCGGGCTAGGAAGGTACTTGAAGGTGGCACCTTCAAGGCGGGGCAGTTCTCGTTTGAACTTAAGGATGGCGAAGGCAGGGTACTCCAAACGGAGACGAACGACGCCGATGGCAGCGTGTCCTTCAGTGTTGATTACAACGAGGCCAAAGAGTACCACTACACCATCTCTGAGGTCGTCCCCGATGGCGCCAAGGATAACGTGAAGGACCACATCACCTATGACACGACCCCGCGCAACGTTACGGTTAAGGTAACTAATGGCACGAACCGGCTCGACGCCGTAGTTACCTATGGCGATGACTCTCAGGATCCGCCGACCTTTACCAACAAGTACTCGACCACACTTCCCGAGGCGGGCGGCGCTGGCTTGACTATGACGTATCTGGCTGGCGCTTCGATGCTGTGCTTCGCGGCGACGTGGATGCATGCTCGCCGCCATCGCGATCTGGATCGAGGTGGTCGTCGTGAGTAAGTCGCTCCGCCATACGTTGGCCGTTGTGGTGATGGCCATGGTTGCTGCCTTCTCTTTCGCGATTGCCCCCGGGACGGCCCGTGCCACCGACGCCGGATCCATTACGGTGGACGGTAAAGTTGCGACGCGATATGACGCGTATCAGCTCTTTTCGGCGACCGTTATTGACGACGCCGATGCCGACCAAAAGGTCGCAACTGACATAACGTGGGCAAATGACGCCGTTCGCCAAGCTGTTCTCCCTGTGCTTCATGATGCGGGACTTGATAGCTCGGCATCGACGGCGCAAGAGGCTGCCGAGTGGATAAATGCCGACGGGCACATGACGACCGCGCTGACGGCAAAGCTTGCTCGCGCGATTGTCAAAGCAGGCGTCGTGCCCGTGGCCCTTAACGCGGGCACGACGGCCGAGCTGCCCTGTGGATACTGGCTCATCGTCGCCGACGACGACGCCATCGCCCAGAACGAGGTCGGCACCGCGCCGATCATGGTCCTGGTCGGCGGCAGCGCCGTCGCCGTCAAGCCCAAGGCCGCGACGCCCAAGGTCGCCAAGCACGTGCTGGAGGACGGCACCGCCGCATGGCAGAAGGCCGCCGACGCAACGGTCGGCGACGACCTGTACTGGCGTCTCTCGGCCACGGTCCCGGCGGGCCTTGCCGCCTACGACGCCTACGCGGTGCAGTTCGTCGACACCATGAGCGCGGGGCTCGACCCCTCCGAGGTCGCCGCGAGCATGCGCGTGTACGTGGCGGCGGGCGCGGACGGCGGCTTCGACGCCGTCGCATGTGAGGGCGGCCGCGCCGGCACCGAGCCCGCCAAGGGCTGGACCGACATCACGGCCCAGTGCAAGGTCTCGGTCGAGGGGAACTCCTTCACCGTGCGCACCGGCGACCTCATCGCCGCACTCGGCGGGGCCGACGCTTTCGCCGCGGGCGCCCGTGTGGTCGCGGTCTACAGCGCACCCTTGGGGGCCAACTGCAATCGAGGGGTCACAAAGGGCAACCCCAACGAGGTCTATCTGCGCTACCCGCGCTCTCCTCTCGCCGACCAGTCCGGCGACGCTGGCTTCACCCGCACGCCAAGCGATGACGCGACGGCCTACACCTGGGGACTCAATCTTATCAAACGCTCAAGCTCCGATGACAAGCCTCTTGCGGACGCCAAGCTGCGCATCACTGATGACCGCGGCCGCACGCTGGCGGCCGACGGTGCGTGGACGACGGATGCCGACGGGTATGTCGTGTCTGGCGAAGACGGACGCGTGGAGCTGAACGGCGTGGACGCGGGCGTCTATGCCGTCGAGGAGGTCGCGGCACCCAAGGGCTACACCGCCTTTGAGGGCAAGCGAACAGTGACGATTGCGGCCGATGGCCTGGACGTCAAACAGGTAGCCGCCGCGAAGCCCAAGGTGACCGTATCGGCCGAAAGCCCCCTGCGGGTTGATGCTGCCGATGCCGGGACGGGCTCGATCGAGCTGTCGGTGCTCAACACCCCAAGCAAAGAAGCAAGTCGAGGCTTTATGCCCTCGACGGGAGATAGAACGTTGGTGCTGGTGGCGGCTTTGGCTGTCATTGGAGTAGCGGCTATTGTCGTCGCGCTCGTCATCAAGCGGGGAGGAGGTCGCCGTGATAAATAATTGTCCCCCCCCCTTGCTCAGTGGTGTACTGCCTCCGTAGCGATTTAGGCGCAGGGATATTACCTGCCGACTTTTGGCATCGACAAGTTTTAAAGCAACCTCCAAGAAAGAGGACCAAACATGAAGACAACCAAGAACATCGCCCGCTTGGCAGTAACGGCAGGCCTCACGGCAGCTCTGAGTTTTGGCGGAGTCATGGCGCCGGTGACTATGGCGTTTGCCGAGGATACGGCAACCGCTGCTGATAGCATCAAAATTAACCCTTCCAAGGGCAATGAGAACAACCAGTACAAGGCATACCAGATTTTTACGGCCGATGTTATTGATGGAGATAATGGTAAGGTCGTTTCGAATGTTGCTTGGGCAAGTCCGGAGGCAAAGCAAGCTGTTCTTGGCTACCTTAAAACAGTGACCGGGTCCGACATCACTGAAGATTCTACAGAGCAGGATGTCATAAATTACCTGACCGGCAACTCCTCCGGCACTGGTAGCACGACTGCCATCAAAAATGACAATTTGTTCAATGAGTTGGCAAAGAAGATTGAAACGAGCGTGACTCAGGCGGGTTCTTTTGGCGCTCGTGATACTTTCCAGCCCACGAATAATGAGGGTAACGCTCTGCAGGGCTATTATCTTATTGTGACCGATATGACTTCGATTACCAGGGACGATACGAAGGATACTAGTACGGCCACCTCGCCGATTTTCGCCATTGTGGGCGCTGGAGGCGTTACGGTCGACGAGAAGACCAGCATCCCTACCGTCAGCAAGGCTGTCTACGACGATGGTGATAAGAACTGGATGTCTAACGGCGGCGACATCCTTACTTCTCCCAATAAGGCCGCTGACTCCGCTATGGACGATTGGGTCGATTATAAGCTCGTCGGTACGGTTGCGAGTAATATCGACACCTATAGCGACTATAAATACGTCTTCACGGACAAACTGCCCAATTCCATGACGCCCAAGTTCGTTGATGGCAGCGGGAATAATGTTCCGGATGTCACGGTTAAGATCGATAACCAGATCGTTAAGAAAGATGCCGAGCATGGCTACACTAAGAGCTTCTCGGCGGACAACGTGCTTACCGTTGGCTTCAAGAATCTTAAGGATTGCGTTGACGTTAAAGATAACCACATTACCGTCAACGCTGACTCTAAGGTGACCGTCGAGTACAAGGCAAAGCTCGACTCTACAAAGATCTTTGATAATGACGGTAAAATCAAGGGAATCTTTGATGGATTGGTTGGTAAAGCCCAGACTAATACGGTTAAGCTGACTTATTCCAACAACCCGCACGTCGAGGGTACTGGCGACACGGTCGTTCATCCCGCCTACGACTACACCTACGGCATTGATGTCACCAAGGTGGGTAGCGATAAGGATGAAAATGATAAGTATCCCGCTCTCGGAAACGTCGAGTTCACTCTTCAGGAGGTTGTTGGTGGCAGTGCTCAAGAGCAATACATCGATGCTAAGGGCGTGAAGCACATCGATGCTAAGGATGCCCTGCTCAAGACGGACCAGGATGGTAAGATTAGCGTCGTGGGTCTTGATGAAGGCACCTACATCCTCAAAGAGGTAACCCCGGCACCTGGGTACAACAATTCCGCCAAGGATGGCGTCACCTTTACCATCAGACGTACGCTCAATCAGGTCGGTCAGGATGTGGCGCCTAGTGGTTCTACCATTGTTGATGGTCTAGAGGTTACCAAGGATGCTACCACAACGACTGAGGTCGGCAAACTTAGCTTCACCATTGTCGACAAGAAGGGTTCCAACCTCCCGCTCACCGGTTTCAACGGTGTGACCTTTACCTGGATCGCTGGTGGTGCGGTACTGTGCATTGGCGTGGCACATCTTATCCGTAGCCGTAAGCGCGACGAGGGCTCTGAGGAGTAGCCGTTCGTCTCGACCGTCAACACGAGACATGAAAAAGCGGGGCACCCGATCGCATTCGATCGGGTGCCCCGCTTCGTTACGGGCTTTAGCCTGTGCGGGGCGCGCAGCGCGCCGCATCAGAAACCACCCG
>WGSL01000069.1 GCA_014871665.1 Collinsella sp. | reverse complement strand
ATCCAAGGGTTATACCCTAAGAGCAAACCACCCCTTTTAGGGGTGGTTTTGATTTTTAGGAAATTCGGCATGGTTGAGGGCGGTCGGTTAAACGTAGTAGATAGGCCCATTTCGTGGCGAACGAATCAAGCCGAGGTGCAAAATAGCCCCCGCCCCAGAAAAATCGTCGGCAAGGTAGCAAAATGCCCCGCGGGCAGGAGGCTGCTCGCGGGGCAAAGAAGAGGGGCTTGTTGGTGACGGACCGAAGGGTTCGGCATGGGGTTTCTGCCGCGGTCGCTCTTAAGGCATTACAGCTCGACGAGCTGGCCGGTCTCGGCGGCCTCCTTGATAGCGTTGAGAAGCGTGAGCGTCTTAACGTTGTCGGCGGGGGTCACGACGGGCTCGACCTCGCGGCGGACAACCTTCACAAAGTGCTTGAGCTGCATCTTGTGCGGCAGTGCCGGGTCGACGGCCGGAATCTCCATCTGCAGCGGCTTGTGCCAGTTGGAGGCGCCGTCGTAGGAGAACTGGTGCAGGCGGGGCAGCGACAGGGCGCCCTTAGTGCCGCCGATAAAGTAGGCGTCGGCGTCGAAGGGGCGGTACTGCGGGTCCTCGCGAGCGGTTGCCTCCCAGTTCCAGGGGCTGGCGGTGGCGTCGGAGATGGTCATGCTTGCGAGCGCGCCATCGGCAAAACGGACGTTGACCACGGCGGAGTCCTCGGTCTCAAAACCGCGGGCGGCGCTGGACTGCATACCCTGGACGGCAACGGGCTCGCCCAGCAGGTAGCGGAGCAGGTCGACGTCGTGCACCAGGTTGACCAGAATCGGGCCGGCACCCTTCTTGCGGCGCCATTCGACATCGAAGTACTCGTCATTCTTATAGATCATGTAGTGGAAGCTCGACACGGTGAGCTTGCCCAGCTCGCCGGACTCGATGATCTCCTTGGCCTTGTTGACGAAGGGGTTGTGGCGACGGTGCTGACCCACGAGCACGGGCACGCCGGCGGTCTCGGCCTCGGCAGCGAAGGCCTGGGCATCCTCCAGGTCGTTGGAGATCGGCTTTTCGACAAGCGGCACGATTTTGCGCTTTACAGCCTCGCGGGCAACGCCCAGGTGCAGGTCGTTGGGGGTGGCGATAATGACGGCCTCGGGCTTGACCTCGTCCATCATCTGAGCGGGATCGGTGTAAAACGGCACGCCGGCGGCCTCGGCCGTGGCGCGGGCGCCCTCAAAGGCGTCGGCGATGGCGACGAGCTCGGCCTCGGGCTCCTCGGTGACAAAGCGGATGTGGTTGCGGCCCATGGCGCCGGCGCCGATAACGGCAATGCGGACGGGGTTGAGCTCAGACATTTCGACTCCTTAATACTGGTGACCGGTGGAATGCGACAAAGGGGCTGTCCCTTTGTCGCATCGGTAAAACTAGGCGGACTTCTTCTTGCTGTCGGAGACCATCATGTAGACGGTGAGCACGACGGCGATGGCGGCGATCACAATGGCGCCGTAGAAGGACTGCTGGTAGGCGGCGCTGCCGGCCTCGGCGTGATACAGCACGGCGGTGATGGGCTGGCTGATCCAGGTGGAAGCGGCATAACCCAAAAACATGATGCCGTAGTTGACGCCGATGTTACTGGTGCCAAAGGCGCCACCGGTGAGCGGCGGGTAGATGACGAGCAGAGCGCCAAAGCTAAAGCCGAGCAGAGCGAGCGCCACAAAGAACATGGCCTGCGTAAAGCTCATCGACATGATGACGAGTGCGACGATGGTGACGACAAGGCTGATGAGCAGCGACTTATAGGCGCCGAGCTTGTCGATGATCTGGCCAAAGGACAGACGGCCGACCAGGTTGGCGCAGGTGTTGACGGAGACCACCACACCGCCGAGGGCGACGGCCGCGGCGCTCGTGGGGTCGGCGAAGAGCTGAACGGCGGCGATGGAGGCAACCTTGCCCACGAGCAGGGTGCCCGCGGTGGCGGCAAAGGCGAAGGTGACGATGAGGACCCAGAAGCGCGGGGTCTTGACCATCTCGCCCGGGGTGAGGTCGCCGAAGGTGCCAGCGTGCGCGCCGCCCTTGGGGGCCTCGAAGCCCTCGGGCAGCCAACCGGCCTCGGGGGCCTTCAGGAACAGGGCGGAGGCGGCGATCGTCACAAAGAAGATGACGCCGAGCGCCTTAAGGGCGCCAAAGATGCCCAGGCTCGGGATGAGCAGCGAGGCGAGCACCGGGGACAGCACGGCGGGACCGGCGGTCGAAGCGGCCAGGGTGATGCCGGAGGCGAGACCCTTCTTGTCGATGAACCACTTTTGGCCGGTGGTGAGCGCGGGGTTGTAGCCCAGGCCGTTGCCGATGGCGGCGACGAGCGAGAACCACAGGTAGAACTGCCACGGCTCGGTGACGGTGCCGGACATGAACCAGCCCAGGCCGTAGCACGCGGCGGCGGCGATCACGACGTTGCGGGGGCCGATTTTATCGGAGATGCGGCCGGCGAAGATGCCCGTCACGGCCATGATGGTCTGGAAGACGGGGAAGGCCCAGGTAAGAGCGCTGGACCACTCGGGGTAGACGGCGAGCAGGTTCTTGCTCACGACGGAATACAGCGCGATGGAGCTGATGAAGAACATGGTGACGCACGCGGCGGAAAGCACGACGGCGCGACCCTTGTTGGAGTTGGTGGAAGCCATTGGACTCTTTCTAATCGATACGGGGGAGGAACAGGCGTGTCCGCGGGGCCTCCCTGTCAGGTTGGTTTACTGGTCAGTCGGCTTTGCGACGCCGGACTCATCGGACCAGAGCTCGACACCCTTGTTCTTAAGGTAGTTGTCGGCATAGGCGCGACGGCCGCCGGGCTTGGCGGTGAGGTCGCCCATCATGTTGGAGAAGCCGCCGTCGACCTTGATGGCGTCGCCGGTGGTAAAGTCCGAGCGCTTGGACGCCAGGAACATGACGGCGTTGGCGATATCGCTGACCTCGCCGATGCGGCGCGTGGCGATCAGGCGGCTGCGGCTCTTCTCGACCTCGGGGTCGGCGTAGAAGTTGGCCGACATCGGGGTCTTAACGAAGCAAGGCTCGACGCAGTTGGAGCGGACGCCGTAGGGGCCCCATTCGGCAGCCAGCATCTTGGACATCATGTTGACGCCCGCCTTGGTGGAGCTGTACACGCCCGAGAACGTCTCGGGGGAGTGGCTGGCAACGGTCGAGATGTGCACCAGGCGACCCTGGCCGGCCTTGATCATCTCGCGACCAAAGCGCTGCGAGGTGATGAAGTAACCGGTGAGGTTGACGTTGAGCACCTGCTCCCAGTCGCTCAGCGGCAGGTCCTCCATGGCGGCGAAGCGCAGGATGCCGGCGGTGTTGACAAGGACGTCGACGCGGCCGAAGTCGGCGATGGTGGCATCGACGGCGGCCTGAACCTCGGCCTCGTCGGTGGCGTTCATCTTGTAGCCCTCGGCGTGGATGCCAAACTCGGCGGCGAGGTCGGCGGCTGCGGCCTTGACCTTCTCCTCGTCCAGGTCGAGCAGGACGACGTTGGCGCCGTTGCGGGCGAACTCGCGGCAAATCTCGACGCCCATACCGCCGAGCGCGCCGGTCACGGCGCAGACATCGCCCTCGAGCTTAAGCCAATTGCTCATAGGAACTTCCCTTCTTGTGCCTCCCGGTGGGTCGCTCCCATTAACCGACCCACGTGGTTTTCGCTGGTTATCGTATGCTTTGCATTTGCGCAGGTGAATTGCATATTTGTTAGAATGGCGTTAACCGTAGGTTTATACTGTGCGATGCAGTTTTTCTCAATCGAGCGCGTGACCTGCCAAAACGACCCCCTGTGGCGCCATGCGTTCACAGGCGCGAAAACGGGAGATTGACGTGTACGATCGACGACTCGAGGCCATATCGGCCGCCGCGGAGCTGGGAAGCTTCTCACGTGCGGCGGCAAAATTGCGCGTGTCGACCCCGGCGCTCGTCAAACAGGTGTCGGGTTTCGAGGCCGAGTTTGGCATCACGTTGTTCGAGCGCTCGCATTCGGGTGTTAAGGTGACGCCGGCGGGCGCTCTGCTGGTGGACGACGCGCGCTCGATCATGCGGCAGTCCGAGGACGCGCTGCGCCGCGCCCGACGCGCGGCGGGCGATGGCGGTGCCGTGCGCCTGGGCGTGTCGATGATGTGCCCGGGGCGCCAGACGCTGTCGATGTGGTCGGGCATCCACGATCTGGAGCCATCGCTGCGCTTCGAGATCGTGCCGGTAAGCGACCTCTATGACGAGCGCGAATCCGTCATGCGCAGCCTTGGTCGCGAGGTGGATGTGGTGCAGTCGAGTTTTTCGACACCGCGCTGGGGCGACACCTGTCAAAAGCTCCGCATCGTTAACGTGCCGTTTTATATCGACCTGCCGCGCACGAGCCCGCTGGCGCGCACGACACGCATTACGGTTGCCGACTTGGAGGGCATGCGCCTGCGCGTGCTCCGCCACGGCAACGACGCCATGGACAGTCTGCGTATCGACCTTTTGGCCGACGGCGGTGTGGACGTGATCGATGTGGATAGCTTCGACTTTGCGCTCTTTAACGAGGCGGAGGAAAAGGGCGACGCGGTGCTCACCTGCGGGGCGTGGTCGGGGGTGCACCCGGCCTTTGTGGGCGTGCCGTTCCTATGCGGTCGCGAGGTGCCAGTCTTTCTGCACTATCCGCTCGAGCCCACCCTCCAAGTCCAAAAATTCGTCAACGCCATGGCACAACTTCTCAAATAGCTCATTTGGGACGGGTTTAGCGGTCCTCGCGTTGCAGCCCGGCTGCCTCAGCTGTCTTTACGCGGTTCTTGTCGATGTACATGTTTTTGTCGGCCTGGGAAAAGAGCTCGCGCATCGTAGGCGGTTCATCAAAATCACTGGAAAGCGCGTAGCCCACTGCATAGCTGATAGGCATGTCGGGATGAGCCTCGGAATGCTCGTTCACGTTCGCACGAACCCGAGCGAGACAGGACTCCACGGCAGCTCGATCGGCATCCCGCAGCACCGCGATAAACTCATCGCCACCGTCGCGGCCCACAAAGCAGGTCTCGGACGCCACGCACCCCAGCTGCTGGGCAAAAGAACGGATGTATTCGTCGCCCTTCTCGTGGCCGAAGTTGTTATTGACCGTATGCAGATTGTTAAGGTCGAAGACGCACACCGCAACGGGCGCCTCCGCGGAGACAGGCCGCTCCTGCCCCAAGATCTCCTCGCACTTGTTCTTGTTGGGCAGTCCCGTGGCTTCGTCGAGATAGACTTTGCTCTGCAGCTCTCGGTTGAGCGCGGCAGTGCGCACCGCGCGAACAAGTTCGACCGCAAAGGTCGCCACCAAGCCCACGATGTCGATGATCACCAAGCCCTCGAGATAGTTGAGCGCCGACGCCTTCTCCTGAGAGTAGTCCTCTGCGAGTCGCGTAGCATCGTCGCAAATGCCAAAGAACTCCTCGCTCATGGAGATGATGTCGGTGTTCTCATAGCCGACTTCGCGCACGCGGATGATCTCGGTGCAAAGCTCATCAAAATAATTTGCAAGCTCGGTCATCTTTGCCTGATACTCATCGTCGTCGAGACGGACGAGATTGAGGTCGTCGCTTCCGTAGCGCAAGCCGTTAATGTATGAATCCACGGCCTTGAGCAGGTCGTCTTGTGACTGGCCTGCGTCCTCGAGCTTCACGATGCGCTGCGTGGTGCCGCGTACCAGGCCGGCGTAGTTGACCACACGCGCCGTGCCCTGGATATCGGAGACGAGCAGCATAACATTGATGAAGAAGAAGATGAGAACTGCCGTGAGCACCATCATGAGCAGGCGCACCGCCTGGCCGGCCTTCTTGGCGACAGAAGTATTCACAAGTTCACTCCCCTAAATGACAAAAGAACAGGTAGCACGCAGTGTGCTGAAATTCATGGGTGGTTAACTCTACCATATGGGCCAGCAGCCTCAAACTGCAGCAGACGCTCGTCCAAATTGGCGTGACGCTTGCCTTGTTGTTCTTGACCTGGCCGCGCTATCGGACACGCTTCTGGTCTTGGATCACCATGGGAAAGCTCATCCCGTTTTGTGCGTCTAGAGTGGGATGCGGCTTCCCAAAGGTGCCGTTAGGGGAAATCACATCCCGGTTTACTCCCTTGAAATGGGATGCCGTTTCCCGGAGGGGGTCCAGCGGGAAACGGCATCCCATTTTGGGCCCGAAAAGTGGGATACGGTTTCCGGCCGGCATGAATAAAGCCTCCGCAGCTCGTGTGGCTGCGGAGGCTTTATTCGTTGCGGTGCATTGTGTTTGGGTCGTTGAGATGAGTCGATTTGCCCCGAAAGAGGAGGGCATTGACCTTAGGGTCATGCCCGACGAATGAGCGGCAAATCGGCCATCTCGGCGAGCCGAACTACTCCAGCTCAAACGCTCCGGTATAGAGCTGGTAGTAATACCCGCGCTTGGCAATCAGCTCGTCGTGGTTGCCGCGCTCGATGATGCGGCCGTGATCCAGACAGATGATCGCGTCGGAGTTGCGCACGGTGGACAGGCGGTGCGCGATGACAAACGTCGTGCGGCCTTCCATGAGCTTGTCCATGCCGGCTTGCACGATGGCCTCGGTGCGGGTATCGATGCTCGACGTGGCCTCGTCCAGGATCATCGCCGGCGGATCGGCGACGGCGGCGCGTGCGATCGAGATCAGCTGGCGCTGGCCCTGCGACAGCTGGGCGCCGTTGCCGGTGAGCATCGTGTCGTAGCCGTCGGGCAGGCGGGTGATAAAGTCGTCCGCGCCGGCGAGCTTTGCTGCCGCGATGCACTCCTCGTCGGTGGCATCCAGATTGCCGTAGCGGATGTTATCCATCACGGTGCCGGTGAACAGGTTTACGTCCTGCAGCACCACGCCCAGCGAGCGGCGCAGGTCTGCCTTGCGGATCTTGTTGACGTTGATGCCGTCGTAGCGAATCTTGCCGTCGGCGATGTCATAGAAGCGGTTGATGAGGTTGGTGATGGTCGTCTTACCGGCACCGGTGGCGCCGACAAACGCGACCTTCTGGCCCGGCTTGGCAAACACGGACACGCCGTGCAGCACCTCGTGGTCGGGCGTGTAGCCAAAGTCGACGTTGTCCATGACCAGGTCGCCACGCAGCGGCACGTACTCGATCTCGCCGGTTGCGCGGTGCGGATGTTTCCACGCCCACATGCCGGTGTGGTGGTCGGCCTCCTCGAGCTGCCAGGTGTCGGGGTTGACCTGAGCGTTGACAAGCGTCACATAGCCTTCGTCGGCTTCGGGCTCCTCGTCGATGAGCTCAAAGATACGGTCGGCGCCGGCGAGGCCCATGACCACGGCGTTGATCTGCTGCGAGATCTGGCCGATCTGTCCACAGAACTGCTTGGTCATGTTGAGGAACGGCACCACGACGGCGATGGACAGCGCCATGCCCGAGATGCTCAGGTTGGGCACGCCCAGCGCTAGGAAAATGCCGCCGGCCAGTGCGACCAGCACGTAGAGCAGGTTGCCCAGGTTCATAAGGATGGGCATGAGGATGTTGGCGTACATGTTGGCCTTCTGCGAGACCTCGAAGAGCTTTTCGTTGCGCTCGTCAAAATCGGCTTCGGCGGCAGACTCGTGGCAGAATGCCTTGACGACCTTCTGGCCGTTCATGACTTCCTCGATATGGCCCTCGACAACGCCGAGCTCGGTCTGCTGCGCAATAAAGAAGCGCGCGGAGTTGGAGCCGAGCAGCTTGGTCATAAAGGTCATAAAGGCGACGCCGGCAATAATGACCAAGCACATCCACACGCTGTAGTACAGCATGATAAAGAACACCGTGACGATGACGATGACCGTCATGAGCAGGTTGGGCAGCGACTGGCTGATCATCTGGCGCAGCGTGTCGATGTCATTGGTGTAGTGGCTCATGATGTCGCCGCGCTGGTGCGTGTCGAAGTAGCGGATCGGCAGGTCCTGCATGCGGTTGAACATCTTCTCGCGCAGCTTCTCCAGCGAGCCCTGCGTGACGATGGCCATGGCGCGGTTCCAGAAGAGCGAGGACAGGATGCCGATGCCGTAGATGCAGGCGAGGGTGGTCACGAGCTGTGCGATCTTGGGCTGCGCGGCTCCCCAATCGCCCGACTGCCACGATTCGCTAATAATCTGCAGGGCGCTCTGAAGGAAGGTCGCGCCGATGGAGTTGATGATGGCGCAGAGCACCACGCCGGCGACGACGAGGGGCAAAAGCACGGGGTAAAAGCCAAAGAGCGTCTTGATGAGGCGCGACATGGTGCCGCCCTTGCGGTTGAGCGCGCGCTCGGCGGTCGTTGCCTTACTCATGTGCCTCGCCTCCTTCCTGGGTCTGAGCTTGCGTTACGGATGCCTCGGTGTCGGCCTCGACGGCCTCTTCGCCCTCGGCAGACATCTTGTTCTGCGAGGTAAAGGTCTCGCGGTAGATCTCGCTCGTCTTGAGCAGCTCGTCGTGGTTACCGATCTGCGCGATGCGGCCGCCCTCCATGACGATGATGCGGTCTGCGTCCTGCACGGAGCTAATGCGCTGGGCGATGATGAGCTTGGTCGTGTTGGGCAGATAGCTTGCCAGCCCTGCGCGAATCTTGGCGTCGGTCTTGGTGTCGACGGCGCTCGTGGAGTCGTCCAGGATCAAGATCTTGGGGCGACGCAGCAGGGCACGCGCAATGCACAGGCGCTGCTTCTGACCGCCGGAAACATTGGAGCCGCCCTGTTCGATCCAGGTGTCATAGCCCTTGGGGAAGCCGTCGACAAACTCGTCGGCGCAGGCCAGATGCGCGGCCTCGCGGACCTCTTCGTCGGTGGCGTTCGGGTCGCCCCAACGCAGGTTCTCGGCAATCGTGCCGCTAAACAGCACGTTTTTCTGCAGCACCATGGCCACCTGGTGGCGCAGGGCGTCCAAGTCGTAGTCGCGTACATCCACGCCGCCCACGCGCACGGTACCCTCGGTGGCGTCGTACAGGCGGGCGATGAGGTTTACGAGCGTGGACTTGGCCGAGCCGGTGCCGCCGATGATGCCGATGGTCTCGCCGCTCTTAATGTGCAGGTCGATATCGTCGAGCGCCTGGCGCTTCGCATGCGCGGAATACTTAAAGCTCACGTGGTCAAAGTCGATGGAGCCATCGGCGACCTCGAGCACGGGCTCGGCGGGATCGGCGATCGTGGGCTCGGCGGCCAGCACCTCGGTGATGCGGTGCGCCGATTCGTCGGCCATGGTCACCATGACAAAGATCATCGATAGCTGCATCAGGCTCATGAGGATTTGGAAGCCATAGGTAAAGATCGAGGAGAGCTGGCCCACGTCGAACAGCGTGCCCTGGCTCGTGATGATGAGCTTGGAGCCCAGGTAGATGATGACGACAAACGCGCCGTTGACGCAGATGTTCATCATGGGGTTGTTAAAGGCAAGCAGCTTCTCGGCGCGGGTGAAGTCCATCTGGACGTCGCGCGCAGCGGTCGCGAACTTCTCCTTCTCAAAGTCTTCGCGCACATAGCTCTTAACTACGCGCATGCCGGTGACGTTTTCCTCGACGGACTCGTTAAGGGCGTCGTACTTGTGGAACACGCGCGAGAAGATGGGACGCACCTTAAAGATGATAAAGAACAGCCCAAAGCCCAGCAGCGGAATGATGACCAGGTAGACCATGGCGACGCTGCCGCCCATGATAAATGCCATGGTAAAGGCGAAGATCAATACCAGCGGCGCGCGCACGGCGATACGGATGATCATCATAAAGGCCTGCTGCACGTTGTTGATATCGGTGGTCAGGCGCGTGACGAGCGAGGAGCTCGAGAACTCATCGATGTTGGCAAAGCTGAACGTCTGGATCTTGTAGAACAGGTCGTGACGCAGGTTCTTAGCGAAGCCGCAACTCGCATGGCTGCAGGTGACGCCGGCAGCGGCGCCAAAAGCAAGCGACGTCAGCGCGATGAGCACCAAAAAGCCCGCGGTGGGAAGCATCTCGGCTACGGTGGTGCCATCTTTGATGGCGTCGATCAGGTTGGCGGTGATAAATGGAATCAGCATCTCGCAGAGCACCTCGCCAAGCACGAGCAACGGCGTGGCAACGGTGACTTTTATATAGTCGCGGATGCTGCCCATGAGGGTTTTAATCATCCAGTTCCTCCCAGGTTACACGGATTTTCTCGAGCATTTCGGCGAGCTGCTCGCGCTCGTCGTGGGTGAGGGCACCAAAGGCCTGCTCTCTAAAGCGAATGCGGGCTGCCTGGTCGATGCGGGCGTTTTCCCGGCCGGTTTCGGTCAGGCGAATGGTGAGCTGCCGTCGATCCTTGGGGTTACGGCTGCGCTCGATGAGGCCGTTGAGCTCGAGTTTGGACAGGATCTCGGAAAGCGACCCCGGCTTGAGGTCAAAGTGCATGCCGAGTTCCTGCTGCGACATCTCGCCGCCGGGTTGCTTGGCCAGCAGGCAGATGATGGGCGCCTTGCCGGACACGCCTCCGCCATGAAAATGCATGTAATGGCCGCAAAACCCAAGCCCATTGAGGATTCGCTTGGCAAGCTTGTCTTCTGAGCTAACCGCTTCGGGTGCATCCGCCGGCTGTGACGGGTCGCCGCCGGGCTCGTGCGAACAAAGGTTAAGAGGTTCATCGCACATGAATTAGTGTTGCTCCTTTCTTTAGTTAGGTAGTGGAATTGTTTTGTGCCTAACCAATCTAGGAGCATGAGAAATGAATGTCAAGGTACCAAACTAGTGGTTACGCGGTTTTACCAAACCGCGTAACGGCTCGACGCTGCAAACCCGCCAGAGCGGCAATCTGCCTTTCAACTTCGGCGGCATGACCAGAAGGTCAAT
>WGSL01000068.1 GCA_014871665.1 Collinsella sp. | reverse complement strand
TGTATGTCGAGCTGTGCCCCTGGGCTGCCGGCTACGAGATCAACGTGAGCTGCCCTAATATCGCCGCCGGCGGTGCCGCCATGGGCTCTACGCCCGAGGGCGCCTCATCCGTTATGGCTGCCTGCCGCAAGGTGACCGATAAGCCGCTGTTCGTGAAGATGGCGCCGGTCAACGTCGCCGAGATTGCCAAGGCCCTCGAGGCTGCCGGCGCCGACGGCCTTTCGGTCATCAACTCCATTCAGGGCATGGCCATCGACGTCCATACCCGCAAGTCCCGCGTGGCCAAGCCCAAGGGCGGCCTTTCGGGCCCGCTGTGCCACCACATCGCCGTGCGCATGGTCTGGGAGGTTGCCCAGGCCGTCGATATCCCCATCAACGGCGTCGGCGGTGTCATGACCGGCGAGGATGCGGCTGAGTTTATCCTGGCCGGCGCCACCTGCGTGTCGGTCGGCATGGCCAACTTCGTCGATCCGTGCGCTTCGCTCAAGATCGCGCACGAGCTCGAGGCCTGGGCTGAGTCCCAAGGCGTGAAGGACATCAACGAACTGGTAGGTGCTTTCGAATGCTAGAGACCGATGCCCGCGACCGCGTAATCGTCGCTCTCGACTGCGACCGCGAGCGTGCGCTCGAGCTCGCCCACGAGCTTTCGGGCCATGCCGCCTGGCTTAAGGTTGGCATGACGCTCTATTACGCTGAGGGCCCCGAGATCGTCAAGACCTTTAAGGACCTGGGCTTTAAGGTCTTCCTTGACCTTAAGTTCCATGATATTCCGCATCAGGTTTGCGGTGCCGCCCGTTCGGCCTCGCTTGCCGGTGCCGACCTGCTTTCGGTCCACGGCTTGGGTTCGGGCGCCATGCTCGCTGCCTGCCGCGAGGGTGCCGAGGAGGCGCGCGAGGACCGCGCCAAGCTCGTCGCCATCACCGTGCTCACGAGCATGAATCAGGATGCCTTGAGCGAGATCGGCGTCGAGTCGCCCGTGGCCGAGGAGGCCGCCCGCCTGGCAAAGCTCGCTCAGGCCAACGGCATCGATGGCATCGTGTGCTCGCCGATGGAGGCTCACGACATGCGTGAGCTGCTGGGCCCTGATGCCCTGATCGTGACTCCGGGTGTGCGTCCGGTGGGTGCCGCCCTTGGTGACCAGTCCCGCGTGGCGACGCCTTCCCAGGCTATCGAGCGTGGCGCAAGCCACATTGTGGTGGGCCGTCCCATCACCGGTGCCGACGATCCGGTTGCCGCCTTTGACGCCATTGTCGCCGAGCTGGTCGAAAACGTCGCGTAAAAGATTCCCCTAAGTCACCACTTTTGGGTTTCATTAGCACAAAATAGCCCCTGTGCCTGCGTAAACTTTCCCATCCTTTGTGTGGAATCGCAGGTCAGGGGCTTAACTTTGGGCGCAGTATATTGCACTTTTTGCGGGTATCGTCTAACCTATGGAGCCGCGATTGGGCATTTTGTACGTTCTACGTGCTAAAATGCCAATTATTGAATCAGATATAACCCAACTATTTGGAGGTACGAATGGCACTCCCTCAGCTTACCGATGAGCAGCGCAAGCAGGCTCTTGAGAAGGCTGCTGCCGCACGTCACGCCCGCGCTGAGCTTCGCGAGCAGATCAAGAAGGGCGAGAAGTCCCTCGAGTCCGTGCTCAACTCCGATGACCCCATCGCTTCCCGCATGAAGGTTTCCACCCTCATCGAGTCTCTCCCTGGTTATGGCAAGGCCAAGGCCGCCAAGATCATGGAGGAGCTCGGTATCTCCGCTACCCGTCGCGTCCAGGGCCTCGGCGTCCGTCAGCGCGAGCAGCTCCTCGAGCAGCTGACCAAATAAGTGAGCGCTCAGGATTCCAAGCTCTTTGTGATTTCTGGACCGTCAGGCGCAGGGAAGGGTACGCTCGTCACTCGTGTGCGCGAGCGCCGCTCGAACCTGGGCCTGACGGTTTCGGCTACCACGCGAGCACCACGCAAAGGTGAGGTCGACGGCGTCAACTACTTTTTTCTGACGCGCGAGGAGTTCGACCGCCGCGTGGCAAACGGCGAGTTTGTTGAGTGGGCCGAGGTCCACGGTAACTGCTACGGCACGTTGGTGAGCGAGGTCACATCCAAGCTCGCCTCGGGCGCGTCTCTGATTTTGGAGATCGATGTCCAGGGCGCCCTGCAGGTGAAGGAGCGTTTCCCCGAGGCCGTGCTGATCTTTATCAAGCCGCCTTCGCTTGAGGTGCTCCGCGAGCGTCTAGTCGGTCGCGGTACCGAGACGCCCGAGACGATTGAGCTGCGTATGGCAAACGCCGCCGATGAGCTTGCCCTTGCCGACCGCTACGACGACGTCGTGGTAAATGACGATCTCGACCGCGCGACCGATGAGCTCGTTCGCGTTCTCGATATGCATGAAAGGATCTGAGGTCCGTGTCCGTTGTAAAGCCTTGCATTGACGATCTTCTGGAGAAGACCGATCACAACCGCTTCCTGCTCGCTTCGCTTGCCTCCAAGCGCGCCTGCGACATCAATAGCATGCTGCGTGGCCAGCACAACCGTGTGCTTGCCGTCCAGGATGTCGATGACATCACCATCGGGCTTTCCGGTGCCGATACCATCTCGATGGCTATGGACGAGATTGTCGACGGCGACATCTCTTACGACGAGGCCCGTTACGAGAAGGCGCTCGGCCACAAGGTTGCTGAAGCCTAAATGGCGGCTCGCGTCTGCCTGGTCCATTATCACGAGGTTGGACTGAAGGGCAAGAACCGCGCACATTTTGAGCATATCCTCATGGATAACATCAAGGCGGCCTTGGCCGCCTTTTCCGTGAATGCCGTGTCTCGAATTTCCGGTTATATCCTCGTGACTTTTAACGAGCACCAGGCCGATGAAGCGGCGCGTGTCATTCGCACCGTTCCCGGCGTTGCCCGTGTGTCATTGGCGTATCACACCAACCGCGACCCGCAGGAGTACTGCGCCGCCGCCGTGAAGGCGCTGCGCGAGTTTGGTTCCTTCGATTCTTTTAAGGTGCACGCCAAGCGCTCCAATACCGACTATGAGCTCACCTCGATTGACATCAATCGTCAGGTGGGTGAGGTGCTATGTGAAGCCTTCCCCGATAAAAAGGTTCAAATGCACGACCCCGATGCGATGGTGCACGTACTGGTGGTCCAGGGTAGCGTTTATGTGTACGCGCGCTCTGAGCGCGGCGTGGGCGGTCTGCCGGTGGGTTCTGCCGGCAAGGTCGTGACGCTGCTGTCGTCGGGTATCGATTCTCCGGTGGCGACCTGGATGCTCGCGCGTCGCGGCGCGGTGTGCGTGCCGGTACATTTCTCCGGTCGTCCGCAGACGCCCGATACGAGCGAGTATTTGGTGCAGGACATCATCCGTGCGCTTGAGCCGGGTGTCCAGATCGGCCGCCTGTACGTGGTGCCGTTTGGCGACTGCCAGCGTGAGATTTCGGTCACCTGTCCCAGCAACCTGCGCGTGATTATGTATCGCCGCATTATGTATTCGGTTGCCGAGCGCATTGCACACATCGAGGGCGCCAAGGCCATCGTGACGGGCGAATCGCTTGGACAGGTTGCCTCCCAAACGCTTGAGAATATCATGGCCGTCAACGAGGCCGTGAAGATCCCCGTGTTCCGCCCGCTGATCGGTTCGGACAAGCAGGAGATCATTGCACGCGCTGAGGAGATCGGTACGTTCGATATCTCGACCGAGGCCGCTCCCGACTGCTGCACGCTCTTTATGCCGCGCCGTCCCGAGACGCACGCCAAACTCGATGCCGTGCATGAGGCATGGGAGCTGTTCGATCACGAGGAGATGATTGAGCGCTTGCTCAAACAGACCGAGTACATCGACTTCGAAAGCAACACGTATAAGGCCCCTAAGACCTTAAAACGCAAACATTCCGAGCTCGCTCCACGTGAGATTTACCAAGATCACGAGTAATTTTGTGCATAGACCGACGATGCGCCTGCATCGTCGGTCTTTTGCTATCTGGGCATTTTGCGGCTAAGTGTTCATTTGCTGACGTGTGCCTGAATAAATGGACAGATTTGTGCAAGGTTTTGGTCGGCTTTTGGTTTGACCGCTAAAACCGGTTTTGGGGCGTGGCTGTTGCGGGGCTCCTTTCCTGACACGATGGTGTTGGGAGGTTTTGCTATGGCGCAGCGCGAACAACACGAACGAGTCAAACGGATGGACCGCTTGGCGGACAAGCTGTTCGGTCATAAGGCAGTGGTGATGGCGATACTGGTCGTCATTGCGATGGCGAGTGGACTGGCGATGGCGAACCTTGGCGGCGGTGCCGGTGGCGTGTCGTTTGAGCGCACTGACGGTTCGGGCTCGTTGGTGGAGCCAGGATCCGGTGATGCCTCGAGCGGAAAGACATCCGAAGGTTCTTCGACTAAGGCTTCTGCCGCGGCAGAGGTCTATGTCGATGTCGATGGCGCCGTTGTGTCGCCCGGCGTATATCGTCTCAAGGACGGCGCGCGGGTGGCTCAGGCGATTGATGCCGCCGGCGGGCTGGCGCCCGAGGCAGACGTTACGGGGCTCAATCGGGCATCTAAGGTCACTGATGGACAAAAAATCCACGTTCCAACGGTAGGGGAGCAGCAGGCGTCCATTGCGGAAGCCGGTGTTGATGGTGGGGCTTCCGCATCATCGGGCGTGAGTGGCGCAACAGGCCTAGTAAATATCAATACGGCAAGCGCGGCAGAGCTACAGACGCTCTCGGGCATCGGTCCCTCCATGGCCCAGTCGATTATCGATGAGCGGACAAAGAACGGTGCTTTTGCCTCGGTTGACGATCTGATGCGTGTGTCGGGAATCGGCGAGAAGAAGCTTGCCAAAATCAAAGATTGCATCTGCGTATGAGTGCGACCGAGCGCGAACATGTGATGCCTCCGCGGCCCCTGATGCCGTGGACGATGGCCCTGTGTGCCGGCATGTGCATGAGCTGCGCCTTGGTGCTCAACGTGGCCGCTGATGCGCTGCTGAGGGAGCAGGCGCCGGCGGTCGGGCTGCTATGGGCCATTCCCGTTGCGGCGGCGGTATTCGTTGTGCTGGCTCAATCTTGTGCGCGGCTTGCCCCTTGGAAGCGGTGGCTGTATGCCGCGTCCGTCGGTCTCGTGGCGGGAGCGGTCGTCTCGGCGTGGTGGGCTGTGGGCACGCTAGGCGCCTCGAAGGCGCTCGACGGTCGAGCGGCAAGCGGCTTCGAGTTTGTCGTGCAGGGTGATCCATCCATAAACGACGACGTGTATTCCTATACCTGCGAGGCACGCGCGGACGGTAAGAACTTGGCAACGGTTCGCCTATCGTTTGACCGCGAGCTCAAGGTCGGGGCGCACGTGCGTGTTATCGGTCGCGTTTCACGTTTTGAGAACGATCCATATGGACGATCGCGCGTGCTCCGAGGCGAGGTGCGCAAGGTTCAAGCCGTTCGAGTTGTGTCGGTCGATGAGGGCTCTCCGGGGCCGCTGCTTCGGCTGCGAAATGGGCTGCTAGCGTCCATCGCGCCTGCGACCGACCCGGCGCGTGCGCTCATAGCCGGTGTCGTCTGCGGTCGTTCGGCCGAGCTACGCGCCCAGCCGGCGGGCGACTGGTTTTCGGTAACGGGAACGGCGCATCTTATCGCCGTCTCGGGCAGCCATTTGGCTATCGTGGGGTTTGTAATCGAGGGTGTATTGCAAAAGACTCGGTGCTCACGTGGTCTTCAGCGGGCGATATTGGCGGTAACGCTTGTGGGCTACGCTGCCTTTACGGGCGCGTCTCCCTCGGCCGTGCGCGCGTGCTGCATGGTGTTCGCGACGCTTGTCGTAAACGGCGCGGGGCGTCGCCGGCACGGTGCATCGGCACTCTTCGTAACCATGTCCATCTTTGTGCTACTGCGGCCGACGGTGCTGTTCGAGATGGGCTTTCAGCTTTCATGCGCCAGCGTTTTAGCCATTCTGTACTTTTGCCCCTATGCGACCTACGCTTTGGGTGAGCTGGGTGTGCCATCGGGCGTTGCCGGCATGCTTTCCGTCACGTTGTGCTCGCAACTGGCGACACTTCCCATTACCATTCCTGCCTTCGGTACGTTCTCGCTCATTGCTCCGCTGGCAAATGCGGTCATCGGTCCGGTGGTGAGCGTACTGCTTGCTGTGTCGATCGTGATGGTTCCCTTTTCGCTCGTGGCACCTTTGCGGACTTGGGCGCTCATTGTGCCCATGATTGCCGCCCGCTGCGCGCTGTTCTTCGAGCAGCTGTTTGCCGCCGTGCCGGGTGCATCCGTGAGTGTGTCGCCCGATAGCGTGTGGATTTACCTAGTGCCGTGTTTGCTGGCGGTTCTGCTGGTCTGGTGGCCGCGTCCCCGTGCACGTCCTATGGCGGTGGGGCTTGCATGCCTGGTGCTCTTGGCTGCGATTCCGTACGTCTACTGGGATCGATTCGCTCCGCCTTCGGTGACGGTGCTCGATGTGGGCCAGGCTGATGCGATTCTTATCCGCCAGGGCGGCGCGGTAGCACTCGTCGACTGCGGGCTCGATGAGCGCGTGGTAGCGGCGTTGGTTCGCAATAACGTGCACCATATCGATGCCGTCTTTGTGACGCATTGGGATGAGGATCACTGGGGTGGTCTACCTGCCGTGCTCGAACAGTTTTCGGTCGGAACGATTGCCGTGGCGGCGGATGCGTTGGAGGATGCTCCTGCCGAGGTATTGAATCGACCTGGCGTTGAGTATCGGCAGGTGCGCCGTGGGGATACGGTCGACATCGGCTCATTTTGTGCCCGCGTGATGTGGCCGTTCGAGTCCGTAGATGGCGAGGGAAATGAGGACTCGCTTGTCCTGTTGCTCTCTTATGTTCAGGAAGACAAGGGCCTGCGCATGCTCCTCACCGGTGATGCCGAGCTCGACCAAGAACGGGAATTCGTGCAGGAGGTGGGGGATATCGATGTGCTTAAACTTGGGCATCACGGCTCTAAGGTTTCAGTCGATGGTGAGTTGCTGGACGTCCTGAAGCCTGAGCTTTCCCTCGCGAGCGCGGGCGAGGGGAATCGATACGGCCATCCGTCCGATGCCTGCATCGATGCCGTTAAGGAAGCGGGCGGCGTTTTCGCGTGCACTATCGAACACGGCGACATTACCGTCACGCCGACTGCGAATGGCTTTGCGATGCGATGCCAGCAACCGTGACGACGTCGTTGGCGTGTGGTGGGCCCCTGGGCTAGAATGGCACGGAGCGAATACGAAGGCCTGCGGGAGGGGAGCGCAATGTCCGAAACCGGTCTGCTGCCGGCATATCTGATCGTCGGTACCGACGGAGTCAAGCGCGATCACGCCGTCTCGCGTATGAAAGCGCGTCTGGAAAAGTCGGGTATGGTCGAGTTCAACCTCGACGAGCGCGACATGACCAAGGACCCCGATATCGAGTCCATTATCGGATCGCTTAACACCTTTCCGATGGGTAGTGAGTTTCGCCTGGTAATCCTTGACGGCTGTTCAAAGCTCGCCAAGGCGGTCTCGGAGCCGCTCGTTGAGTATTTGGCGAGTCCCAGCCCCACAACGGTCTGCCTCGTCATTGCCGACTCGCTTGCCAAGAACACACGCCTGTATAAGGCGATCGCCAAGATCGATAAGAAGGCCGTGATCGATTGCTCCGGCACCAAGCGCTGGGAGCTACCGCGTCGCGTGCAGCAGATGGCGACGCAGCGTGGCAAGTCGATCTCGACGGCGGCCGCCGAGGAGCTCGTCTCGCGTTCGGGCGAGAACACTCGCATGCTCGATAACGACTTGGCTAAGCTTGCCCAGATGGTCGAGGCGCCCCAGATTGAGCTTGCCGACGTTGAGCGCTGGATTGTACGTACGGCCGAGGTTCAACCCTGGGACTTTCTCAATGCGGTCTCGGCACGTGACATGCGACGCTCGCTCGAGCTTTTCAATCTATTGCCCGCCAAGAGCTACGTGTGGACTTACACGTTGCTGTGCGGCCGCATCCGCGAGCTTATCGTCGCCAAGGCGCTCGATGCGCGCGGACAGGGTCGTGAGCTGGCCGCAACGCTCAAGCTCCAGTCCTGGCAGGTCAAGAATCACTTGACCTGGGCACGTCGCTTTTCGATGGCAGAGCTCGTCGCGGCGCTCGAGGGGGCGGTCGATGTAGAGCTCGCGCTCAAGGGTTCGGCCGATTCTCAGACCGCGCTTTTGCTCTGGATTACGAACATCTTGAGAAAATCGTGTTGATACCTGCCTATTTGACAAATTCGTTCTATCCCTTTGAGGGGGAGCGTGCTATAGTAGGCGCTTGCATGACCTCACCGTGTCTCAGAGGTGTCATACATTTTTTGCAAGGAACTCGAAAGGAACTCCAGAAGTGGCAAACATCAAGTCTCAGAAGAAGCGTATCCGCACCAATGAGGCAGCTCGCATGCGTAACAAGGCTGTCAAGTCCGAGCTCAAGACGCTGACCAAGCACGTCCAGTCCGCCGTCGCCGAGGGCGACGCCGAGAAAGCCCAGGCTGCCCTCAAGACCGTCACCAAGCGTCTCGACATGGCTGCCGCCAAGCATGTTATCCACAAGAACCAGGCTTCCAACCGCAAGTCCGGTCTTGCCAAGCTCGTGAACAGCATCAACGCCTAAGTTGTAAATTTCACACCACACAGATTACGCGCATAAATGGAGCCTGTTTTATGGAACAGGCTCCATTTTTTGTACCGCTCGGGTAAGATAGTCCGCATGAATACTTCAATTGACATTTCCCACATCCGCAACTTCTCAATCGTTGCGCACATCGACCATGGCAAGTCCACGATCAGCGATCGCATCCTCGAGCTCACCCATACCGTCGACGAACGCGACATGGAGTCGCAGCTGCTCGACACCATGGATATCGAGCGCGAGCGCGGCATCACGATCAAGTCCAATGCCGTTCGCGTGTCCTATGACGCCGACGATGGCGAGACGTATCAGTTCAATCTGATCGATACGCCGGGCCACGTGGACTTTACCTATGAGGTCTCGCGCTCGCTGGCAGCCTGTGAGGGCGCGGTGCTCGTCGTCGACGCCACGCAGGGCGTCGAGGCGCAGACCGTCTCCAACGCGACGCTCGCCATGAACGCCAATCTGGACATTGTGCCGGCCATCAACAAGATCGACCTGCCCTCGGCCCATCCCGATGAGGTTAAGACCGAGATCGAGGATGACCTGGCGATTCCTGCCGATGATGCCGTGTGTGTCTCGGGCAAGACCGGCGAGGGCATCCACGATCTGCTAGAGTCCATTGTCTTTTTGATCTCTCCGCCCAAGGGCGATGCGAACGCGCCGCTCAAGGCACTCATTCTGGATTCGTACTTCGACGAGTATCGTGGCGTCGTCGCCACGGTGCGCGTCTTTGACGGCTCCATCAAAAAGGGCGATACCCTGCGCATGATGCAGGCAAAGGGCGACTTTTTGGTCGATGGCGTGGGCGTCAAGCGTCCCGCCGAGACCCCGGTCGACGCGCTGACGGTCGGCGAGGTCGGATACGTGGTCACGGGCCTGAAGGACCCCGAGGCCGTTCGCGTGGGCGACACCCTTACCTGGGCGTCGAACCCCTGCCCCGAGCCGCTTCCGGGTTACCGCGAGGCCAAGCCCATGGTCTATACGGGCCTGTTCCCGATCGATAACAAGGACTACGAGAACCTGCGTGACGCACTCGATAAGCTCCACGTCAACGACCCGTCATTGGTGTGGGAGCCCGAGACCTCGGTGGCACTCGGCTTTGGCTTCCGCGTGGGCTTCTTGGGCCTACTGCACATGGAGGTCGTTAAGGAGCGCCTCGAGCGTGAGTTCAACTTGGACCTCATTGCCACGAGCCCTTCGGTCGACTATCACGTGTACAAGACCGATGGCGAGATGGTCGATGTCCGCAGCCCGCAGGACCTTCCCGAGGCCACGCGCATTGAGCGTATCGAGGAACCCTACCTCAAGGCAAAGATCATCTGCCCGCCTGAGTACACGGGTGCCGTTATGCAGCTCGCCATCGAGCACCGCGGCGTTACGACCGACATGATCCACCTGACGAGCAAATCGGTCGAGATGCGCTTCGATATGCCGCTCGCCGAGCTCATCTTGGACTTCTTTGACCAGCTCAAGAGTCGTACCAAGGGCTATGCCTCGCTCGACTACGAGTTCAACGAGTACCGTCCTTCCGAGCTCGTTAAGCTCGATATCTTGCTTTCGGGCGACGAGGTGGACGCGCTGTCGTTTATCGTCCATAAGGACAAGGCCTATGGCCTGGCCCGTGGTCTGTGCGACAAACTTAAGGAGATCATCCCGCGTCAGCTGTTCGAGGTTCCCATCCAGGGTGCTATCGGCAACAAGATCATTGCCCGCTCCACCGTCAAAGCGCGTCGCAAGGACGTGCTTGCCAAGTGCTATGGCGGCGATATCTCGCGTAAGCGCAAGCTGCTCGAGAAGCAGAAAGAGGGCAAGAAGCGCATGAAGGCCATCGGCTCGGTCGAGGTCCCGCAGGAGGCCTTTATGGCGATCCTCAAGGTGGACGAGTAGGTCTATGGCGCTTTCTGAATACAGCAAGCGGCTGCTGGGCGCCTATGCCGAGCAGCCGTTCCTCATGGCTCCCATGGCGGGCGTAACCGACCCCGCTTATCGCATCATGTGCCGCCGCCGCGGTGCCAATCTCGCCTATAGCGAGATGGTGAGCGTTGCAGGCCTTGCCTATGCCAGCAACAAGACGTGGCGCCTGGTGTTGCCGGCCGACGAGGAGCAGCAGATTTGCGTGCAGCTCTTTGGTTCCAAGCCCGATCAGTTTGCGAGCGCCGTCGCCGCCGTCGAGGAGC
>WGSL01000067.1 GCA_014871665.1 Collinsella sp. | reverse complement strand
GTGAACTGCACCCCAAAACTTGGACGGCTTAAATAAAAAATACGCCGCAAGGGACTGTCTCCGGAACTCCTCCGGGGTCAGTCCCTTCAGTTTAACCTGGCGCCTCCTCGTGTTCCAATGGACCACGAAGTCGTCGAGGTCCGCCTTGAAGGACTCGAAGTCCGGCCACGTCCTTCCGCGGAAGAACTCGTCCTTGATGTGGCCGAACACCTGCTCCGTCGCGCCGTTGTCGATGCAGTTGCCCTTCCGGGACATGCTCTGCACCACGCCGGCCTCCTCCAGCCGCCTGCACCAACCGGCCTGCTGGTACTGCCAGCCCATGTCCGAGTGCAGGATCGGCCTGGAGCCCTTGGGCTTCCTGGACACGAGCTGGTCGAGCAGCTCGTGCTGCTGGGCCATGTTGGGGTGCAGCGACGTGGACCAGGCGACGATCTCCTTGCTGCCGAAGTCGTAGACCGGCGCGAAGTAGGCCTTGCCCCAGGGCTGTTTGAACTCGGTGACGTCGGTGCCCATCTTTTCCCACGGCCCGTCGGCGGCGAAGTCGCGCCCGATGACGTTCTCGAAGGTCTTTCCGACCTTGCCCCTGTACGAGTTGTACCTGTGGTAGTCGGTCTCGCGGCGGATCCCGCAGCTGATGCCCATCTCGCGCATCATCTTCAGCACGGTCTTGTAGGCTATGCGCACGCCCCGCTCGGCGCGCAGGCACATGGCGATCTGCCTGTGGCCGCACCCGTTGGCCGTGCGCGAGAATATCTCGGCGGCGGCCTCCCAGAGCTCGGGCCTGGTGGGAGCCTTCGGGTGCGACAGCGCGTAGTAGTAGCTCGACCTCGCCAGGCCGGCGCACTCCAGCAGGCACCCCAGCCCGTACCCCTCTTCGCGCAGGGCGCTCACGGCCTCGACCTTCGCCCTGGTCAGAGTCCGTCCCTCTCGACCAGGGCACGCAATTTTTTTAGGTAGGCCACCTCGGTCTCGAGCCTTCGGCAGCGCTCCTCGAGCTCCTGCTCGCGCGTGCGCGGCCTCGCCTTGGAACCGCTCGGCCGGCCCTTGGGCCTGGGCCTGAGCGCCTCGGCGCCGCCCTCGCGGTAGAGCGCGCACCATCTCTTGAGCGGCGCCAGGGACATGACCCCGAACGCCTCCATGGCGTCCCGCTTGCTCATGCCGCCGTCGACCACGGCCGAGGCGGCGGCGACCTTCTGCTCGTATGTGTACCTGGTCTGCTTGCCGTCCATGGATAGCAGCACCTCGCTTCCGAACGACCGGTATACGTAGAGCCATTGTCTCACGGTGTCGCGCGGGACCGACAGCGCCTTCGCCGCCGACTCGGAGCCGTGGCCTCGCTCGAAGAGCCCGATCGCCGCCTTCCTGGCCTCGATGTCGTGCTTCACCCTCAAGTCGACACGCATAAAAAGCTGGAGTGGGTATGATGAATTGGACACCTAGTTAAGAGCGAAAGGTGTTCAAGATGACCCAAAGAAGAAAGCGATACGACAGGCAGTTCAAGGTCTCGGCGGCAAAGGTGGTCCTGTCCGGGGAAATGACGGTCAAAGGCCTATCGGAGGAACTCGGCATAAAGGATTCGACGCTGAGAAGATGGGCCCGCGAATACGAGGAGATGGGAGACGGCGCGTTCCCCGGAAACGGCTCCCCGAAGATCAACAAGGACTACGAGATCGTGAAGCTCAAGAAGAAGGTCGAGGAGCTCGAGCGCGAGAACGAGATACTAAAAAATTTCCGGGCCTTCTTGAGTCAAGACCATGCGTGAGGTTCGAGTTCCTCAAAGAGCATAGGGGCGAGATCGGCCCCATCAAGAAGGCATGCGGGCTGATGAAAGTCTCGAAATCCGGTTTCTACGAGTATCTCGGCCGGAAGAAGTCCGACGCCCAGATAGAGCGGGAGGCGATCGAAGGTTTCGTCGTCGAGGCCTTCGAGCGGCATAAGGGCCGTTACGGCTACCGGCGCATCAACCGCGAACTGCGAAAAAGCGGCATCGTCGTGAGCGAGAAGCGCGTGCTCCGCATCATGCAGAAGCTCGGACTTGCCGGAAAGGGCGCGACCCGAAAACACCGCATCCAGAAGAAGGTCGAGCCGGGAGACCCTCGGTTGAACCTGGTAGAGCGCGCTTTCACCGTGGGCGAGCGCAACAGGCTTTGGGTGGGCGACATCACCTACATACCCACAAGAGAAGGGTGGCTCTATCTCGCAGCCGTGATAGACGCCTTCTCCCGCAAGGTCGTGGGCTGGTCAATGTCCGAGCGCATCACCGAGAAGGTCGCGATCGACGCGATGGAGCAGGCGGTCGGCAGGGAGGGTCCGCCAGATGACGGCAGCCTCGTCTTCCATGACGATCAGGGCGCGCAGTACACCTCCCGTTCCTTCCAGCGGTGTCTGGACTCGCATGGCATAGTCCAGTCGGTATCAAGGCCCGGCACGCCGCTGGACAACGCGGTGGCCGAGTCGTTCTTCAAGACGCTGAAAAGGGAATTGGTGAAAGAGAGGAGCTATGGGACGAGGGACGAGGCCAAGCAGGACATCTTCAAGTACATAGAGCTCTATTACAATAGGGTGCGCATGCATTCCACCCTGGGCTACATGTCTCCAGTGGAATACGAGCGGCAATACGCTTGAGGATCCTTAAAAGAAAGTCCAGTTTATCCTTCCCACTCCAAAAGCCTCCCATTTCTCATGTCCAAGAAATGGGAGGCAGTTCATCGCTCGCTTTTCGGGGGCTTTTGTCGTCGCGCCTCTATTCATCTATTCAAAAACATGCGCATATTTAAAATCGGATTTCAAATCATGCGGCGGCTCTATGGGGTCCCGTTTTTGGGTACAGTGTTGTCCCGATATTGAGCTTGGGGGATATATGAAAGATGAGACGATGGGCCAAGAGGATGCGGCCCAAGATGCAGAAGCGTGCGCCGAGGCCCTGGAGAGCCTAGACCAGATCGCGCTGGCCGAAATTGCGTTTGACGATTCGAGCGTCGATGCGCAGGATGAGCCGGAAATCGAGGCGCAGCCCGATGATCAGGATGCAAAAGACGATGGCGCCGCGCCCACCGAAGACGAGGCGGGGCACGAGGAATCCGAATGTGAGGCCGACGACCAGACCGAACCCGATACGAGCGAGGAAACCATCTTGCTCGACAGCTTGCCGGCCGAGGATTCGCTGACCCGCGAGCTCCCCGGCCTAGGTTCTGCTCCTGTCGTCGATGAGACCATCGCCATGGGCGATATTCCCCTGCCGTCCGTTCCCTCGGCACGCGAAGCCGAGGTCCGCCATCGCAAGATGTCGCCAAAGCGCCGCAATCTGATGGTCGCCGGCGTCGTGGCCGTCGCGCTTGTCGCCGGCGGTGCAGGCTATGCTGCCTGGAACGGATATCAACAAGAGCAGGCTGCCGCTGTCGCCGCCAATGCCCACACGATGATGTCGGTGCAGATTGGCGTGCATGCCGCGGGCCTCGACTGCTCAACTGGCTCCAAGATTCCCGTGCAGGTGAGTGGCCAGGACTCCGACGGCTCTTCTGTGAGCGAAACGCTCTACGTTGACGAGCACGGTCGCGGCATCAAGCTGCTGCCCGGCGATTACACGTTCTCCATCGCCGCCTCCCCCATCGCGGCGGACGGCACCATCTACACCGTCCCGACCACCAAGGCCCAAGTTACGGTCAAGAGCGATGGGCAGGATTTGAGTTCCCAGGCCACCTTTAAGCTCAAGGTGCCTTCGGCCGACACGGTGACTGACGACCAGATCGATGCCGCCGCCAAGTATGCCGAGGAAGGCGGCGCGAGCTCTGCCGCCGCGGCAAAGATACTCCAGCAGGCGGCAATTACGCGCCGCGATGCCGCCGCCAACGCCGTAAGCGCAAGCGAGGCACAGTCCGCCCGCGACGCCGATGCTCGACATAAGGCAACGGACCTGTATCAGCTCGATATTCCCGTTGAGTGGTACGGCAAAGTCGCGACTTGGCAAAACGGCAGCACGCTGTGCATCTATCTTGCCGGCGACACGAACACGCCGCTTGTGACGCTTGTCACGGTGCGCGACGGCGAGAGCTTTACGCCCGATGAGGGCGACGCGGTTTTGGGTGCGGCAAACCTCGGCAACGGCTACACCGTCTACGCCAGCGGCCCCGTTTATCCGTATGTGGTGCCCCAGACCATCAACGGACGCACGCAAGACCCCGTGTCGACCTACCCCATGGACACTGCAGTTGAGCTTGTCGAGCTAACGACCGGCAACCGCTATACCTATAGCCAGATCAAGAACGTGCTGGTCGGCAAAGACGGCAACGCAGACTCCGCGACCAAACTCGAGACCGACTACCTCGCCCAGATTTTGATGCCGAGCATCAAGGCCCAGGACTAGCCGGGCGCATCACGGTGCTCCCCAACCGTAATGAAGGGGCCAGGAGGTCCTGGCCCCACAGATCCGTAGATGATTAGGCAAGGAGCCACTTCCATGCGGGCACAACGTGTACCGCACCGTGCTCGCATGGAATATCGGCCTGCTCATCCATGGTAACGATTGCCGAGTCGCCAAGATCGAACTGGGCCATCGAGGCATCAAGCGCGGCAATTTCGCGCTCGCGCGTTTTCTCACTTGCCATATCCACACTCACCTGAATCAGGCTATAAGCCCGCATGAGAAGTGCGTCCCCAGCCACAAAGTCCACCTCATGGCTTTTGCTCTTCTCTTTGATCAGCAGGCGGCAGACCGATCCGACCCTCACCGCGGGAGTCCTTCTTCTTAGCGCGTTGAACACTGCGGTCTCGAGCCTCTGACCCTGGTCCAATGCCGATGCGGGAGAGAATGCTCCAAACATCGCAGGATCGACAGCGTAGACCTTAGACGCAGACCGCATGTTATTTGCCAGTGAACGCGTGAACTCCGGCACAGAAAATAACAGGTAGGCGTCCTCATAATACTCAAGTAAATCGCTGAGCGAATTACGACTGACGGGTATCTGTCTGCTCTTGAACTCGTTGTACACTTTGTTCACTGACAGCTCTCGTCCCGAAGATGCCATACACCGCGTCAAGAACAGCGATGCCAGGCGAGGGTTCTTGACGTCGTAACGTTCAACGACGTCCATGGCGACCGTTCGCGAAGCATATTCCTGTAGCAGCTGAATCGCGTCTGCAGGCGTCTGCTCAAGTGTCGCGATGAATCCCCCTCGTTCAAGATACCCGATCAGATGATGCCGAAGCAGCGCCGCATCGCTCGGAGAAAAGGTCGCATCTGGCTCGGGAACGCTCCCCGTCTTATATCGAACGTATTCCGAAAAACTCAACGGAAAAAGCTCTCGCACAAGGGAACGACCCCTGAACTCGCTCTTAAGTTCTGAGGACAGCATCTTAGAAGAAGATCCCGTCACATAGACGGTCGCTTTCTCCGTATCGACTACACGCCGCAGAAACGCACCCCATTCGGGGATTTCCTGGATCTCGTCAAAGAAAATGTAAGCGCCCTCGGTTCGAGCAACAGGATACAGTGCATAGAACGTGTCGAGCACGTCCGCCAGCAGCGATGGCTCATACGGGCGCAAGCGCTCATCCTCAAAATTGAAGTAAAGCATCCGGTCAAGCTCGACGCCCCGGCTCTGAAGCCGCCGCATCTCCTGATACAGGCGATACGTCTTTCCACAACGGCGGGCCCCCACAATCACATTTACGATGTTGTCGCGCTTTGGCTCCTGTGGGTTTCCTAGATCAAGGTCTCGCTCAAAGACCTGCGGAACCCCCTGCTGTTCAAAGTCCTTTATTTTCTGGGCGATCAAGTCGTTGAATGCCATGATTCTCCAATCTTGCTCTCTAGCTAATCAAAATTATACTGATTCTTGATTAATTAGAGAGCAAGATTGTGTGTAGCTTGATTAACACTTAAGCAAGTTTTTTCACTGTTATTGCTCCGAAGGATATCGAGTGGCTGAGAGGACAACCGAGCTCGAATGCGACTCCCCGAGCAGTCAATTTGGGACGGGGATATTATGACCACCCTACAAAAGTTAGCGCCACGGGTCGGCTTCGAACAGCGGCTCGCGCTCGGGGCGGCGATCGCTGTAGGGATCGTAGCCGTCATCGTCCTCGTTCTCGGCACGGATGTAGGGGTCGCGCGGCTTGGGTGCCGGCTTAGGCACAGGCTTGGGTGCGGCGGGTGCGGCATCGGTCGCCGGCGCACTTGTCTTGATCTCGTCTTTCATCTGCATAGCTCCTTGCATCGCATCCGTTCAACATTATCGATTGTCGCACGAAAAAGGGCGGCGGACCCAATTGGATCCGCCGCCTTTGGCGTTTAGAGACGGCTGGCAGATTTTAAGGCATGTCCCATAAATCTACTCGGCATCGGGAACCTCGTAGGTGGCCGCCGGCGTGTTATCGCACACGACGGTAAAGCCGCCGTCCTTGTCGACATCGACCGTCACCTGGTCGCCCTCGCGCACCGTGCCGTCGATGATAGCGGCGGCGATGGCATCCACGACCTCGCGCTGAACCAGACGCTTGAGCGGACGGGCGCCAAAGACCGGGTCCAGGCCGCCCACGGCGAGCATCTGCTTGGCCGCCGGGGTGATGGCAAGCGTCATGCGCTCCTTGGCCAAGCGTGCGCGGACGTCGGCGAGCTGGATGTCGACGATCTTCTCGATCTGCGCCATACCGAGCGGATGGAACACCACGATATCGTCGATACGGTTGAGGAACTCGGGGCGGAAGGTCTGAGCCATGGCAGCGTCGACCTGATGGCGCATCTCCTCCTCGTCCTTACCGGACAGATCGGCGATGGCCTTGGAGCCCACGTTGGACGTCATGATGATAATCGTGTTCTTGAAGGACACCTGGCGACCCTGGCCATCGGTCAGACGACCGTCATCAAGCACCTGCAACAGCACGTTAAAGACATCCGGATGAGCCTTCTCCATCTCGTCGAGCAAGATCACAGAGTACGGACGACGGCGCACGGCCTCGGTGAGCTGGCCGCCCTCGTCGTAGCCCACGTACCCCGGGGGCGCACCAATCAGACGCTGGACGCTGAACTTCTCCATATACTCGGACATGTCGATACGCACGAGCGCGCGCTCGTCATCGAACAGGCACTCGGCCAGCGCCTTGGCGAGCTCGGTCTTGCCCACGCCGGTGGGGCCCAGGAAGAAGAAGCTGCCGATGGGCTTGTCCGGATCGGAGAGGCCCGCACGGCTGCGGCGCACGGCCGCGGCAACGGCGGAGACGGCCTCATCCTGACCGATGACGCGCTTATGCAGCTCGCCCTCCAGGCCCTTGAGCTTGTCGAGCTCGCCCTGCATCATCTTGGACACGGGCACGCCGGTCCAGGCGCTCACGACCTCGGCGATCTCATCGGAGGTCACCTGCTCGTTGAGGCCCTCGCCGTCCTGCTGCTTTTGCGCCTCGAGCGCGGCCTCGGAATCCTGAATCTGCTGCTGCAGGCCCGGAATCACGGAGTAGCGCAGCTCGGACGCACGACCCAAATCGCCGTTGCGCGTCGCACGCTCCTCCTCGCTCTTGGCCTCGTCAAGCTGGCTCTTAAGCTCCTGCACGTGGTCAATGGCGTTCTTCTGGTTGAGCCAGCCGGCCTTTTGCACGTTGAGTTTTTCCTGGACCTCGGCAATCTCCTGGCGCAGGGCCTCCAGACGCTCCTTGGAGGCGTCATCGGTCTCTTTCATGAGCGCCTGTTCCTCGATCTGCAGCTGAGTGAGCTGACGCGTGGTGGCGTCGATCTCGACCGGCATGCTGTCGAGTTCCATGCGCAGGCGGCTTGCCGCCTCATCGACCAGATCGATGGCCTTGTCGGGCAGGAAGCGGTCGGCGATGTAGCGATCGGAGAGGTCGGCAGCTGCCACGAGCGCGCTATCGGTGATATGCACACCGTGGAAGATCTCGTACTTCTCCTTCAGACCACGCAGGATCGAAATGGTGTCCTCGACGGTAGGCTCGCTCACCATAACGGTCTGGAAACGACGGGCGAGCGCCGCGTCCTTCTCGATGTACTTGCGGTATTCGTCGAGCGTGGTCGCGCCGATCGCGTGCAGGTCGCCACGGGCGAGCGCCGGCTTGAGGATGTTGCCGGCGTCCATGGAGCCCTCGGTGGCACCCGCGCCCACGATGGTGTGGAGCTCATCGATGAACAGAATGACCTTGCCTTCGGATTTTTGAACCTCCTTGAGCACGGCCTTCAAGCGGTCCTCGAACTCGCCGCGGTACTTGGCACCGGCGACCAGCGCGCTCATGTCGAGCTCGATGAGGTCGCGGTCGCGCAGGGTGCTCGGCACGTCGCCGGCCACGATACGCTGGGCGATGCCCTCGACGATGGCGGTCTTGCCGACGCCCGGCTCGCCGATGAGCACGGGGTTGTTCTTGGTGCGGCGGGACAGGACCTGGATGGTACGACGAATCTCGTCGGTACGGCCGATGACCGGGTCGAGCTTGCCGGCGCGGGCAAGGTCGCAGATATTGCGGCCGTACTGTTCCAGTGCCTCAAACTGGGTCTTGTCCTCGGCAGACGTCACGCGGTCATCGCCACGCAGCTCCTCGTAGACCTGCTCGATGCGCTCCTTGGTCACGCCGGCATCGCGCAGCACACGGCCCGCCTCGCCCTTGTCCTCGGCAAGTGCCATCAGCAGATGCTCGGTCACCACAAAGCTGTCGCCCATCTTGGTGGCCTTCTTCTCGGCCTTTTCGATGACACGGACGAGCTCGTTAGACAGACCCATCTGCTGACCCTCGCCCGAAACCTTGGGCGCGTGGTCGATGGCATCCTGTGTGGAGCGTGCGAGCTGAGCCGGGTCGGCACCGATGCGCTCTATGATCACGGAGATATTGCGCTCGCCGGCACCGAGCAGGGCGGACAGCAGGTGAATCGGCTCTACCGCGCCGGCCTGCGCGTCGGCAGCCGTGCTCATGGCGGTCTGCAGCGCCTCGCGCGACGTCATTGCTAGCTTATCGATTCTCATGGAATCACCTCTCTTGGGGCGGCCGCCCTACGGGGCGGCTTCACGTTGTTCGAGAAGTATTGTTGCCAGCTTTGCGCGATCTTATACACAAATCTAAGTCTCTATATATAAGATTTTCTGAGTGATTGAGAGATAGGGGTAAAGATGTCGGCCCGCCGCCGCACAGGTGCGCTACCGTCTCAATCTGTAACATCTATCGACCGTTTCTGGCTCCAGATGTTACAGATCGAGACGAATTGTTCAGCGGCACCCGTTTGTCTCAATCTGTAACATCTACTCGGCAAATAGAGCTCTATCTGTTACAAATCGAGACGAACAGAAGACACCCGAATCGAAAATCTAAATCTGTAACACCAGGCCCACTTTTAGCGGCCAAGATGTTACAAGTCGAGACAAACCGAGAACCACCACAAAGGTGCCTGTTCCCAATGTGGTGGTTTTCGACAAAAAGAAGCCGCCCCATTAACAGAGGTGGCATCAAGCAAGTCCATTTATTAGCGTCCCTCAAGACCCAACGAAAACGCAGCGATGGAATCGAGAACCGACAATAGCCCGTTCGCACAGATAGAGGCAGAGATTCAAGGTCAGAGTCCGGCTTAAACGGCTTAGCTATCGCACGTCACATTGTTCTCGTCGTCCCCCTATCATATTTATAGTGCTTATAGTGAAAATAGTGAGTTTAGTGAGAAGAGTATCGCTCAAAACTCGTGGACTCAATTATTGACCTCACGCCCAGAATGAGTGGGGCAAATATTTCTATTAGAGGTCAAATCGAAGCCCAATAGGGCCTTTTCACCCCGTCATTTCGATCGATCGCTTTCTTTTGAAGATTGTCGTAAGCTGGTATCACTTATCTTAATGAATGCATACTATTTGCGAGGTACCCGCCGTGAAACGCTCCACCTATATCGGCCTGCTCGTCTTAGCGTTTGCGATTACCGCAGTCGGCGTAGGAATTATCTATCTCGCATTTCTCCCCGCCTCTGCGACGCAGGCGGCGGTTGAGACCGTAAGCTATCCCATCGAGGTCCTCACCGATATCGTCAAACCCGATTCGGTCACCGTCGATTTTGACGGTACGCCCGCAGCGCTTGGTGTCAGCAACTATCCCCGCATCGAACTTGGGGCCAGACGCTACACCAAAGATGAGCAGCTTATCGGCAAGGCAACCAGTTTACTCAAAGGCAAGACGTTTAAGCGGTGGTACGGCGCCGCAATATATCGAGCCAAGAATGGCCAAATGGTTGGCGGATATTATTCGACCCTTGAGCTCGATGCGGCAAACGGGAGCAAATTGTGCAACGTCTCATACGACCCCGGCTGCGTGGACAATGAAGGACCGGGGGTCTATATCTCGGATGGCGACGTAATCTACGTCATGGAGGGCGACCAGACGGCAGTCGTCGATTTTATGGATCGGTGTACCGAGGATGCCTACGAACAAACTTGCGAGCCCGATCCACAGACAGCGCGCGACAGTGGCTCAGCACGCACTTGGCTATTTGACGATGAAATAACCTGGGCCCCATCGAAATAAGGACCCGCCAGGCAGGCACCTTTGTGGTGGTTTCGGTTCCGATGTTCCACTGTCTCGACCTGTAACATCTAGCGGCCCTTTTCAATCCTAGATGTTACAGATCGAGATGAAATGATCGGCGGCGATTGTTTGTCTCAATCTGTAACAGCCGCTCGTCAAATAGGGGCCCAGATGTTACAGGTCGAGACAAACGGAACCACCGCAAAGGCGCCTACCCCTTCATGGTGGTTTTCGACAAAAGAAGCCGCCCCGATAACAGAGGCGGCATCAAGCAAGTCTATTTATTAGCGTCCCTCAAGACCCAACGAGAACGCAGAAACGTAGCCCGGGGCTTACCCTTTCCCGAACGCGACCCTCGCGAAGCGCGGGCGCGGGCGGGAAAGGGTAAGCCCCGGGCGGGCAATTAAGTGCGTTACTCGGCAGCGGCCTT
>WGSL01000066.1 GCA_014871665.1 Collinsella sp. | reverse complement strand
ATGACCTGCGGCTTTAGTGGGAGATCGGGGTGCTCAAACTGTCAAATTATGGCGAATTAATCGCCAAGAGAGTCGGCCTTACTAAGGCGTTCCGGTGAGCCTTTCATCGCAAGGACTCAATAGACGTAATGACCATGCGATACAATTATGGAAAAGCATCGAATCGCCAACGCAAGGCCGCTCAATTGACTGGATGCATCTTCGCATTGGTCCGTTTGAAGACCGGTGGCGGTATATGGGCTTATGTGGGCATATATGGGCTTAACGATATAGCGCGAGGATGGCCGATGGAATCAATCTCGTTTAGTGAATTTGCAAAGACTCTCAAGCTGTTCGTTGCCCCTGGGCTAAGCCAGGGAGAATTTGTCCAAGATTTGTTCATCCACATAAGCAAGCTTGAGGGCAATGAGAATCCGATTTTCAACAAAGCGGATGCGACGTTGTCACAATATTATTCTGGGCGAATGCCAATCAACGGACTGGTATCGGGGGCATTTCCGCAGTCGTTGGACGTAGCCGCTTTTGCAGAGTGGATCGAGGACAACATTGATATCCGCAGGCAGGAGAAGCTATTCGAAAAGCTCAGGGATAAATTGCCCTCTGGGGCTGAGTGCGATTTCCCAGAGAACTGCGCAAAGCTGTTCAGAGAAATAATCGAGGAAGCATCGGCGAGAAGCGGCACGCGAAATAGGAAACAAAAAGAACTGCCGCTCAGTTTGGATTACAGCAATGAAAGCGAAGATGCTCAACTTGTCGCAGAATGCAATAACAGATGCCTTCTATGCGGCAAGAGGCTTAAGCATAAAGCGAAGGTTGCGATAATCCCGGCGTTTGCAAGCGACGAGGAAATCTCGATGGTTCGTTCCATTGCCTACGACCGCTTTGGCTGCGAGCTCCCTGCCAAGTTCGACGTCGATTCGCCGGACAACAAGGCGCTGCTCGACCTGGAATGCGCGGCATCGTACGAAAACGAGTCCACTATTGAAAAGCAGGCGAGTCTTCTTGCGCGGAAGCTTAAAGCGAAACGTTCCTACGATGTCCAGCTTGCTGTCGACGAAATCGAGCTGGAGCAAGCCCTCGAAAGTATCATTGGTTCCATGGATCGCCTTGTTGACAAAGAGGCCGTAGAAAAGCTCCGTTATAAGCCCATCAAAGTAAGGAACAAGATTCCGGACGAAGACTTCCTCCTTAAAAACCGCGTCGTTTCGAACATCGACAGATATTACGGCTTCATTGCGACCGAACTCGAAGAGCGATCGGCTCACGGCGAGCTCGACCCAGATGAGCTTTCCATGAGCATGAAGCGGTGCTTCAAGAAGCTCGAATCGCTCGGCGAGGGTTATGAGGCAATTTACAGAAGGATGACCGAATGGGTCTCTGAAAGCACAGGATGCGAAAACCGCTCGGCCTGCGAAGTCGTGATCTCTTTTTTCATTCAAAGCTGCGAGATATTCAACGAAATAGAAGGAGACCGCGATGAGGCTTCCGAATAAAATCTGCTCTTTCGAAAGCAGTTACCTCTCTCGATTCCCCAAAATCTTAGAGCTCCTCGACTCGGGAGGCATGAGCTGCGGGGAGCTCTACGGCAAAACCAAATCGAATTTCAATGGTCTAGACGAGTTCCTGGATGCGCTGGACTGCCTCTATGCTTTGGGTGCGATTACGCTAACCCAGGAAGGGTTGATTAGGCATGCTAACTGAAATTTACTGTGATAAATTTGCCGACGAGAAAGGCCCAAGGCCCCCTATCAAACTCGGTCGTGGATTGAACATTGTCGTTGGAGGCAACGACGCCACGAACTCAATCGGAAAAACCACTTTTTTGCTCGCCGTCGATTTCGCTTTAGGCGGAAGCACCTATGCCAAGAAAACAAGCAGTGTCCTCAAAGCTATTGGCCACCACTCTCTTCATTTCACCCATTTATTCGAAGATGAAGAACGTTATTTCAAGCGGGATACAGCCACTCCAGAAACGGTCTGGGAATGCGATCGCAACCGCGTTCCGGTCAAGTCTATGGGGCTTTCCGACTTCAATGAATGGTTGGCGGCGAAATACGGGCTTAGCGAACTTGGCGCAACGTTCCGCGACCTTCAAAGCCCGTTCCTTCGCGCGTATGGAATGGGCCATGATGATGTTCAACGGCCTTTGATGACTTCCGGGAAAACGAAAGTTTCGTCTGATTTGCTCAGATTGCTCAAGCTCTATGGGCTGTACTCGGAGATTGCTGAGATTGAAGAAAAGAAGACGGAGCTCAATAAAGATAAAAAAGCCTTCAAGGAGGCAAAGAGCCGAAGGTTCATTCGGGCGGCGAGGTCCAGAGACGAATACAAAGAGAACGAGCGCCGAATAGCAGACCTTAGAACCCGAATGAGCAGGATAATAGACTCCTTTGACTGTCCCGCCCCCAATCACGATGTCGAACAGGAAGAGTACGTTAGACACTTACAGGAAGAATTGACGGCATTGAAACGGAGCCGCAATACCCTGGAAAGAGCCTTAAGGGCAATGGAGCGCGACCTCAAGCTCGTTGATTTCAAGAAGACAAGAAGCTTCGAAAAGCTGACAAAATTTTTCCCCAACGTAAACCTCAAAGCAATTGAGGAAATCGAAGCCTTCCATAAGGCGAACCTGATAAATCTTAGGGAGCAGCATCGAGAGGAAGAAGTCGAGCTAAGGAGGAGAATAGGCGATCTAAATCGCAGCATCGAAAAGCTAGAAGGAGCGGTGCGAAGCGTCGAGTCGTCGCCAAACAATATGTCGAACCTGATTATTGAGCACTCGGAACTCAGCTCCTTTGTTGCTCAGCTCGAGTCCGCGAACGAGATGTACGATAGAGGGAAGGACTTCGACAGGCGTAGCAAAGAATTATCGGAAGAGCGTAAAGACCTCGAGATGCGTCATTTCAGAGATGTTCAGGACATGATCAATATCGAACTCAAACGCCTGAATCAACTTGCAACAGGGGACGAAGTCGCGTCGCCGGCGATTTCGATTACCAGCCCGGATAGTTACAGGTATGAGATTCCCCTTGACGACGGAACAGGATCCCAAAACAGGGGAATGTTCCTTTTCGACGTCGTGATGCTCAATCAGACACCTATCCAGTTCGTGATTCATGATTCGCCGGGCATCAAGCAAGTTGAGGATGGCCATACCATCGGAATGTTCGAGCTTTACGCTCAATCGGAAAAGCAGATATTTGCAGCGATTGATAAAATCGACAAGTACACCGAGTCGGGAGAGATTCCCCATGTTATAAGCAGCAATATCGTACTCGAGCTGTCCCGCGGGCACGAACTATTCGGAAAAGCTTGGAATCGACCTGTAGAGGAAAACCCGAAAGAATAACACCGCGTTACGTATGAATTGAAACGGAGAAAGAGCATGGACAAGGAAGTGAAGCTAGGAGATGGAGTCGCTAGCGAATTGAAGAAGGAAATTAACAGCGAGCTATCATCGGCTGGAAAGAAGCTTATTCAGACTATTTTTAAATATCTTTGCGACAAGGTCCAGGACGTCGATTTTGATGACCTCCTGAAAAAAATCAGCAAGAAGGATGAGGAGAAAATCCTATCCCTTTGGTCTTCTCAGCTTGCTGAAGAAGGCCTTCTGCCAAGCGGATATAAGGGCTTGACAGACGACCTTCTCATAGAAAACCTTCACCAGGATGGATATTTGGAAGGTCTTTACGGTGGGTATGTCCTTGCGATGTTGTCGCTCATGGACAACAATGCCCCTCGTGAACTGATTCAATCTACAAGAAATGACCTCCTTTCAAAACAGATGGGACTGCGTTATAGCGACCGAAACAAGCTGTTCGCTCGCCTAGAAGATGAAAAATACAGTTGGATTGAAGGTCCAGTTAGCAAGAATTCTTACTCAAAGGCACACTCTGCTTCGAACCAGATGTCAGAACGATTTGATGGATAATCTTCCTGACGCGAGTCTCGCAGAGTTCGCCTATAACCGAGGCTTTGAGCGTTATGCTCCTCTGCTTCGCTGGTTTTCATCGATAATGCAGTCATTTTTGGCGACTTCGACCTAACCCATAGCTGGTAGTTATGGGCACCACGTCGACGGTTAAGACTTCGCAAGCAGAATTCATGTGCTATAATTACATGTCAGTTAGCCCCGGTACGACCGCTGATTCAAGTCGCCGGGGCTCAATTGTTTTCTGAGGAAAGGTCTCCCATGCCGAACGCTCCGAAGATAGACCGGGCGCACGTCATATCGTGGCTCTCTGAGCCGCGATATAGCAAATATCTCGAAGTATCGCGAGGCGATGACGCCGTCGCCCTCGACCTCTACCTCTGGAACATCGGCCTTGCGCAGGCCGTCTTGAAAGACGTCTCGTTCTTCGAGGTCGCCCTCAGGAACGCGTACGACAGGGCAATATCCTCCACTTGGAGCGGGTCCGACCACTGGCTGCTCGACGACGCCTCTCCCGTAAGGCGCCCGATTCTCAGGACGAATAAGCGCGGACAGGTCAACGACGCCAATCGACTGAACAGGAACTCGATAGATCACCTGAGAAACGGCCTTCGCGAGAACGCGACCGCGGACGACATCGTCTCAAACCTCACGCTGGGCTTCTGGGCCCATATGACGGACCGCAGCCACGAACGCGACTTATGGATTCCGATCATCCATAAGGCATGGCCAAAGGGGGCCGACCGAAACGACGTCAATGGACGGATAGCGGGAATCAACAAGATCCGCAACCGCGCCGCCCACCACGAACACCTCTTCGCGCATGCGGGATGCGGATGCGGGACTTTGCGATCGTGCCGAGACGCCGCCTTGCTGTTCGCTCAGCTTGAGCCAATTGCACATGGGTATGTTTACAAAGGGAGCATCAATAGATGCTCGGTCGACGACTACCTGGAGGAGCACCCAGCTCCTTGCGACGTTACGGTCTGAGAAAAACCTACACGCGCAAGACTCCGTCAGAATCAACCCCTCCCAAGCCACTCGTTACGAATCCCAGCGGAAACCAGGGAGTGATTAAAGGAGCGACCTGCGGTTTCGCGAATCAATTGAGTCATTCCCAAAATCGCGAATCAAGGGGCTGATTCGCCCAAATTGCGCACGAATCAGCCTCTCGGCGGTATGACGCGGCACACATCGGTAGTACTCGTACTGGATTGGTCACTGAGTGGGAGTAGCTAATATCTAGTGTTTTCAAAACTCTGACCCGCACAGACGGGTCGAAGGATTTCCGTTTGGCAACCTTTGCGGCTTCGCGCCCCGTGAGATATCCATGCTTGCATTGTTGCGATCTTTGCGACAATGCAAGCATGAAACCGATTGAGGCCACGCCTGAACAGGGGACGTAACCCTGTTCAGGCTAGGACTTATCGCCGATCAATGACCGCGATGCTTCTGTTTGCGCTTCAGCTTTCGCTGCTCGAAGCGCGCCTCCGCCTCATCCGCGCGACGCTGACTTCTTGCTTGAGCCGATTCCCGCTTCATCGTCTCCCGCTGTGCCGCGAGAGCCTGCTGCGCCTTGGTGCTCATCGCCGGCTGCTTAAGTGCTTTCGCCGCCTCGCGAGCGCGTCGCTTGGGGTTCTTCGCGGGCCTGCTCGTCTCGGTCGAATCGTGACCGAAGAACGAGAGCTTCTCCCATTCGCTTGTAACGAATCGCAGAATCTCCTCATCGGACGGCTCCGCGCCGAAGACGATGCGGGCGACGCCATACCTTCCGCCTTCGACGTGCTCCGCCAGCCCGACCCAGAATTGACCGTCGTGATATACGGTCAGGGTGGACGACACGCTGATCTGCATGGCTGGTTCCTCCTTTATGTAGATGACCATGCAGAGAAGGGACAACCAAGGAGGCAGGTTGCTGATGCGGACTCCCGCACGCCCACGACTTCCCGACGGGGACTGTGTTTTCATCTCTGGTGCCCGCATTGTAGCACGCGCGAATGCACCTCAACATCACTGCCGACGTGGCGCGACTGGGATTCGTTCCTCGACGCATCCTTTTGCATATTGCCTTCTCGGTTTCGAAACTTTAAAACAATTCGAGTTTCGAAACCGGGAAGAAGAGTTTAAGCGAGATACGACATCAGCTCCGAATCGACGCTAGAGAGGGAGATCGCGCCGCTTCTGTCCATCAAGGATGCATCCCCGGAGGCCCTCATCGCCCGCGTAGGAGTTCGAACGCGCACAAATCGATTTGGACGCAAGCGAAGCCCCCAGCCAGCTCTGTGACTCATGGGAAAGCCACCTGAGACTACTCACTTTGGCCGCAGCATGGCAGGAAACTGTCGTGCGCTACAGCAGCCGGTATGTGCGGCCTTCGTAGTCAATGACGCCTTCCTTGCGCAGCTTCGAGAGCTCGTTCGACAGCGCGCTGCGGTCGACGCTGAGGTAGCTTGCCAGCTTGGTCTGGCTGTAAGGGATGGCGAAGGCGCGGGTGCCGGCCTTCTTCTGCTGCTGCGATAGGAAGGCGAGGATCTTGCCCCGTATGGTCTTGGGGGTCATGGCTATGGCGCGGTGGTTCATGTCCAGGTTGCTTAGCGCCAAGGCGCGCATGAGGTTCGAGGATATGTGCGCGTGGCAGCCGCACTGCTTAGGACAGGAATGGATGATGCGCTCGGCTTTGAGCAGCACCACCTCGCATGCCGTATCAGCCGGCACGTCGATGTCGAGGGGCTCCATGCTGCAGGCGTAGCCGTGCGCGAAAAGCGAGCCGGGCCCCAGCATCTCCAAGATCGTCGTCTCGCCCCAGGCGTCCGAGACTTCGATCCGTACGCGCCCGGACAGGACGACGCCGAGGTATTCGGTGGGCTGGCCGGCGCGCATAATTCGCTCCTCCCGGCTGAAAGCCCTTCTTGTCGCCCCAAGGCAAGGCAGCATCAGCTTCGCTTCGTCTTGGGTTATGCCGGCGAATAGCATCGAAGAAGAAGTAGGGATATCAAGCATTGGTTTCACCTGTAGGTTCTACAACAGAAATGTATGTGATACCACAGTATAGTGTAGTTGCTTCGAAAACACACCCCTGAGTAGAGGAGCGCGAAATGACTGACGAGAACATGTTTTGCTTCCAGTGCGAGCAGACGGCGGGATGCACCGCCTGCACCGGAGCTGCCGGCGTGTGCGGTAAGACCGCCGACGTGGCTCGGCTGCAAGATGATTTGACCGGGACATTGGTCGCCTTGGCCCGAGCCGAGAGCGGCGGAAGGGGGGATACCGAATCCGACGGGCTTATGCTGGAGGGCATGTTTGCCTGCGTGAGCAACGTCAGCTTCGACCCTAAGGCCATTGCCGCTCTTGAGCGTCGCGTTCGCGCGAAGGCTATTTCCCTGGGCGAATTTAGCTCGTACGACATGCGCTTGCTGTGGGACGCACAGGAGGATATCCGCAGCCTGAAGAGCCTGCTACTCTTCGGCATGCGCGGCGTGGCGGCGTACGCCTATCATGCGCAGGCGTTGGGGAAGTCGGACCCTGATGTGGCGGCGTTTCTCTACGAGGGCATGAGGGCCGTCGGCTCCGACCTGGGCATGGACGAGCTGCTGCCTTTGGTTCTCAAGTGCGGCGAGGTCAACTTAGCCGCCATGGCCGCTTTGGAGGAAGCGAACGTCTCTGCCTACGGCAAACCCGAGCCTGCGACGGTTGAGCTCAGGGTCGAGGCGGGACCCTTCATCGTGGTCACCGGCCACGACCTGCACGACCTCAAGCAGCTTCTGGAGCAGACCGAAGGCCGCGGCGTGAACGTGTACACCCACGGCGAGATGCTCCCCGCGAACGCTTATCCCGAGTTGCGCAAGTATCCGCATCTGAAAGGCAACTACGGTACCGCGTGGCACAACCAGCGTAAGGAATTCAAAGACCTTCCCGCGCCTATCCTGTGGACGACCAACTGCTTGGTGAAGCCAGACGAGTCGTATGCCGACCGCGTGTTCACCACCGGACCCGTGAGCTTCCCAGGTGCGCATGTCGTCGAGGCGGGCGAAGACGGCGCCAAGGACTTCTCTGCCCTTATCGACAAAGCACTGGAGCTGGGCGGTTGGGACGCTGATCGGACCTTCGCCGGCATCAACGGCGGCAGCAGCGTCACCACCGGATTCGGCTACGACACCGTGATGAGCGTTGCTCCCGCCGTCATCGATGCGGTCAAGTCCGGCGACATCAAGCGCTTCATCCTGCTGGCGGGCTGCGATGGCATGCGCAAGGAGCGCAGCTACTACACCGACTTCGCCAAGCTCGCCCCCTCCGACTCCGTCATCTTGACTCTGGCCTGCGGCAAGTACCGTTTCAACGACCTGGATCTGGGCAGCATCGACGGCATCCCGCGCCTGCTGGACGTCGGCCAGTGCAACGACGCCTACGGTGCGATCAAGATCGCGCTCGCGCTGGCGGATGCTTTCGGTTGCGGCGTGAACGATTTGCCTCTTTCCATGGTGCTTTCCTGGTACGAGCAGAAGGCGGTGTGCATCTTGCTCACGCTGCTGCATTTGGGCATCAAGGGCATCTACCTGGGCCCCACGCTTCCGGCGTTCGTGAGCCCTGGCGTGCTGCAAGTGCTGGTGGACAACTACGGCATTCGTCCCATATCCACTCCCGAGGCCGACCTTGCCCAGATTATGGGCTAGCCGCTCTTTTCGAACAGAACCCATTCTCGTTCCCCGAAGCAGGACGGCATCGTCGGTCCCTGGAATGTAACTCCAGTAGAAACTATCGATCAAGCGGTAGGGGCTTATCCCGCTCGGCGGTATCGGGATTCCAGGCTGCCGCGAAATCGTCGTCCATTCCCTCTCCGATGATGCCGCTACGAATTCGCTTTCCATACCGAGAGCGTGATCTGCGGCCTCGAGTATTCGTCGAATTCCTCCTCTGATTCGGTATCGAAGGAGCAGACGACGCGAACGGGGGTGTCGTTGCTGTATACGCGGACACCCTCATAGAACGACCCTGCCAGGAACGTCTCTTTGAAATCGACTGGGATAGCAGACGTTGCAAGCAGCTCGGGGTCGGCAACGGATATGTTCAGGCCGTTGAGCGGGGCGTTAAGGATCTGGAAGTCTCGCTCGGCTTGGCTCAGGTTTTCCTCGAGGCTCGCCGCGGCATCGACGCCTTCGCAATAATTGATCTCAGTAATCGTCCCGTATTCGTCGAAGGTCAAGTAGACGTAAGCCCCCTCCCAGCTGTAATCGCCTTCTTGCAGATAGCCTCTCACGTGATAGCCGTAATCTTTGTACTTCTCGTACGGGTCATCTGCCGAAACGCGCTCGCATACCTGTGCCAGCGCGTTTTCCGCCATGTCGATTTGCTCGGCGGCGAGGGCAATCTTCTCCTGCGTCTCCTGGCTTCCCTGGGCGTATTGCGGAATATATATCGCAATAAGAATCAGAACGGGCACGATCGAGAACGCAATCAATTGCTTCTTGATGTTCGGAACGGGAACGTCGTAGGCATCGGCCATCGCCTCGGCGTTGTTCGCGCTTTCCGAAAGCATGTCTGCCGCCGTGCTTACCGCGTCAACCGCTCCCGCGACCTGGGCCGCGCCCCCGAGAGCCTGAGCCGCCTTGTTGTCGCTTTTTTGCAGCAGACGCCCCGCCGCCTGCGTCGCAAGCACGCCGGTAACTTGAGCCGAACGGTCGCTTTGAGTCTGCCTTACAGCAAGGCGATTCTGCAGGTCAAGCCATTGCTTTCCGCGCATGCCGAACTTCGGGCGAAGCGCGCAGAAGCAGAACACGGCAACGCAGAGCGCGACAAGGGCGATCCCGGTATTGATCCCGGTCGGCTGGAAACCGTCGTTATGGAAAACCAGGTCGTCGATCATTTCCAACGGCACGATAAGGGCGCACAGCGCAAAGGACATGATGAGCGCCCGCAGGGCGATCTTGGGATACACGCAGTAACGCTGGATCTGATTCTTCTCTTTTTCGCTGAGCGCTCGCATGCGATGCCTTTCGTATGCCGTTGGGATAAGCTTGGCGCCGATCGGTAAGGAGAGCGACTGCCGCAAGGTCACTGCTGGGCCGGCTCTCGCGGCTTAGACCAGCTTGCCCTTGCTGTGGTCGATCATGTGCTGGATGATCTCGGCCGTCCAGTCGGTGAACTCGCGGTTCTTCGTGACGAGCTTGTCGCCGGCAAGCTCCTGGTAGCTGATTTTCGCCTTGGCATAGCGCGTGACCTTGGATTCTTCCTCGCGGGACAGGCAATCCTCCGTGGTCTTGAAAGCGCCGAGCGCGCGGATCATCTTCGCGTTGAACATGATGTGCGGCTTGTCATCGGCATCGAGGTAGATGAAGGCGGCCTTGGTCACGCCGAGCTGGTTGGCGTGCAGACACGCGACGTTCTCGAGCGACTCAAGCGTGTCGGTGAGGTCGGCAGCGAGTGCTGCGGCTTCCTCGGCGGTGACGGCATCGCAGGGCTGTGACAAGACGGCTTCGTCTTTCACCAGGTCTTTGATCATGAGGGTATCCTCCCTTAGGTTGCGAACAAAGCGCGCCCGCAAGTTGGGCGCTCGTGTTTGGAATTGTACCACGGAAGGAAAGGCTCGCCCTCGCTGCGCACGCTCGGAACGAGGATAGCGGCTTCGACGGATGACGCATGTTTGGAGAGCTACTATTCCAAGAGATGATTTTGAGACAATCGAGAGGTGCGATGTCCTCCATGATGTACCAAAAAGCGGACAAGCGCCTATTAGCCGAAGATATCCCAAAAAACACTATCACAAACAAAAGTAAATTGTTGAAAGGGAATTATTCCTATTGGAATGTGGATACTGCTTTGGGAGCAATTTCACTTCCTCCACGGATGAAACCTAAAGCTAGTGTGCCACCCGTGAAGCAAGCTTCACAACGCCCAAATAACTCTTTTGCATTATACACAACGCCGTCAATTTGAAACATTTAATTTTAGTTTTCAGCAGAAATTAACAAGCTGCTCACATTGTTTGCCCTCCATAATTTGACAGTTTGAGCACCCCGATCTCCCACTAAAGCCGCAGGTCATG
>WGSL01000065.1 GCA_014871665.1 Collinsella sp. | reverse complement strand
CTCGGCGGTGGGCTTTGCCTCGCCGGGCGTCTCCTCGACTTTGGAGGCCGGCTTTGCGGCCGCTTTGGTCGTGGCGGCCTTGGTCTTGGTCGACTTTGCGACCGTGGACTTCTTGGCGGTCGTGGTCTTGGACGCCGTCGACTTCTTGGCAGTGGTCTTGGCCGGAGCCTTAGCGGCCGGCTTGGTCTCAGCGACCTCAGCCATTACCTCGGGAGCAGCCTCGGCTTCGGCGGCTTTCTTTGCAGTGGCGGTCGTACGCTTGCGCGTGGTCGTTGCCTTGGCAGCAGTCGTCTTTGCTGCGGCGGTCTTGGTGGCGGCAGCCTTGGTTGTCGTAGCCTTCTTGGCGGTCCTCTTGCGGGTCGTGGTCTTCTTAGCTGCGGGCTTTGCAGCGGGCTTGACCTCGGCCTCTGCCTCAGGAGCAACCTCAGTCTTCACCTCAGGCTCGGCCTTTACGGGCTCAGCCTCAACCGGCTTCTCCTCAGCCTCGGGCTCGTCGACAACAGCCGCCGGCCTCTCAATCTCCGGGTGCATAAAGAAGTACAGGTCCAGATACTTATCGGCCGAGCGTGTCCAGCTAAAGTCCTGGCTCATGGCCTGCGTGACCAGCTGATCCCACGCCTCACGGTTATCCCAGAACAGACGCGCCGCGCGGAAAACCGCATCGCCCATCTCGTCGCCGTTAAAGTTACTAAACGAGAATCCTGTGCCCTCGCCGGTAAACTCGTTATACGGGATCACGGTGTCCTTCAGACCACCGGTCTCGCGCACGATGGGCAGGGTGCCGTAGCGCATGGCGATGATCTGCGACAGGCCGCAGGGCTCAAACTTCGACGGCATCAGGAACATATCGGCGGCGGCATACATGCGCTGCGACAGCGCCGGATCGAACTCGATACGCGCGGCCATGGTGCCCGGGTACTTGTCCTGGAAGTAGCGCAGACCGTCCTCGTAGTCGCGGTCGCCGGTGCCCAGCACGGCCACCTGCACGCCGCCGGCCAGAATGCGGTCGAGCGCATACATGACCAGGTCCATGCCCTTCTGGCGCGTCAGGCGCGTGACCATCACCATAAGCGGGCGGTCGTCGCGAACCTCGAGCCCCAGCTCTTCCTGCAGCTTGGCCTTGCACACGGCCTTGCCGGAACGGTCTTCGACCGTGTAGTTGGCGGCAATGCGCTTGTCGGTCGCCGGGTCAAAGCCCGCGACGTCGATGCCATTCAAAATGCCCTGCAACGCATACGAACGCTCGCGCAGCACACCGTCCAGGCCCTCGCCAAACTCGGGCGTCTGGATCTCGTTGGCATAGGTGGGGCTCACCGTGGTAATGGCATCGGCATAGCGCAACGCGCCCAGCATGTAGTTAATGCTGCAGGCGTCGCAGCGCAGCTGCGAGGCGGCCGCCGGAATATGCGCCACGCCCAGGATGTCCTCCATCACGGTGTCGCTAAACTGGCCCTGGAACGCCACGTTGTGGATCGAGAACACGGTCTTGACGCGGTCATACAGCGGCAGGCCCTGGTAGAACTCGCGCAAGAACACGGGCGCCAGTGCCGTCTGCCAGTCGTTACAGTGCAGGATGTCACACTCAAAACCGGCCGGCAGGTGCTGCAGGCTCTCGGTGATGGCCTTAGAGAAGAACGCAAAACGCTCGCCGTCGTCAAAGAAGCCGTACGGATAGTCGCGCGCAAAGTAGCGCTCGTTGTCGATGAACATATAGGTGACGCCGTCGTGCTCGAGCTTCTCGAGTCCGCAGTACTCATTGCGCCAGCCCAGGCTCACGTAAAAATCGGAGAAGTGCTCCATCTGCGCCTTGTACTCGTCCTTGATGGTGGCGTACTTGGGCACCATCACGATGACTTCGGCGCCGGCGCGTACAAGCGCCGCGGGCAGCGAGCCCGCCACGTCGCCCAGGCCACCGGTCTTTACAAACGGTGCGCACTCGGCCGAGGCAAACACGATCTGCATCTTTTTGCTGGAATCAGCCATATTGTCTCCCATGTTGTTATTCGAGAATAGCCGCCAGGCGCGAACCGGGCGGCTATTCTACATGTTACGAGCGATGTTGCGGTGCCAACGTTAACGTACGATGGTGGTGTCGGAAGTTAACGGAGCCTTGCCCAGCACCAGGATGTTCTCGGGCGTGCCGCGAAGCTCGGTGTTGGTGGGAACCACGTTGTTCTTGTCCAGGATGGCGTTCTCGACGCGTGCGCCGCTCTTGATGATGCAGCTCTGGTTAATGATCGAGTTGGTCACCGATGCGCCTTCCTCAACCACGACGCCGCGCGACAGGATCGAGTTGCGCACGGTGCCCTTGATGATGCAGCCGGCCGAGATGATCGAGTTGCAGGCGTGGCTGCCGGTCGCATAGCGCGAAGGCGGCACGTCGTGGGCCTTGGTCAGAATCGGGCGCTCGGGGTCGAAGAGCTGGTCGGCCACGGTCTGGTCGAGCAGGTCCATGCTGCGGCGATACAGCGACTTCTCGCTAAACACGCCCACGACCTCGCCCTTGTACTCGTAGCTGCACACGTCGATGTTGCCAAAGTCGCCCTGGAGTGCCTCGAGCAGGTCCAGATAGTCGGCGGCCTGGTAGTGGTCGATGATCTCGAGCAGCGTCTCGCGGTTGACGATGCAGCAGTCCATAGAGGCGTTGTCGCCGTACACGACGCCAGCGCTCACGCCCGTCAGGCGGCCGTTCTCGTTGATCTGCAGCTTGGTCTCGTCATCGACGTTGCGCGTGGCCTTGCAGTACACCACGGTCATCTGGGCACCGGAGTTCTCGTGCGCCTCGATGATGGTGTTGAGGTCCATGTTAAAGATGATGTTGGTGCCCATCATCACGACATAGGGCTTGTCCGAGCGCTGGAACAGCGTCTTGTTGGAAATGATGTCGCGCAGCAGGAAGCGCATGCCGCCCTTGGTGGTGCCATACGCGTTGCCGGGCACCATGAACAGGCCGCCCTTCTTGCGGTCCAGGCCCCAGTCCTTGCCCGAGCTCACATGGTCGATCAGCGAGCGATAGTTGCCCGGCATGACGACACCGACGGTCTTGATGCCGGCATTCATCATGTTGGACAGCGGGAAGTCGATCAGGCGGTAGCGGCCCAAAAACGGAACGGACGCGAGGGGGCGGTCCTTGAGCAGCACGCTGCCGTAGGTCGAAGAGTAGTTAGCGGTGATATAACCGATGGCCTTGCGATTGATCATCGGATCATTCCCCCTTCCCGATAACGACGTCATTTCCAACGACGGCCGTATCCTTGGTGGTATCGACAGAGCCGAGCTTCACGCCCTCTTCGACCGTGGAGTTCTCGCCCAAAATAGCGCGGCAGATGTGCGCGCCGCTCTTAACGTGCGCACCCGGCAGCAGCACGGAGTCCTCGACCACGGCGCGCTCCTCGATGATAACGTCGGTCGAAAGGATCGAGTGGCGAGCGGTGCCGTAGATCTTGCAGCCGTTGGAGACCAGGCAGTCGTCCAGACGGCCGTCCGGTCCAATGTAGTGCGGCGGACGCGTGGTGATGTTGGACATGATGGGGAAGTGCTTGTCGAACAGATCGAACTCGGGGTTGTTGCCCAGCAGGTCCATCGAGGTCTCGTGGAAGCTGGCGATGGTGCCAACATCCTTCCAAAAGCCGTGGAACTCGTAGCTGTACAGGCGCTTGCCCTCGCCGAGCAGCTTGGGGATGATGTCCTTGCCAAAGTCGTGGCTCGAGCGCTGGTCCAGAGCGTCCTCCTCGAGCGCCTCGATCAGCACGTCGGCCGAGAAGATGTAGATGCCCATGGACGCGAGGTTCGAATCGGGCTTATCGGGCTTCTCGGTGAACTTGGTGATGCGGCCGTCCTCGGGGTCGGTGGTCAGGATGCCAAATCGGCTGGCCTCCTCCCACGGCACGGGCATAACGCTCACCGTGAGGTCGGCGTTGTTCTCAATGTGCGTCTTGAGCATCTTGCGGTAGTCCATGCGATACAGGTGGTCGCCCGAAAGAATCAGGACGTACTTGGGGTCGTTGGCCTTGATATAGTCGAGGTTCTGCGTAATGGCGTCGGCCGTGCCCGCATACCAGGCGCCGCCGGTCTGCGTCTCGTACGGCGGCAGGATCGACACGCCGCCGTCGCGGCTGTCCAGATCCCAAGCCTCGCCGGAGCCCACATAGGCATGCAGCAGGTAGGGGCGATACTGCGTCAGAACGCCCACCGTGTCGATGCCCGAGTTGGAGCAGTTGGACAGCGAAAAGTCGATAATGCGGAACTTGCCACCAAAGCTAACCGCCGGCTTAGCGATCTTTTGGGTGAGTGCCCCCAATCGGCTGCCCTGTCCTCCTGCGAGGAGCATCGCGATGCATTCTTTCTTACTCATCGATTTCTCCTTCTGTCATCGATGTTTCTAAACCCATTAGCGACGGGCGCGGCGCTCGGTCGCGCCCGTCGAGTAATGCCGTGCTGGCAAAGGGAGCTCGCGCGCTTATGCGTGCCAGATCTCGTCGCGGTACTCGCGAATGGTGCGGTCGCTCGAGAACCAGCCGCTCGAGGCGGTGTTGAGCAGCGCCTTGCGGTTCCAGGTCTCCTGGTCGCCGTAGCTGCCCGTGAGCTTCTCCCACGCATCCACATAGCTGCGGAAATCGGCCATGACCAGGTCGGGGTCGTTGTTGTTCATGAGCTCGTTGTAGATGCTCTCGAAGTTGCCCGAAAGACCCGCAAAGGTGTTGTCCTTGAGCTCGTCCATCACGCGGCCCAGACGCTCGCGGTCGCCGTTGAGGGTATCCCACGCAAAGTAGCTGTTGGATGCCCAGAGCTGCTCGACCTCGGGAGCGGTCAGGCCAAAGATGGCCTCGTTTTCGCGGCCAGCCAGGTCGGCGATCTCGATGTTGGCGCCGTCGAGGGTGCCCAGCGTAATGGCGCCGTTCATCATGAGCTTCATGTTGGACGTGCCCGAGGCCTCTTTGCCGGCTGTGGAGATCTGCTCCGAGATCTCGGCGGCGGGGTAGATGAGCTGGGCGTTGCTCACGCGGAAGTTGGGGATAAAGCAGACCTTCATGACCTCGTTGACGCGCGGGTCGTTGTTGATAACGTCGGCCACGGAGTTAATGAGGCGGATGGTCTCCTTGGCGAAGGTGTAGCTCGAGGCCGCCTTGCCGCTAAAGATGAAGGTCGTCGGCGTCACATGGAAGTTGGGATCGGCGATGCGACGGTTGTAGATGTCCATCACCTTCATGATGTTCATGAGCTGGCGCTTGTAGGCGTGGAAACGCTTAACCTGAACATCGAAGACGGTGTTGGGGTCAATGACCAGACCGGTCTCGGCCTTTACGTAGGCAGCCAGACGCTCCTTGTTGGCGCGCTTGGAGGCGCCCACGGCCTTGAGGAACTCGGTGTCGTTCTGGAACTCCTTGAGTTTTTCCAGCTCAAAGGCGTCCTTGAGCCAGCCGTCGCCAATGGCCTCGGTCACGAGCTTGGCGTAGGTGGGGTTGGCCTCGGCAAAGAAGCGACGGTGCGAGATGCCGTTGGTCTTGTTGTTGAACTTCTCGGGCGTCAGGGCATAGAAGTCCTTGAGCACGATGTTCTTGATGATGTCGGAGTGGATCTTGGCCACGCCGTTGACGCTGTGGCTGCAGATCACGGACAGGTTGGCCATGCGGATCTCGCCGTCCCACAGAATGGCGGTCTGGCGCAGACGCTCCTGCCAGCCCTCCTGCGTGGTGTCGAACGACTCGTGCCAACGACGGCTGATCTCGTCGATGATCTGGTACACGCGGGGGAGGAGCTTGGAGAACGTGCCGATGGGCCACTTCTCCAGAGCCTCGGGCAGGATGGTGTGGTTGGTGTAGCTCACGACCTGCGTCACGATGTTCCAGGCGTCGTCCCACTCGAGCTTCTTTTCGTCGATCAGGATGCGCATGAGCTCGGGGCCGCACATGGCCGGGTGCGTGTCGTTGGTGTGGATGGCAACAAACTGCGGCAGCAGATCCCAGTTCTCGCCGTGCTCCTTCTCAAAGGTGTCGAGCAGGCTGTAGATGCCGGCCGAGACAAACAGGTACTCCTGCTTCAGGCGCAGCAGACGGCCGTGCTCGCCGGCGTCGTTGGGGTAGAGGATGGCGCTGATGGCTTCGGCCTCGGCGCGCTCGGCGTCGGCCAGGGCATAGTCGCCGCGGTTGAAAGCCTCCAGATCGAAGTGCTCCTCGACCGGCTCAGCGGCCCAGACGCGCAGCTTGTTGACGGTCTCGCCAGCATAGCCCACAACGGGGATGTCATAGGGAACGGCAAGGATGTCCTGCGTGTCCACCGTGCGGTAGAACGTGCGGCCGTTCTCCTCAAAGCCCTCGACGCGGCCACCAAACTTGATGGTCACGGCCTTGTCCTGACGGCGGACCTCCCAGGGATAGCCATGGGTGAGCCACTCGTCGGTAGCCTCGACCTGGCTGCCGTTGACGATCTCCTGCTTAAACAGGCCGTAGCGGTAGCGCATGCCGTTGCCGTAGCCGGCGATGCCCTCGGCTGCCATGGAATCCAGGAAGCATGCGGCAAGACGGCCCAGACCACCGTTGCCCAGAGCCGGATCGGGCTCCTGGTTCTCAATGACGGACAGATCGAAGCCCATGTCGTCGAGCGCCTCGGCGACCATGTCGCGCACGCCAAAGTTGAGCAGGTAGTTGTCGAGCAGGCGGCCGATCAAAAACTCGATCGAGAAGTAGTACACGCGCTTCTTGCCCTCGGCGGTGGCACGGGCGTCGCTCTTGGTGGCAACGGTGCGTGCCTTCTCGGCCACGAGCTTGGCCAGGGCGTTAAAGCGGTCGAGGTCGCTGGCGGCCTCGACGCTCTTGCCGCTGATGCTCATGACGGCATCGCGATAGAGCTCGGTAAACTCCTGCTTGTTGTCGAAGATCTTATTCATACGTTCCTTCCCCCGGGGATGTTTCTCCCGGAACGGTTATGACTTGTATCCTACGCCCCGGCGGGGCGGGTAATTACAGTGGTAACACCTTTGTTACGCTTTCTTGGCAGGATCCTTAACGGCAGCTGCCTTGGCCTTGGAAGCAGCCTTCTTGGCCGTGGTGGACTTGGCCGAAGCCTTGGCGGCGGGCTTGGCAGCCTTCGCCTTAGCCGGAGCCTTCTTAGCAGCTGCGGCCTTGGGCTTCACCGAGGACATGCGCTTGCGCGTCGCCTTCTTGGGCTCCTCGACCACGGGCGGCTTATAGCTGCTGGGACCGCGGCGCTTAAGCACCACGCCTGCAAGGCCGGGCACCTTAATCTCGATGGAGTCCATCTGCCCGTTCCAGGGATAGGGCTCGCTCGAGCAGGTGTAGGGCTCCTCACCGGCATAGCCGCTGCCGCCAAACTCGGGACGGTCGGAATCGAAGATGACCTCCCAGTCGCCCTCGCGCGGCACGCCCACGCGGAAGCTCTCGTAGCTCGCCGGGTCAAAGTTGATCAGAATCACCAGGTCGTTATCGACGTCCTCGCCCTGGCGCACAAAGCTCACGATGGACTGCTTGGAGTTGTCCGCGTCGATCCAGGTAAAGCCGTCGTCGGTGTAGCCGCGCTCGTATAGGGCGGGCTCGGCGGTGTACAGATGGTTGAGCGCCTTGATAAACGCCTGATGATGACGGTGAGTCTCGTACTCCTCGGTCAGGAACCACTGGATGGACTCGTAGTAGCGCCACTCGATAAACTGGCCGATCTCGTTGCCCATAAAGTTGAGCTTTGCACCGGGGTGCGTCATTTGGTAGAAAGCTAGCGTGCGCAGGCCGGCAAACTGGCGCCACCAGTCGCCCGGCATGCGGCCGATCAGCGAGCACTTGCCGTGCACGACCTCGTCGTGGCTGAGCGGGCAAATGAAGTTCTCGGTAAAGGCGTACATGATGGAGAACGTGAGCAGGCCGTGGTTGCCGGGACGCCACGGAAAATCGGTCTGCATGTAGTGCAGGGTGTCGTTCATCCAGCCCATGTCCCACTTGTAGTGGAAGCCTAGGCCGCCGTCCTGCGGCGGATAGGTCACGAGCGGCCACGCGGTGGACTCCTCGGCCATCATCATCACGTCGGGGTAGTGCGCCTCCACGGCGCAGTTGACCTGACGGATAAACGCGCTGGCGTCCAGGTCCTCCTCGGTACCGTACTTGTTGAACTTCTTTTGGCCGGGATCGTCGATGCCAAAGTTGAGGTACAGCATGCTGGACACGCCGTCCATGCGAATGCCGTCCACGTGGAAGTTCTCGAGCCAGTACAGCACGTTGGAGACCAAGAAGGAGCGTACCTCGCCGCGGGCGAAGTCGAACTTATGCGTGCCCCAGTTGGGGTGAATCTCGTGCTCAAACAGCATGTGGCCGTTAAAGGTGGCAAGACCGTGGGAGTCGGCGCAAAAACCGCCGGGGACCCAGTCCATGATCACGCCGATGCCAGCCTCGTGGCACGCATCGATAAAGTGCATGAGCTGCTGCGGATTGCCGTAGCGCGACGTGGCGGCGTAGTAGCCGGTCGTCTGGTAGCCCCAGGAACCGTCGAAGGGATGCTCCATAAGCGGCATGACCTCGATATGCGTATAGCCCATGTCGCGCACGTAGTCCACGAGCTCCACCGACAGGTCGTCGTAGGTGTAGAACTCGCCGCGCTGCGCGGGGAAGGGATCCATGGGGCCGGGGTAGTTACCGTACTCGTCGGGCTCGCCCTGCGGCGCGTCGCCGTGGCGCTTCCACGAGCCAATATGCACCTCGTAGATGTTGAGCGGCTGCGACATGTGGTTGTGGGCGGCGCGGCGCTTGAGCCACGTGGCGTCGTTCCACTGGTAGCCATCGAGGGTCCACAGCACGCTGGCGGTACCCGGAGGGCACTCGGCCTTAAAGGCATACGGATCGGCTTTGTAGAGCTTCTCGCCCTCGTTGGTCTCGATGAGATATTTATAGAGCTGGCCCTGCTCGGCGCCAGGAATAAAGCCTTCCCAAATAGCGCTCGTATGCACGGACACCAGCGGGTTGGCTTCCTCATCCCAGTCGTTAAATTCGCCAATGACATGGACACTCTTTACGTCGGGCGCCCAAACGCAAAAGCGCCAGCCGCGCGTACGGTTCTGCGTGTCGGGATGCGCGCCCATCTTTTCCCAGCTGCGCTCCCACATTCCAATGCCAAACAGGTAGACATCGTCCTTGGAGAGCTCCGGTGCGTGCGGAGCCGGTTTGCGGGTTGCGGGCTTTTTAGCCGTTGGCTTTAGCTTTGTATCGCTCACGTTTGATCCCATCATGACGCGGCAGCGTGTTGCCTTGGTGACTAGATGCGAAAGGTCCAAGGCTGCACGAATCGAAGGGACGGCGAAGTTTCTGTGATTCGTTCCACCTCGCGTGCTCGGTGGAACTTTCGGCAGAAACTACGATAACACCTGTGCGTTAGTTTTATGGACGAAAGCGGATTTGCGGGGGCGTTTAATCGGTAAGCGACATGTTTATACCACTGGCAGAATTGCCGTGGTAAAACTCTTGACAGTTTTACCAATTTGGGTTTCAAAATTATTTGGCTGACGTTTGGTAAAACGTTTTTAGCAGGATGTTTACCATTTGATATCGAAAGGTTCGTTTATGTCCCATACCGCCGCTCCCAAGGTTGCTTTTATTTTCGATTGCGACGGCACGCTAGTTAATAGCACCCCCGTTTGGGCCTATGCCCAGCCCGAGTTATTGCACCGTCACGGGATTGACGTGACCGTGGATGACTTTGCCCAATTTGAGCACCTGTCGCTGGAGGACGAGTGCCAGGCCTACCACGACATCTGGGGCATTGGCGCGAACGGCGAGGAGTTGTATCGCGAGCTGGGCGAGATTTTGATCGATGGGTACTCCAAGGTGCCGCCGCGCGAGGGGCTCCTGGCTTTTTTGGAGCGGGCGAAGGCGGCGGGCATTGCCATGTGCGTTGCTACTTCCACGCCGACCGAGCTTGTTGGGTCTGCGCTTGCGGGAGCCGGGCTCGACGCTTACATGGAGTTTGTTACCACGACGGGCGAGGCGGGACGCTCCAAACAGTTCCCCGACGTATACGAGCTGGCGCTGCGTCGCCTGGAAGAGCGCCACGAGTGCAAGTTTGAGCGCGCATGGGTGTTTGAAGACGCGGTCTTTGGCCTAAAGAGCTCTGGCACCGCAGGCTTTAAGCGCGTGGGCATCTATGACCCGCACGGCCGCATGAAGCGCGACGACGTGCGCGCCAACTGCGATATCTTTATCGACAGCTACGAGGAGCTGGACCTTGACTGTGTGCTTTCGTTTGAGGGCTAGGTGAGGGCCGTGGCTTGCAAAGTACTTGTAGTCTGCGGCTCGCCCTTGGTGGCGAGCGCGGATCTGTTGCGTAGGCTAGCGGGGGAGTGCGACCACGTTATCGCCGTGGACCGCGGGCTCGACGCATTGCTGGGCGCCGGCCTGGGCTGCGACGTGTATGTTGGGGATGCCGACACGGTAAGCGATGCGGGCCGCGCGTTGGTCGATGCCGCCACCGACTTTGAAGTTGAGCGCCACGATCCGTACAAGGACTATACCGATCTGGCGCTGGCGCTCGATTCCGTCCGTCGCCGCTGGCCAGGTGCTGAAGTGGTTGCGACTTGCGCCACCGGAGGCCGCCCGGATATGGCACTTTCCGTATTGGGTCTGCTCGCAGGCTACGAGGATGCCTCAATCTGGATTGCTGAGGACAAGGTGGTTGCCCGCATTCTTCGCGCGGGCGAATCGTGGGCCATCGAGGGCGCCGTGGACAAGACGTTCTCTATCATTGCTATAGCCCCTGGGACGGTGGTAAGCGAACACGGCCTAGAGTGGGAGCTAGACCACAGCCCCCTGGGCCTGTTGGCGGACACGGGCATCAGCAATGTGGTCAGGTCAACAGCCACGATCCAAGTCCACACCGGCACAGCCATCGCTTACCTATATCAATAGGCATTTAGAATCTGACCTAAAAAAGTCCTTGCACCCCGCGCCAACTTCCCCTATAGTATCTCCTCGTCACGGGGGCGTAGCTCAGCTGGGAGAGCGCTTGACTGGCAGTCAAGAGGTCAGGG
>WGSL01000064.1 GCA_014871665.1 Collinsella sp. | reverse complement strand
GCTCCGAGGTGACCCACGACCTGGAGGCCTTCAAGGCCGGCTGCGACGTGATCGTGGCCAACCGCTGGAGCGACGAGCTCGCGGACGTGGCGGACAAGGTTTATACACGTGATTTATACAAAAGGGACTAGGCGATAAACATGATTAACCGAAAAGTGCTCGTCACAGGAGCGGCTGGCTTCATCGGTGCATTCCTCGTTAAGAAGCTTCTCGAGGAATCTGACGACGCTATCGTCGGCCTCGACAACCTCAACAGCTACTACGACCCCGGCATTAAAGACGCGCGCCTCCGCATGCTGGCCGAGGCCGACGCGGACGGCCGCTTCACCTTCGTGCGCGGCGATTTGTGTGACGCCGCCCTCATCGAGCGCCTGTTCGCAGAGAACGGCTTCGACGTCGTGGTGAACCTCGCCGCCCAGGCGGGCGTCCGCTACTCCATCGAGAACCCGCGCGCCTACCTGGAGAGTAATCTCGTGGGTTTCTTTAACATCCTCGAGGCCTGCCGCCACCACCCGGTCAAGCACCTGGTCTACGCCAGTTCCAGCTCGGTCTACGGCGGCAACAAGAAGGTGCCGTTCTCCGAGGAGGACCGTGTCGACTCCCCGGTGTCGCTCTACGCCACCACCAAGAAGTCCAACGAGCTCATGGCCGCCGCCTACTCCAAGCTCTATTCCATCCCCGCGACCGGCCTGCGCTTCTTCACCGTGTACGGCCCCATGGGCAGGCCCGACATGGCCTACTTCGGCTTCACCGAGAAGCTGCGCCGCGGGAACACCATCAAGATCTTCAACATGGGCGACTGCCGCCGCGACTTCACCTACGTCGACGACATCGTCGAGGGCGTGAGGCGCGTCATGGACGCCGCGCCCGAGGTGAAGATAGGCGAGGACGGGCTGCCGCTCGCCGCCCACCGCGTCTACAACATCGGCAACTCTCATCCCGAAAACCTGCTCGACTTCGTCGACACGCTGCAGCGCGTGCTGGTGGAGGAAGGCGTGCTCCCGGCCGAGTACGACTTTGAAGCTCATAAGCAGCTCGTGCCGATGCAGCCCGGCGACGTTCCCGTCACGTATGCCGACACCACGGCGCTCCAGCGCGACCTGGGCTACAAGCCAGCAACGCCGCTCGAGGACGGCCTGAGGGCCTTCGCCAAGTGGTATCGCGAATACTACAAGGTGGAAGCCGAGTAATGGGAAAAGGTAAGGCCAAGGTCTGCCTCGTCTCGTCGTCTGGCGGCCACTGGGAACAACTTCAAAAGCTCAAGCCGCTCGTGGACAAGTACGGTGGATTCATGGTCACCGAGAAGACGCCCTTTGTTAAGGGCTGTCCCTATCTGATGATGCAGACTGACCTCAAGGACAAGTTCATGCCCGCGAAGATGCTCGTAAACGGCATCCACGCCTGTGCGATCTGGGCAAAGGAGCGGCCCGACGTCGTTGTGACTACCGGCACTATGGTGGCATACCCGTTCTACCTCCTTGCCGTCCTTTTCCGCAAGAAGTTCGTATTCATTGAGACCTTCGGTCGCTCTAACAAACCCACTGTTGCCGGCAAGCTCATGCAGAAGCATGCTGACTTGTTCTTCGTGCAGTGGGAGAGTCAGAAGAGGTTCTATGAGAAGGCACGTTACGTGGGGTGTCTCTATTGATATTCGTGTGCGTGGGCTCTAGACCCTATCAGTTCAATCGGCTCATCGAGGAGCTTGATAGGCTCGTTGGCGCTGGTCATGTGAAGGATTCCCTGTTTGCCCAGATCGGTGCGTCGACATACGAGCCAAAGAACTTCAGATTCGAACATTTCATGGACCCCGATGCATTCAGCGCGAAGATTGCCGAGGCCGACATCGTGATAAGCCACGGTGCGTCAGGTTCGATTATGGGTGCGCTTAACGCCGGCAAGAGGGTCATCGCGGTGTCCCGTCTGGCGAAGTACGGTGAGCACATCAATGATCACCAGGTGGGCATCAATGAGACGCTTGCCTCTGAGGGGCTCGTGCTCGCAGTTCGTGAGATGGACAAGCTGGGGGACGCCATTGAGGCCATGGAGGACGGCAGCGTTGAGCTGAAGCCGTGGAAGAACCCCAATCCAAACGCGATCATCGACGAGATAGATCTATTTATCCAGGAGGAAGTGCTGTGAGTATTTATGTAAGGATTGACCGACTCTTCGAGGCTCTCAGCGTCTTCTTTTGGAAGACGTTCATCTGGATTCATGAGGTCAAGAACATCTGGTCCAAGCGAGCTTTGGTGAAATCGTTCAAGCCCACCGCGGAGCAGGCGGAGGACGCGCATAGGTATTGGAAAGAACTCACCGGCAGGTACTGGCCGCTCTGGTGGCACCGCCTTTATGCTAGCTACACCGGAAAATGGGACCCGAAATTTATTCCCGAGATGCTGTTCTCGGTCATTCTTGAGCCCAACTCTTCTCGCCGCTGCGACCGCGACGCGCTTGCCGATAAGAACAATCTTATTCTCTTCGCCCAAGGCGGAGGGCTTCGCCTCCCAGAGGTCTACGCAAACTGTTCCTGTGGACTTGTCAATCGGGGAGGGGTTCTTTTGGATATGAAAGAGACGGTAGAAGCGCTCGGCAACATAGGTCCCTGCGTAATCAAGAGAACCCGCGATAGTGATTCAGGTAGGGACGTAGCTATCGTCGATTTCAAGGACGGTAAGGATATCGAATCCGGCAAATCCGTCAAGAGTATTATCGAATCAATGGGTGGCGAGTGGGTCTGCCAGGAGCGCGTGCGTCAGCACGAGAGCATCGACGCCATTTATCCGGGAAGCGTCAACACGCTTCGCATCGTCACATACTTGACCGGTCAGGGCGTCGGCGCTTGCCCTGTTACGCTCAGAATCGGTCAGGGCGGGTCAAAGGTCGACAACGCCCACGCGGGTGGCATGTTCGTTCACGTCGACGATGAAGGTTATCTGGGTGACGAGGCTTTTACAGAGTATCGGAAAAGTTACTCGAGTCATCCCGACACAGGGACTGTGTTCAAGGGCTACCGGATTGTGGGCGTCTCCAAAGCCATCGAGGCTGTCAAGCGTTGCCATCTGTCCGTCGGTGAATTTGGATTCATTTCCTGGGACGTCTGTATTGATAGGGAGGGGAGGTCCGCCTTATTGGAGGTGAACCTTGACTCCCAGACAGTATGGTTTCCGCAAATGGCGTCTGGCAGGAGTATGTTCGGGGATGACACCCCTGCTGTGGTTAAGGCATTTCGCCATCGTGTTGCATGATGGTCAGGCATAAGAGGTTAATTTTGGACAAGAAGAGCTTGGTGAAAAAGGCGAAGTACAGCTTGAGGTGGCTTCCTGACGAGGCGTATATTAGGCTGTATTTTCGGCTTCGCATGCATAAGTCCTGCGACCTAAAGAATCCCAAGACTTTTAACGAGAAGCTTCAGTGGCTTAAGCTTCATGATCGCTATCCACGTTACACCGATATGGTTGATAAGGTTGAGGCGAAGAAGATTGCGGCGGCAATCGTCGGTGACGAGCATATCATTCCGACGCTGGGAGTGTGGGGATCTTTCGACGAAATTGACTTCTCCTCTCTCCCCGAGCAATTTGTTCTGAAGTGTAGTCATGACTCGGAGGGGCTCGTCATCGTTAAGGATAAGTCCAATCTCGATCTTGCTGCCGCGCGTAAGAAAATCGAGTCTGCCATGCGTTACAACTTTTATTATGTCGGCAGGGAGTGGCCGTACAAGAACGTAAGGCCTCGCATTCTTGCAGAGGCTTACCTCGAGGACACCGCATGCGGCGAACTGAGAGATTACAAGTTTTACTGTTTCGACGGCGAACCAAAGATGATGTTCGTCGTGACCGGCAGGGCTGCTGGGGACACAAGAATTGACTTTTTCGATTTGGACTTTAAGCACCTTCCCGTTACTCAGCACTACCCGAACGCCGATTTTGAAATCAAGAAGCCAAAAACGTTCGACCAGATGGTCGCTGCCGCCAAGAAGCTGTCCGCAGGGTTGACGCATGTCAGGATCGACTTCTATGAGGTAAACGGTAAGATGTATTTCGGTGAGTACACCTTCTTTGACAACAGCGGTTTCGGACCTTTCGACCAGCCCGAGTGGGACGAGAGGCTGGGATCATGGATTAAGCTCCCTGAGGTTAGGTGCTAGGAGATGGCCAATGACTGTATTAATGTCTTGGTCATTTCGACCAACGGTCTTCTGAAAGACGGAATCACAGCATGGCTTGTTGCGACGTTTGGAGCAATGGACTTAGATGGTCTATCGGTCGCAACTGTTGCATACGACGACGCAGAACGTAGCGTTATCGAGGACGTTGAGGCGGCGGGGGTCGAGGTTGTGACGCTTCCGTCTCGTCAACATAATTTAACTGCCTATTCTCGAGCTCTCAGGTGCCTGCTAATGAGCAGACACTTCGAGGTCGTCCATGTGTGTTGCAGCAGCGCGCTTGCTGCGATAGAGCTCTTCCAGGCAACGAGGAATGGTGTAGAGATGCGCATCGCGCATTCGCACAACACGACGTGCTCCCATAAGATTGCTAACTTTCTTTTGAATCCACTGTTCCAATCAAGTCTAACGGACAGATATGCCTGTGGGCGAGATGCGGGTAAATGGCTCTTCGGCAATCGCCCATTTACTGTCATCCCTAACGGAAAAAAATTACCAGCATACGCTTTTAACCCACAAGCCAGAAAAGCCGTACGAGAGGAGTTGGGACTCACCGAAAGTGAGACAGCCTTCGGGCACGTAGGCGGATTTAATGAGCAGAAGAATCATGTCAAGCTAGTCGAGGTATTTGCGGAGCTTTATCGGCGTAATTCTGCAAGGCGGCTATTCCTTATAGGAGAGGGTCACTTGATACCCGAGATTAAGGAGAAGACTGAGGAACTCGGTGTCGCTGAGGCGGTTTGTTTCCTGGGGCGTCGTGACGATGTGCCAAGACTGCTCAACGGACTTGACTGCATGGTGTTCCCTTCGCTGTACGAAGGGTTTCCGAATGTTGTTCTGGAGTGGCAACTCAACGGGCTTCCCGTGGTTATGTCAGACGCCATTACCGACGAGTGCGCAATAACGGCGCTCGTGTCTCAAGTTTCGCTCGAGGCTGACGTAAATGACTGGGCGGATACTGTTGAACATTCTATGACGAATATCAACCGCATGGACGAAAGTCTTTCTGCGTGTAAGCGCGCGAAGTCCGCCGGCTACGACATAAATGAAAATGCCACGATGCTCCGTCGTTTGTACTTTGAGGGAGTAGGGAAATGCAAATAGGCAAGCTTATTAAATGGTCTGCAAGCGCGCTGCGCGTTGCGAGTGCAAAGATGCGACTGGGTTACAAGCTGCGACTGCCGAGCGGTGGCAAGCCCGTATATCTTGGTCGGAAAGTCAGGCTTGATGTGGAACGTGGAGGAGTTATGGAGTTCGGATCCGGCGTGTACATCGATGACCGCTGCCGCCTGCAGGTTTGCTCGGACGCCCATATGAGTATCGGCGAGGGATGCTATCTCAACACCAACTGCAGGGTAGTCGCTGCCGAAGACTTGAACATCGGCGCTCAAACCATGCTCGGGCCGAATGCGTGTGTGTTCGACCACGACCACGTGTTCGACGCGGAGGGCGTGCACGGCGATTTGATTAGCGCGCCCGTGGTAATAGGCGAGCGCTGTTGGCTAGGGGCTAACGTGCTAATTACAAAGGGCGTTTCCCTTGCAGACAAAATATGTGTCGGGGGGTCGTCGTTACGCACTCTCTGTCGGAATCGGGCGTGTATGCGGGGATGCCAGTACGGATCGTACGTCGTATCACTCGCGAAAGCAGTGGCTTAGATGATCCTGCAAAAGCTCAAGAAACTCAAACGCGAAACGATTCGACTCAAGATACGCAACGGGCTATGGCTACCCAGGACCTGCAGGGTCCGCGCAAGGAGGCTTGAGGTGGACGGGTTCACCATCATCTCGAACAACTGCTGGGGTGGCACAATATATGAGAGTTACGGCATGCGAAAGGACACTCCCACGGTAGGAATGTTCATCATGCCGAGCGACTTCGTGCGGTTCTGTGCGGACCTTGACCGCTACCTAGCCGAACCGCTTAAGTTCATCTCAGCCGATGAGTCCAAGTGGAAAGGCCCCCTCAGTGCCAATGACAACTGGGGGACGTACCTAATCGGGCGCATTGGAGACGTGGAGCTTCACATGCTGCACCACCATGACGAGGAGACTGCCCGCCGCAAGTGGGAGAGCCGCGTGAGACGTGTCAATCACGACCGGCTGATCTTCAAACTGAACGACCAGAATGGGGCCACCGAAGAGGACTTGAAAGCATTTGACGCGCTTCCACTTGAGCATAAGCTCATATTTGCGGCCAAGGAACACCCTGATTTGAAATGCTGCAAGCGTATCCACTGCCCGAAGAACAGCGAATTCATCTTGGCGTCGTGGGAGCCCTTCGGTGCGAACCGATCGTTCAACGTGACTGAGTATATAAACAGCTGCTTCGGAGCTTGATAGGATAATAAGGGGAAACGTGACTCTAGAGAACCGAGACATCATATTTGTGAGCAACGCACTTGCAAACGGGGGTGCGGCGCGCGTGATATGTGTGCTTGCCGCAGAGTTCAATGCCCGCGGCAAGCGCGTGGGCATCGCCGTCTACAACGACTTCGACGGTGAGTACGCATTGGCAGACGGTATCCAGAAGGAATATGGCCCTCAGGGCTCAGACACCGCTACCAAGGGGCGTCGCATTGCCTGGCTTCATGCCGTCGCGAAACGTAACTCTAGCGCCTGTATTATCGCATTTGAGTACTTTGTGAATATGCAGGCCGTGATTGCCCTTGCGGGCCTTCCTAATCGTTTAGTCATTAGCGAGCGCAACGATCCCGCCCGGGTGGGGAGTGGTAAAAAGACCGATTGGCTGCGCGAACGCCTGTATAGACATGCGGATATGCTTGTGTGCCAAACCGATGAAGCGGCTGCGTACTTCTCAGATAAGGTCAAAAAGACAGTAATTCTTAATCCTGTTAAAGAGGGTCTACCGATACCCTTTGTTGGCAAGCGCAGAAATACCGTGGTGTGCTTCTGCCGATTGAATAAGCAGAAAAACCTAGAGATGCTCTTACGCGCCTTCGCAATCTTTTTGCAAACCCACAGCGATTGGACGCTTGAGATTTACGGTGATGGCTCCGAGCGGAACTCTCTTATGTCCTTGGCAAGTGATCTTGGGATTGAGGATAAGATCGTTATCAATCATGGTCTCCAGGATGTTCATAACTATGTTCGTGACGCAGGAATGTTTGTACTTCCCAGCGACTACGAAGGTCTCTCAAATTCCATGCTTGAAGCAATGGCTATAGGCATGCCGGTGATTTGCACCGATTGCCCCTGCGGCGGTGCGCGCATGGTGATTCGTGATGGAGAAAACGGACTTTTGGTTCCTGTCGGAAGCGAAAAAATGCTAGAGGCGGCGATGGAACGCATCGCTGATGAGAATGGGCTTGCCGAGAAACTCGGTATTGCGGCAGCTGACGTGCGTAAAAAGCTTGCTGTTGGTGAGATTGCTGATGAGTGGATTCGAGTTGTTGCTCAATGAGTGTTCTATTTAACTCGCAAGAGAATACTAGACCTGGTTTTCAAGATGAAACAATGGGGCGTCGAGTCGGCAATCTTCTTGGCGCTTCGCTTTTTTTAACTCCTTATCTGCTTAGGTACAAGCTTATTCCTGGCTCAGAAGCTATTTGGGCTTTAAACCCTTTGGCTATATTCGCTATTTTCTGGCTGCTACTCTATATGTTGGGACATAAATATGCAATATCAAGAACAATATCGCTTGTCAAACTAATTTTAGTCGCTGCTTGCGGAGTGTTGCTCCATGTGGCCGGTGCGCCAATTTCGGTTTATATTGCTGAGTGGGCACCGCTCCTCATTCTGCTTGTGGTTGTTCCGGAAACCATCTTTCCCAGCCTGTTTAAGGGCTTTTTGAAAAGCATTAACTTTTCTGTTGCAGTTATTGCTGCATGCGCGGCGCTTGATCTGGTGACTGGATATGCCGTTTCAAGGACTATTGGTTCTTTTTATGGGACTGAGGGGCTTGAATGGTTGACCTCTTCGAGTCGATTGGTTTCTTATATGGGCCATAGTCTTTTGACGGCTGAGATTGCGCTCGCTTATTTTGCCCTGAACATTTTTGCATCTAAGGCAATGAATCTGGATAATAATCAAATCCTAGTTACATTAATTGCCGTTTTTATTGTTGTATTAACAGGAAGCCGTTCGGCTGCCGTTGTGTTGCTGTCGATGATCCTGATTTCTTTTTCGAGCACTGAGAATATTAGATATATCGTTGTAATCGTATTTGGAATGTTGCTGCTGTATGCATTCGGAATTATTGACACGCTGATTGAGCGTGTCGTAATGGGAATCGCGGCGGGCGACATTACTTCCTCAAGAAATACCAAGCTTGAAGAGATGACGAGGGCTGGAATTATTCGTTACGATTGGTTTCAGGGCCATCCTTTTGATACTGGCTATACCTCTTATGCAAGGGCCTCCTTGGTGGTTGCCCTCGAGTATCCTCTACTCAGGTTTGCATTTATGTATGGGATTGCGTTCTCAGCTCTTTTGGGCATCGTATTGTTTATTCTGCCTGTCATCTATGTTTTCCGCAAAACCGGAGCTGTCTCGGCACTACTTCTCGCATTGTATTTTTTTCACGTCAATACTTACTCTTCAATTTGCGTAGCTCAAGATGGAATGCTTCGGTGTGTCTTGATCACATGGATGTTTCTATGTGCATCGCAATTTATAGAATATAAAAAGCGGTCCGAACTTAAAGGTGATGAGTAGTCTGACATGAGAATCTGCTTTCTGTGCCAGTCGCTTGAAACGCTCGGAGGTGTTCAGAGGGCCGTTGTTCTGCTTGCAAATGAGCTTGCTAATCGTGGTGAGCACATTGCAGTGCTTATGGATGGACCTAATCTAAATGCCAACCCTTATGGTCTTTCCAATAGGGTACAGATTCTCGAGGTTGAGCCGACTGGCAAGCGTTCGATAATTTCTAGATGTGTTTCAAAAGTGAGACAACATACTGGATTTCCTCGTCCCCGAATTCATAACGGGCGATTTCCCGAATCGATTCTAACTGGCGAAGAGTTTAACTTAATGCGCTCTCGCCTTGCTGATGGGCATTTCGACTTCGTTGTTGGTTGCGATCCTTTGCATACGATATTTGCCGTTTATATGTGTGAGGGATTTGAGGCAAAGGTGTGCGGTTGGCAGCATAGCACCTATGAGGGATATTTTCGCCAGAAGGGCAGAGGCTATTATGGACTCACAGAACTGTATAGAGATGCGATTGAGCACTGTTCCGTCAACTTCGTTCTAACTGACGAGAGCCGAAAGGTATATGAAAGAGAGTTGGGATGCTCGGCGTTCGTTCTTCCCAACTCTATTACTGATCTTGGTTTAAGAAGTAAGGCTGAGAATTGTGTCCTGTATTGCGGTCGCCTCGATTCCGGCTCGAAGGGAGCGGACTATTTGCCCGCTATTGCCAGTGGGCTTGCCGAGTCGGGGTTTGAAGGACTATTTGAAGTCGTCGGAGATGGTCCCTACCGTAGTGAACTTGAGCGCTGGGTTTCCGATGCCGAGCTACCTTTTCAAATGATATTTGAAGGCTTTGTATCAAACCCAGACGATTATTACGTGCACGCAAGTGTGCTCATCTCGCCATCCCGCTGGGAAGGTTTCGGACTATCTATCTTAGAGGGTATGTCTCACGGCGTTCCCTGCGTAGCATTTGATAACGATGGCCCTCGTTCAATTATTACGGATGGGTTTGACGGGTACATCGTTCCCAACGGATCCCCGGTAGGTCTTGTTGATAAGACTATAGGCTTAATAAACGATGCGGCGCTTCGCTGTCGCATGGGGGATCGAGCCGTTGAAACAGCGCGTGGTTTTCTAGTAAGTACTCAGGCGGACACATTTCTTTCAATATTGGAAGGTGCGATTGATGAGCAAGAAGCTCCTTATCACGATTGACACTGAAGCTGATAACCAGTGGGATGTTTCTCGTGGAATATCTACTGAAAACACATTGTATCTTCCAAGGTTTCAGGAGCTCTGCGAGCGATATGGGTTTATCCCAACCTGGCTTACGAATTGGGAGATGTGCAATGACGAACGTTTCGTTCAATACATGAAGCCAAAGAATGATGCCGGGTTGTGCGAGATTGGCATGCATCTTCACGCATGGAACAATCCCCCGGAGTTTCCGCTTGAGACCGTTACTGACCAGCGCGCATACCTCATCGAATACACCGAGAGTCAGATGGCCTCAAAAATAGACGCTCTTCTCGATGCTCTGCAAAGCAACTTTGAGGCGCCGATTACTTCCCATAGGTCCGGGAGATGGGCTCTTGACGAGCGCTACATCGCCCTTTTGGCCGAGCGTGGTTTTGTTGTCGATTGCTCCGTGACCCCTCACATGAGTTGGGAGGGGGCTCTCGGTCAGAGTGGTATGCCGGGTTCAGACTATTCGATGTCGGATGAGTTGCCCTATGAGGTCCGCCCAGGTTTGCTCGAGGTACCTATGACCATCCGACGAACCAATAGATTTGCCCTCGATGCTGTGCACGAGCCACGCGACGTTCTTCGACAGGGCAAGCGGCTTGTGATGGGACAATGGCAGTGGCTGAGGCCTTCTATGAACCCTTCGGCGAGTTCTTTAACTTCGCTTCTGCGAGACGTTTCCAAAAAAAATGACGACTACGCGATGTTCATGATCCATTCCTCAGAGCTAATGCCGGGAGGTAGTCCTAATTTTCCCGATGAGAGCTCCATAGAAAAATTGTATCGGGTTATCGACAGGACTTTTGCCGTTGCGGCAAAACTCGGTTTCGAAGGTCAAGGCATGACGGCATTTGCAAAGGATTTTTTCAGTTGTCGAGGGGAAAAGCTGAAGGCGAGCAAAAAGGCGTTCGAGAGAGGGCTGGCAAAGTGAAGAAAACGATTAAGCCTGCTAGCTGTTCAAGCGCTTCGATTCTAAATAATTC
>WGSL01000063.1 GCA_014871665.1 Collinsella sp. | reverse complement strand
CGGGTGGTTTCTGATGCGGCGCGCTGCGCGCCCCGCACAGGCTAAAGCCCGTAATCAAAAGCGCAGGTAGACGGCTTGCGCATTCTCGGAAAACCGGGGGATGGTCGACCCATACGGTTCAAACGTAGTAGATAGGTCGTTTTCGTGGCGCGGGCCCAAAACAGTCTTTTGAAACGGGTGGTATCCTTGGTAGCCCTGTGCTGCAAACGCACCTTAAACGCAAGGAGTCCCATGGATCTTATCGCCCAGCTCGCCCACGAGCTCAACCTTAAGGCCGCCAACATCGAGGCAGCCGTCAAGCTCATCGACGAGGGCAACACCATCCCCTTTATCTCGCGCTACCGCAAGGAAGCCACGGGCGGAATGGACGACGTCGCCCTGCGCACACTCGACGAGCGCCTGTCTTACCTGCGCAATCTTGAACAGCGCAAAGAGGACGTCATTCTGCTCATCGACGCCCAGGGCAAACTTACGCCCGAGCTCGAACAGCAAATTCGCGAGGCCACGCAGCTCCAGCGTGTCGAGGACCTCTACAAGCCCTACCGCAAAAAGCGCATGACCCGCGCACAGAAGGCCCGCGAGGCAGGCCTGGAGCCGCTTGCCAACATGATCATCATGCAGGCATCCGCCAAGGGCAGCGCGCTCGACACCGCCGCGGCCTACGTCAACGAGGAAGCCGGCTTCGACACGCCCGAGAAGGCGCTCGCCGGCGCGGCGGACATCGTGGCCGAGACGGTGGCCGAAGACCCCGAGAACGTCGCCGACCTGCGCGCCTTTACGCAAAACACCGCCGATATCGTCGTCGAGGCGACCGACCCCGCGGAGAAGACTCCCTACGAGCCGTACTACAGCTATGATGAGCCGCTGCGCCGTATACCCAACCACCGCGTGCTGGCTATCGACCGCGGCGAGCGCGAGGGCAAGCTCCGCGTGCGCGTGAACGTCGACGGCGCCGCTGCCACGGCACGCCTCGGCAGCCGTTGGCCCCGACGCCAGGGCGTCTTCGCGCCCGTCTTCGATGCCGCCATCGCCGACGGTTACAAGCGCCTCATGGCCCCCTCGCTGGAGCGCGAGGCCCGCGCCAAGCTCACCGTCCGCGCGCAGACCGAGGCCATCAATGTCTTTGCCAAGAATCTCGAGGGCCTGCTCTCGGCACGCCCCGTGCGCGGTGCCCGCGTGCTCGCGCTCGATCCGGGCTACCGCACCGGCTGCAAGGTCGCCGTCATGGACGAGACCGGCAAGCTGCTCGACCACGGCGTGGTCTATCCCACCAAGCCGCGCCACGACGTCTCCGGCACCAAGCGCGAGCTCGCCCGCCTCGTCAAAAAGGACGGCGTCAACACCATCGTCATCGGCAACGGCACCGCCAGCCGCGAGACCGAGGAAGTCGTCTCGGAGTTCATTGCCGAGCAGGCGCCCAGCCTTCGCTACACCATCGTCAACGAGGCCGGCGCATCGGTGTACTCCGCCTCCGAGCTCGCCAGCCAGGAATACCCCGACCTGGACGTCACCGTGCGCGGCGCCATGAGCCTGGGCCGCCGCCTGCAGGACCCGCTGGCAGAGCTCGTCAAGATCCCGCCCCAGTCCATCGGCGTGGGCCAGTACCAGCACGACCTTGACCAGACCGAGCTTTCGCGCACCCTGGGCCACGTGGTTGAGGACGTCGTCAACCGCGTGGGCGTCGACGTAAACACCGCGAGCGCGAGCCTGCTGGGATACGTATCGGGCATCACGCCGAGCGTGGCCAAAAACATCGTGGCCTACCGCGAGGAAAACGGCGCCTTTACCGATCGCCGCCAGCTCAAGAAGGTCCCCAAGCTGGGACCCAAGGCATATCTCAACGCCGCGGGCTTTTTGCGCATTAGCGGCGGCAGGAACCCACTCGACGCGACAAGCGTCCACCCCGAGAGCTACGAGGTGGCCACGTCCGTCCTAGAACGCGCCGGCGTTAAAGCAAGCGAGCTCAGCCGCGGCGGCGTGCCCGACATCGAGCGCCGCCTGGGCAGCATCTCGGCGCTGGCAAGCGACCTGAGCTGCGGCACCCTCACGCTCATCGACATCGTTAACGAGCTCAAGAAGCCCGGTCGCGACCCGCGCGATGACGCGCCCAAGGTGGTCTTTAGCCGCTCGGCGCTTTCCATCGACGACCTGGAACCCGGCATGGAACTCAAGGGCACGGTGCGCAACGTTGTGGACTTTGGCGCCTTCGTCGACGTGGGAGTGCACCAGGACGGCCTCGTACATATCTCCAAGCTGGCCAACCGCTTTGTCAAGCACCCCAGCGACGTCGTGCGCGTCGGTGACACGGTCAAGGTGTGGGTCGAAAAGGTCGATCGCGACCGCAAGAAGATCTCGCTCACCATGGTGCAGGGCAAGTAAACCGCCAAAGCAAAGGTACCCCCTGTAGCGATGTGCAAAATCGCGAGTATTCTGCAAATTCCACCGTTCCGGATGCCCCTCAGAGACGAAAAAGCAAAAAACAGCCCCCGTTTTAGCGTCGTCAGAGCCAAAACGGGGGCCGTTCCATGCTTCGGTTAACTGATAAAGACCTTTACCTTGCTGAATACTCTCAATTTTGCACGGCGCAGGCGGGGGTACCTTTGCCCACGGAAGGATATGGAAGCCAAGCGCCAACTTGCTGGCAAGCTCGTGCCGGCAGCCCCGGCCTTTCCTTTGCCTAGCGCGACCCTCGCGGAGCGCGTGAGCGATAGGGAAAGGAAAGGCCGGGGCGAACAGCCCACGGTACAGTCGGTGTTCGCGCTACGGCAGGATATGGAAACCGAGCGCCGCGATATCCTTGGCAAAACCGCGCACGGTATCGAGCGAGACCTCGTACGGGTCGCGACCGATGTTCTTGCGCTTGGCCAGGATGCTGTTGGGTACCGTGATGATCTGGCAACCGCAGGCCTCGGCCTGGTAGATGTTGATAAGCTCACGCGTGGACGCCCATAGGACCTCACAGTTGGGCTTGGCGGCGGCCTTCTTGACCGACTCCGTCATAAACGGAATGGGGTCGACGCCGGTATCGGCGATACGGCCGGCAAAGAGCGAGATGATGGACGGCGTCTCGGCGTCAACGGCCTCGACCATCTCATCAACCTGCGTAGGCGTAAAGATGGTGGTGACGTTGACCTTGATGCCGTCGGCCGAAAGCTTGCGGACCAGCTCGGCGGTGGACTCGCCCTTGGTGGTCACGCACGGAATCTTGACGTAGACGTTCTCGGCCCAGGTAGCAATCTCGCGCGCCTCGACCTCCATGGTCTCGACGTCGTCGGCAAAGACCTCAAACGACACGGATACATCGGTGATGTGGGTCAGGACCTCTTTGGCAAACGCGCGGTAATCCGTCACGCCGCCCTTCTTCATAAGGGACGGGTTGGTCGTGAAACCCTGAACGTTGCCGTTCTCGTACATGTCGAGCATGCCCTCGAGGTTTGCACCGTCAGCGAACACCTTGATTGCCATCTGCCTGATTCCTTTCGCTTGCACATGGGCGTTAAACTGCTAAACACTTTACCTACGTTTATCAAGGCGTGAGCTGCGGTTTTTTTATCTTCTCGGCGAACGGTATAAACACCTCAGTGTTTGGATTGATAAATCGATTGAGCATGCAAAAGCAAAGAGTCGCAGTTTGAGCAAACGTCAGAACGCGGGATTCATTAGATGAGGCCGAAATGCTGCATCGCTGTGACGGTACCGTCGTGTGCGACATCGTCGGTCACGTAGTCGGCGACTGCCTTGACCTCAGGCATGGCGTTGCCCATGGCGACAGCCGTCTCGACGGCGGCGAGCATGCCCAGGTCGTTGCCCGAATCGCCAAAGCCAAAGGTGCGCGCGTTGCCGGTGCGACCCAGGTATTCCAGCGCTCGCGCCACGCCCACGCCCTTGTCGATGCCCTTGGGGCTCAGCTCGCGATTCTGACCACCGGTGTTGCACAGCTCAAACTCGCAATCGATAAAGCCGTCATCATTGGCTACGCGAGCCAAACTGGGCACATTGAGGCATACCTTGCCCACGCGCAGACTGCCGTCGACGCGCATCTCCTCGGCGCCGTGCACCACGGAAGTGCCGATCAGAGACGACTGCTCAACACCCGCGGGTTCCAGGGCAAAAGTAGCCACGTTGGTCTCGAAAAAGGCCTCAATCCCTGCCGCGGCCATACGGCGCGCAAGCTCCTCGATAACGTCCTCGTCAAAGCAGTCCTCATGCACCACGCGGCCCTCGACCTCGAGTGTGGCGCCCGCCATGGCAACGACGCCCGCCGGGTTCAGCGCGCGCAGGCCATCGGCGATCAGCCACAAGGGACGACCCGTGCAGATAAATGCCTGGTGACCCGCATTGCGCAGGCGATGAAACGCCTCGACGACCGCCTGCGAGGGGCGAACCGCCGAAAAGTCCTTGTCGGTCATGTTGTCGGGATCGAACGACGTCAGCGTGCCGTCCACGTCAAAAAAGAGCACAGCGGGTTCGGGACACGCATCAATCATATGGGTTCCTTTCGAGGATAAGGGCAAACGAAGCATCCATCATATAATGGAGCGACGCAACCAGAGAGGTCACCCATGGAATTTTACGCAAGCTGCCCCGAGGGCTTTGAGTCCGCACTCGCCGATGAGCTTAAACGCCTCGGGCTTTCGCATGTTCGCCGGCTGAAGGGCCGCGCCACGTTTGAGGGCGAGCTCGAAGAAGGCTACCGCGCCTGTCTGTGGTCGCGTCTGGCGAGCCGCGTGTTTGCGGTGCTCGGGCGCTTTGAGGCGCAGGACGCCGACGAGCTGTACGATAGCGTTTACGACATCGCCTGGGAGAACATCGTCCGCCCCGGCGCCACCATTTCCATCACCGCCCGCGGCGTGACCGAGCAGCTGCGCAACACGCGCTTCTCGGCCCTGCGCGCCAAGGACGCGCTGTGCGACCGTCTGGCCGAGGCCACGGGCCGTCGCGCCGATGTCGACGCCGCCGATCCCGATGTTCACCTGCTGCTTTCGTTGCGTCAGCGTCGCGCGAGCATTAGCCTGGACCTTTCGGGCGACCCGCTGTTCAAACGCCTGCCGCCCGCAGCGACCCGCGCCGGCGAGGGCACGCACGTGCTGCGCCCCGACTACGCCGCCCGGGGGCTGGCGCAGGGCGGCTGGACCGCACTATGCGAGCGCGAGCTGACGGCCGACGATTACGAGAACGAAGCCCTCCCCACGCTGATCGATGCCTCGTGCGCCGGCGGCGGCCTGCTGCTGGAGGCCGCGAACATTCTGACCGACCGCGCCCCGGGCGCCGCACGCGAGCGCTGGGGCTTTGAGGGCTGGCAGCTGCACGACGCCGCTCTGTGGGAGCAGCTGCTTGCCGAGGCGCGCGAGCGCGAGGCGGCAGCGCGCGAGCGGCAGGCGCGCATCGTGGCCGCAGACATCGACCCCGCCGCTCGCAAGACCGCCGAGCGCATGGTCAAGTGCGCCGGCTACAAGCGTTTTGTCGACTTTTGCGCCGCCAAGTCCGCCACCGTGCTGGACCATGCTGGCGCCGTCGCCGGAGCCGCCGTAGTCGCAGACACCACCGAGACACCGCTTTCACTCATGCACGACGCCATGACTCTCATCGGCGAGCTGCGCCGCGCGCCCGAGCTCGCTTCGGCACCGGTCGCCGCACTCACCCGCGATGGCCTTATGGCCCGCGCGCTCCATGCCGAGCCCGCGCGCTCCATCGCCGTCATGCCCAATAACGAGGAGGCGGCTCTTGAGGTTTGGCCCTCGCTCGACCACGCCGCCGCGGCATTCGAGGCTGCGACCAGCGCAAACGCCGAGGAACAGTCCACGGACGCCGAAGGCGAAGCCGCCAACACCCCCATGCCCGAACCCGCTGCCACGCTCGACCTGGGCGACGGCAAGCCGCTGCCCGTGCTCATCCCCGAGTCGGAGCAGTTCGCCAACCGCCTGCGCAAGAATGCCCGTCTGCGCCGCAAGTGGGCAAAGCGCGAGGGCGTGAGCTGCTACCGCGTCTACGATGCCGACCTGCCCGACTACTCCGCCGCCATCGACCTGTACGAAGGCTGCCCGCAGACGCCGGGCCGCTGGCTCGTCATCGCCGAATACGCCGCGCCTAAGACCATCGACCCCGCACTGGCCCAGGCCCGCATGCTCGACATCTTGGCCATCGCGCCGCGCATCCTTGATGTTCCGGCCGAGCATGTGCACGCCAAGGCCCGCATGCGCTCGCGCGGCGGCTCGCAGTACGGCAAGCAGGGCGCCGGCAAGGGCGCATCGGGCGAGCGCGCCAACATCGCGCGCCGTCGCCTGCCGCTCATCGAAGAGGGCGGCCTTACCTTTGCCGTCAACTTTGACGACTACCTGGACGTCGGCATCTTCCTGGATCACCGCGTCACCCGCAACCTAGTGCGCGAGCACGCCAAGCAGGCGCGCCGCTTCCTCAACCTGTTCGCCTACACCGGCACCGCCACCTGCTACGCGGCCGATGGCGGCGTCGAGGAGACCGTGACGGTCGACCTCTCGAACACCTACCTGGACTGGGCTGAGCGCAACATGCGCCAGAACGGCTTTGTGGGTCCGCAGCATCACTTTGTGCGCGACGACGTGCTCGCCTGGATTCGCGACCAGCGCCAGACGCGCAACCGCTGGGACCTGATTTTTGTCGACCCGCCCACGTTCTCGAACTCGTCCAAGATGGGCCGCCGTACCTGGGATGTCCAGCGCGACCATGTTGAGCTTTTGGCCGGCGTATCTCGCCTGCTTGCACAGGGTGGCCATGCCATCTTTAGCTGCAACCTGCGCGGCTTCCGCCCCGAGACACGCAAGCTCGCCCGCGCGGGCGTGGTGTTGGAGGACATTACGGCGCAGACCATCCCCGAGGATTTCGCGCGCAACCAGAAGGTGCACCACTGCTATATCGTGCGCCGCCTGCCCATTGAGGACGCCATGGCCGAGGTCGGCTTTAGCGCCGAGGAGATTGCCGAGCGAACCGAGGAGCTGCGCAACCCCGAGGTCCGCAAGCCTCGCGCGGCAGTGCCCACGCACGCGCAGGCCGGCAACGGCAAGTCCAACTTTGCCGGCAAACCCTCCCCTGCCGGCAAGTCCAAAAAGAAGAAGTTCTACGCCAGCAAGCCCAAAGGCAAATAAACAAAGTTGCGGTGGAATACGGACTGTTTTGCCTGGAATTAGGTAAATTTAGACCGTATTTCACCGCAACTCATATTGGGATGGCGGACGCCGTCCTACCCTTGGGTGACCAGGCGATAGCCGATACCCACGTGCGTCTGGATATAGCGCGGATGCGCGGGGTCGGACTCGATCTTCTTGCGCAGCGTGCCCATAAAGACGCGCAGGCTCGCCAGGTCGCTCTTAGTTGCCGTGCCCCAAATCTCGTGCAGGATAAACTGGTGCGTTAGTACCTTGTCGGCGTTATGTGCCAGCAGGCACAAGAGCTTGTACTCGATCGGCGTCAGATGCAGCTCCTCGCCATCCATCGTGGCGATGCCGGCATCAAAATCGATATGCAGCTCACCGGTATCGAACGAGCCCTCGGAGACAACGCCGCCCGTTTGCGCATACGAAAGGCGCCTGAGCGTCGTGCGAATGCGCGCGAGCAGTTCCTCGACCGAAAACGGCTTGGTCAGATAGTCGTCGGCACCGGCATCGAGCGCGCGGATTTTGTCCGCATCTTCGCTGCGCGCCGAGACCACGATGATCGGCATGCCCGACCATGCGCGCACCGACTCCACCACCTTGACGCCGTCCATATCGGGCAGGCCCAGATCGAGCAGCACGATGCTCGGTGCCTGCGATGAGGCGGCGGCGATGGCGGCATGGGCGGTCTCCACAGCCATATGGCGCAAGCCGTGCGCCTCGAGCGCGGCAACGATAAGATTGCGAACGGCGGGGTCGTCCTCAATGACCAAGATGAGCGGTTTTACGGCAGAGTTCGGCACAGCGCTACTCCTTATCAAACGAAACGTCGGCGGCGGGAAGTTCAATCGTAAAGACCGAACCGTGCGGGTCCGCCGCGGCAACCTCTATGCTACCGCCATGTGCCAACGCAATGGAACGGCAGAGCGAAAGACCCAGGCCAACGCTGCGGTGGCTGTCGGCCAGACCATGGTTGGCGGTATAGAACGACTCGAAGATCCGCTCGCGATCCTCGGGTGCGATGCCCGGACCATCATCGGCCACCGAGCACGCCACGCGTCCATCGTCGACGCTAATCGAAATCATGATATGCGAGCCCGCGGGCGTATAGGTGATGGCGTTGTTCACCAGATTGACCACCAGCTGCACCATCAGGCGCGCATCGACGTTGACGAGCGCCGGCTCATCGCACGCCACCACCTTAAGGTCGTGCTCGCGCACGGCAGGGTTCACGTGGCGCAGCGCCTCCTCGACGATATCGTCCATGAGCTCGAGCGTGGTCGACAGGCACATACCGCCACCCTCGAGCTTGGTGATGGCGAGCAGATTCTCGACGGTGGCGTTGAGCCACAGCGCATCCGAGCGAATGGATAGAAGCAGGCCGCGGCGCGTCTGGGCATCGAGCACCGCGGTGCCGGTCGAGCCCTGGTCGAGCAGCACGTCGGCATTGCCCGAAATACTGGTGAGCGGCGTGCGCAGGTCGTGCGAGATGGAGCGCAGCAGGTTGGCGCGCAGCTGTTCGTTTTTGGCAAGCACCGCCGCCTCCTCGCGGGCCTCCATGGCGCGGGCGCGATCGAGCGCCAGCTCGCCTTCGCTCACGATGGCATCGGCAAGTGTCCGCTCCTCATGCGTCAGCACGTCGGGCTCGGCAACGATAGCCAGCACGCCCACCACCGAGGCGGGGTCGCCCGAGCGCGCGAAGCCGTCGCCTGTGCGAACCGTCAGGTAGATGCCATAAAACGCCGAGCCGCCATAGGTGGCATCGAGCGGCGTTCCCACATAGGCGGACGCCGAGAGCCGCGGCGGCATCTGCGGCGCCAGTTCGTGCACCGGTGCGGCATCGCCCACGGCCGTGTATGTCGCACGCGGCAGCAGGTCATCGCCCTCGGCGTCGGCGCTGTACCACACGACAGGGCAGCCCGAAAGACGTGCCAGCTGCGTGGCCATGGCGTGAACGATCTGATGCTGATCGGCGCACCGCTGCAGCATACGGTTGGTCTCGAGCACCATATGCGTGCGGCGGTCGCTGGCGGCAGCCTGTGCCAAGGCGCGGCGCAGGGCCAACGCAATCGAGCTCGACACAAGCGAGACCACGAACATGATGAAGAACATGCCGGGATAGCCGCGGTCGATAAGCGACAGCGAGTAGCGCGGGTCGACAAACAAGAAGTTGTAGAGCGCCACGGCGGCAGCCGAGCTCAGCAAGCAATACAGGCGACTCCAGGTAAAGAATGCGCACAGCTGAACGGCGAACACATAGACGATCATGATGCTCGGCGCGAGACCCGGATGGTCGAGCAGCGCGCCCACAATCGTCGCCGCGACCAGCAGCCCCACCGATACGCAGGCGTCATACAGAGGAGTGCGGCGCGTCAGCGTTGTGCGCCGCCACCAAAAGCTATCGGCAATATCGCCGTCCGTACGGACGTCCATCAGCGTCCCGCCCCTCTCTCAAAAACAAAAACCACCACAAAGGGGACAGGCACCTTTGTGGTGGTTTCCCTTGTGGTGGTTCCAAGTGTATAGCCTTTGCAACCGGCGGTCGCTAGACAAACAGCACGTGCGCGAGCAGGGCACACACGCACACCGCTCCAAATACCAGTGCCACGATCGAAATTACGCGATCGGTCATATCCATGTTGGCACGGTTCGTAAGGAACCGATCTTCGGCGGCGTCGACACGCGCCTCACGCACCATTTCGACCACCGCCTCGCGGCCATCGAGCGCCTTTGCATCCATGTTTGCCTCCCCGGTCTCAATCTTGTCCATCAAAAACCAACTCCGTGCAACCTGTCGGCGCCTACGGGCGTTCGTTGGGGGCCAGGCGCTGCATCTTGTTCACGGCCTTGAACTTGGTGAACAGCGGCACGTACTCAAAGCTCACGTTGGAGTTCTCCAGGCCGTACCAGCGTGCAGGGGTGCCGGCGGCGCGGCGGATGATGTACTTGAGCGTGATGGCCGTACGCTCGCTCGGCTCCACATCGCTTTCAGGCGCCAGAAGCTTACGAATCAGGACGAACTTGAACGTACCGATGTTGCCCGGATCCTTGTAGACCGAGTAGTCATGCGTCTGCGCCGGCAGCTCGCCGGTGGCAGCCAGGTCCTGAACGACCTGACGCAGATAGGCATTGACGCGCTGGTTAATCTTGTAGCCCAGGTACAGATGCACGCGGAACACGTAGTCGGTGCCGAACGTCTCGACCGAATAGGCAAAGGTATGCGGCTCGTCCATGGTCTCGACATTCACGAACCACCAGGCGCGAGCGCGCTTGGGATGCTTGTCCAAGATCGAGTAGACGATATCACGGTCGATGTAATCGGTATGGGTGTCCTTGGTCAGGTACACGACGTTGTCGCTCAGGCGCTCGTAGCGATCGTCATCGCGCAGGCGCTTGAGCTGCGGCAGGTAGCTGCGCAGCGGCAGCAGCGTAAACTGGCGCTGCTCAACAGCCGTGCCGTTGTACCAGCACACCATGATGCCCATGATGAGTGCAGCCATGAGGATGGTAAAGTAGCCGCCGTGGAAGAACTTGGTGAGCGAGCTCACGAAGAAGAAGCCTTCGAGCAAAAGGAAGAAGGCTGCGAAGATCCACGGAGCAACCTTGAGCTTGCGCTCCTCGTGCAGGTAGAAGAAGAGCAGCAGCGTGGTGCACATCATTGTCAGCGTAATGGCAAGGCCGTAGGCGGCTTCCATATGCGCCGAGTTCTGGAACAGCAGTACCACGATGACGCAGCCGACAAGCATGACGTTGTTGACCATGGGGATGTAGAGCTGGCCCTTGGTCTCGGCAGGGTAGAAGACCTGCATGTGCGGCATGAGATCCAGACGGCTGGCCTCGGACACCAGCGAGAATGCGCCGGTGATGAGCGCCTGCGAGGCAATGATGGCCGCGACGGTGGAAAGGCCGACGGCAAACGGGCGCAGGCCCGGGGCGAGCATCTGGTAGAACGGGTTGAGGTCGGCAATGCCCATGAGCTCGGGGTTGGCAGCGTTGTTCATAAGCCAAGCGCCCTGGCCCATATAGGAAAGCAGCAGGCAGCACTTAACGAACGGCCAGGTAGCGTAGATG
>WGSL01000062.1 GCA_014871665.1 Collinsella sp. | reverse complement strand
AATCCAAGGGTTATACCCTAAGAGCAAACCACCCCTTTTAGGGGTGGTTTTGATTCAGCTTTTGCAGCCTTGCCCTTACGCTACGAAGAAGTAGACGAGGAAGGCAAGGGCCGCGATCCACCCGTCCCGTGCGAAAAAGTGTTTACGAGCGCTTGCGGCTCACCACGGCGCCCGCGGCGATGGCGGCTGTTCCCGCAAGGGCGGCTGCCACGATGGCTGCGCTCGAGGCGTCGCCGGTTGCTGCGAGTTTGCCGGCGATCTTGGCTCCCGTGGCTGCAACTGCAACGGTCTTGGTCGTCTTCGTGCCCTCGGACTTGGAACCCTCGGGCTTGGTCTCGCCTGGCTCCTCCTCGGGTTTGATCTCCTCGGGAGGCGCGATGACCGTGCTCTTGGCGACAGCTTCGTTATAGGGGGAGTCGATCACAGCGTCGCCCGTGCCGATGGTTTGACCCACCACGTAGAAGATGCCGTCATCGAGTTCTTCCTTGTTGCGATAGCCAATGATCTTGCCGCCTGTGGGCGTCTGGATGGGAGCGCCTTCGATCTCGATGGTGCCGATTGTCTCGCCGTCCGCGCTCACGGCAAGGGCGAAGATCGCCGCCGTGTCTCCCTCAGCTGTGACCTTACTGCGGACAATCGAGATGGTCGCGGGCGTGATGCCCTCCTTGGTCCGGGCAAAGATGCCGATGTTCACGCCCCTATGCTCGGGAATGACCGCGCCGCTTTGGTCGTTGCTGTAGTGATCGGGGCCGTCGCTACCGGACTCGACATAGCGGGCTATAGCCTTGACAACGGAGTCACTAATGTAGACGTGACCACCCGCTTCGTTGGGGTAGTAGTTTCTGGTGGAGATTGCGGTCGAGAACTGGCCTTCTGCGAACGCATCCACGATCGAGCCGTTCTTGATGACGATGTCGTCCTCGTCGGTGAAGAGGGCGCTGGCTTCATCGTTCCCTGCACTTGCACGGACCGTTACGGTTGCGCCATCGAACGTGATGCCCTTGTAGACATAGATGCCATACCCAACGCCACTTGCGTTGAGGGAAGCGTTCGTGACCGTGAGGCTGTTTTTACCGTCGATGGCGGCGTCTTCCTCGGAGCTTGCCTTGACCTGGCTGCCACCCGAGATCTCGATGTTGCCGTCGGCCCAAATCGCATTGTCTTTGATAGAGCTTGCCTCTACCTTGCCGCCGCCCTTTATGATGAGGTTCTCGTTAGCATCGATACCCTGATCCTCGGTGGCCTTGGCGGTGACGGTTCCGCTGTTGTCGATCGTGATGTTGCCGTCGGCCCTGATGCCATCCGAATCGCCCGTGGCGTTAACGTTTCCCGAGCCCTTGATGGTGACATCGCCCCCGGCATCGATGGCATCGTGCTCGGTGCTCGTGGCGTTGACAGTGCCAGCGCCGTCGATGTTGATGCTGCCGACGGAAGTGATGGCGACACGAGAAGATGTCACGTTGAGCGTGCTGGACGCGTCGCCCTGAATATTAAGCTCGGCGTTCTCGTTCGCGCCATCCTTAACCTTGATGCCGCGGCCATCGCCGTTAGTGACGATGTTGTTGCCCTCGTAGCTCACGTTGAGCTTGCCCGCTGCCTCGATCGCGCCGGCGTTATAGCCGTTGAGCTTCATGTCGTCGGCGCCGTCCCAGGACCAGGTGCCGGCCTCGTCGCCTGCTGCAGTGTTGTACTGAGTGCCGCCGACGTTGACCCACTCGGCCGCGAGCGAGACGCTCGGCATGAGCAGCGAGCTCACCGTAAGCGCGCAGGCCAGGTCGCAGACGAGGCGGCGCGTCACGCGGCGCCAGCTGCCGTGTGTGAGCAGCGTGCGACGGCACACGTCGGGCTCGACAAAATGGGCTCCAGAGGTTTTGTCATTGCGCTTGGGGGTCGTGAACAAGGCGGCCATGGTTACTCCCATCCTCATAGGGCCTATGCGATTACGCCCAGCATATCTGCAGGATGTAGCCGGTGGTAGTGCCGTTTGGAGGGCAAAATGTCCAAAACTTGGGAAGCAATACATCGCGCGTCTGTGCGTTGCCTGGCTTTAAAAGCAAAGCGCGGAGCCGCTCGATGCGACTCCGCGCTTTGGTGTTCTGCTTTGGCAGCTTTGCCGTTACGCTACAAAGAAGTAGACGAGGAAGGCAAGGGCTGCGATCCACATGAGCGGCTTGATCTTGGAGGCCTCGCCCTTAAAGAGCGCGACGATCACGTAGGCGATAAAGCCCAGGCCAATGCCGGCAGAGATGGAGTAGGTGAAGGGCACGCCGGCGACAATCATGAACGCCGGGAAACCCTGCGACACGTCGGACCAGTCGATCTCGGAGGCCTCGCTCATCATGAGGTAGCCGACGTAGACCAGAGCACCGCAGGTGGCGGCACTGGAAACGATGGTGACGATGGGGGAGAAGAACGCGGCGAGAATGAACAGCACGCCGGTGGTGACGGAGGTGAGGCCCGTGCGGCCACCGTCGGCAGCGCCAGAGGTGGACTCGACGAAGGTGGTGATGGAGGAGACGCCCATAAAGCCACCGGCAGCAGCGGCCACGGAGTCGACGACCAGGATGGGGCGGATGTCCTCGACATTGCCGTCCTCGGTCAAGAACTCGCCCTGCTTGGCGACGGCCATCGCGGTTCCCATGGTGTCGAAGAAGTCACTCATGAGCAGCGAGAAGGCAACGACGAGCAGCATCGGGTCGGTCAGAACCTTCACGATGGCCATGTTGCCATCGGCGGTGCTGGCAAACGGGGCGCCAAAGGTCGAGAAGTCGAGCGGTGCGATGAGGCCCTCGGGGGCGTGGGTGACGCCCAGCGGGATACCGGCGATAACGGCGACGATGATGCCGATGAGCAGCGAGCCCGGCACGTTGCGGGAAGCCAGGGCAACCGTCACGACGATGGAGATGATGCCGACGATAAAGGTGGGGGAGGCGATGTCGCCCAGGCCGACGAGCGTACCGGCGCCAGCGGTGATGATGCCGGCGTCGCACAGGCCGATCATGGCGATGAACAGGCCCAAGCCAACCGAGATGGCGTGGCGCAGGACCACGGGGATGGCGTCCATAATGGCCTCGCGCAGGCCGCACAGGACGAGCAGCAAGATGACGATACCCTCGAGGAAGATAACGCTCATGGCCACGTGCCAGTCACCGCCGCACATGGTGGTGGCGATGCCCGCGATCATGGCGTTGATGCCCAGGCCCGAAGCGCAGGCGAGCGGGCGGTTGGCGAAGATGCCCATGCAGATGGTCATGATGCCGGCGCCCAGGCAAGTGGCGCAGGCGAGCGCTCCCGCATCGATGCCGGCGCCCGAGAGCACCGCGGGGTTGACGGCAATGATGTAGGCCATTGCCAGGAACGTTGTCAGTCCAGCGCGAAGTTCGGTCCCGATTGTGGACTTGCGCTCGCTGACGTGAAATAGTTCGTCCATGCATACCCTTTCCTTGTTCGGCCCCGAGTTTAGGCCGATTGACACGAACTCACTCACTATATCGCCTTTGCAACCTTGCTGTTCCTCACATGTTGATGTTCGGCGCTTTGTAGCGGACGGGCGGTATTTTCCGTATGAAAATGTGTGGGTACCGTATACTTAAGCAGTTACAACGACCCCTATGGAGGAACGTATGATTAAAGAGCTCTGCCACGACGAGGCTATTCTGTCCCAGCGTTGCGAGGTCGCGACCGTCGAGGACGAGTCGGTGGCACAGGACCTGATCGATACCATCAAGTCGCTCGACGATGCCGGCTGCCTTGCCGCCAACCAGATCGGCATCACCAAGAAGGTCTGCGTCTACCTGGACGATGCCGGCGAGCCCCATGTGCTCTACAACCCCCGTCTGGTGTTTGGCCTGGGCGCCAGCAAGATGGAGGAGAGCTGCCTGACGCACGAGGAGGTCACCAAGTCCACGCGCTATATCAAGTGCAAGGTCGCTTATGACGTGATCGTCGACGGCAAGATGCGCGAGCGCAAGCAGGACTTTGTGGGCTTTGAGGCACAGATGATCCAGCATATGATCGACCACTGTCTCGGCAAGTTGGTCTAAGGGGACCAAGGCACCGCACCTTGCCGCTCAATCGTCGCTCGCGTACCTTAAGTACGCTTCGCTCCTCTTTCGTGGCAATCTGCGGCACTTTGACCCCTTAGACGACCTGCGGGGTTAACTTGGTTGAGTTTATCCTGTTTGAATAGTCCGGGCGTGACATTGTTGTCATGTCCGGGCTTTTGTGTTTAGCGCCTTTTTGTTTGGAGACAATGAAATTAGCAAGAACGTAAAGCTAGGAGGCGCTATGTGTACGAGTATTCGATTTACCGATAATTCTGGCCACATGTATCTGGGCCGCAATCTCGACTGGAGCTTTGACTACGGCCAACAGGTTCGCGTGATGCCGCGCGGGTTTCACATTCCGTATTCGTTTATCGACGACGCGACAGCGGCGCACGCGGTGATCGGTATGTGCATCGATTACAGGAACTACCCTATGCTCTTCGATTGCGGCAACGATGCGGGCCTCGCCGTGGCGGGTCTCAATTTCCCGGGTTATGCCGAGTATGCCGAGGGCCCTGTCGACGGCAAGACCAATATCGCGGCCTATGAGTTTCCCCTGTGGGTGGCAGCGACGTTCTCGACGGTCGATGAGGTCGAGGCCGCGCTGCGCGACACGGTGATTGTCGCCAAATCTGCCGGAGAGGGGCTGGGCGTGTCGCTGCTCCATTGGATTATCGGCGACAGCCAGCGCAGCATCGTGGTCGAGATGATGGCTGACGGCCTGCATGTATACGACGATCCGGTCGACACCCTTGCCAACCAGCCGACCTTCCCGTGGCACATGGAAAACCTGCGCACCTATATCACCGCCACAAGCGATTTTCCGCAGACGGCGACATGGCGTGGCGCCGAGCTTAAGCCCTATGGAGCCGGTGCCGGCATGCGCGGCATTCCGGGCGATTGCTATTCGCCGAGCCGTTTTGTAAAGGCGGCGTACCTCAATGCCAATTACCCACAAAAGGAGAGCGAGACCGAAAACGTCGTTCGCATGTTCCGTTCGCTCGAGGGCGTGGTGATGATCGAGGGAGCGTCCAGGATGGGCGATGGCAAGTTCGAGAAGACTATCTACACCGGATGCTTTAGCGCGCGCACGGGCAATTATTACTACGCGATGTATGGGGATCCGTCGATTCGCTACGTGAGCCTGATGGATGCTGAGGGCGCGAGCCCCGATAGGCTCGTGGTTCCCGAGCCGCGTCGTTCGTAGCCGTTAGCTTTACTGCAATACAAGACGGCCCTGCATCTCCCGTGAGGTGCAGGGCCGCTGTCGTTGATTTGTGACGTCGCTAGAAGTTGGCGTTGTTGAGTTGTTCGCTCTCGAGGCCGTCGAGCTGTTGCTGTTCGGGCGTATCGGCGACGCTCTCGAGCAGCTCGGTGGGATCGACGTTCATGTCCCTACCGGCCTCGTTGCCGTTGACCAAGTCGTCCGAGAAGATGTCGACTTCCATTTCCTCGGCCTCTTCAATCTGAACTTCGAGCGGCACCTGGGTGCGCACGAGCTTAACGGCCGGGCGCATGCGGGCAAACAGCGGCACGTACTCGATGATGATGGCCGAGTTCTCAAGACCGTACCAGCGTGCCGGGCTTCCGCAGGCGCGGCGGACGGCGTACTTGATGGCCATCACGCGGTGGTCATTGCGGTTGATGTCCGTTTCGGGGGCAAGCATCTTGCGCAGCATACAAAAGCGGAAGTCACCCACGTTGCCACGCGTCTCGTAGATGGAGTAGGTGTGATGTTGCGGCGGCAGCTCGCCCGATGCCATCAAGTCGCCGACGATCTGGCGCAGGTAGGCGTTGATGCGCTGATTGACCTTAAAGCCCAGGTCCAAGCGCACGCGGAACAGGAAGTCTGTGCCAAAGGTCTCAACGGAATACTCGTGCGTATAGGGCTCGTCGGTAACATGCACGTTGATGAACCAATACGCCTTGGCGCGCTTGGGATGTTTATCCAGGATGGAATAGAGCACGTCGCGGTCGAGTGTGAGCGGATCGGGGCTGTTGGTGAGGAACACCAGGTTGTCGGCGAGCACGGGATAGGTCTCGTCGTTGCGCAGGCGGTTGAGCTGATCGATGTACTTGGAGACGGGCAACAGAATCGTCTGCGTGCGCTCGATGGCGGTGCCACGGCGCCACACGTACATAAGGCCAAACAGCAGTGCGGCCAGGAAGATCATCACATAACCGCCGTCAAAGAACATGGTGAGGCACGAGGCGAAGAAGCACAGCTCAATGGCACCGAAGAGCAGGGCGAAGACGCAGGCGCCCAGCTTGTGCTTGAGAATGCCAGCGATATAGCTCGTCAAAAGCGTCGTAGTCATGAGCATGGTCACGGTAATGGCGAGGCCGTAGGCGCTCTCCATGCGTTCGGAGTTTTGGAACAGCAGCACGATGAAGATGCAGCCGACCCACATGATGTTGTTGACGAGCGGAATATAGAGCTGGCCCTTGGTGTCGCTGGGGTAGTGGATGCGCAGATGCGGCATAAGGTTGAGGCGCGTGGCCTCGGATACCAGCGAGAACGAGCCGGTGATGAGCGCCTGCGAGGCAATGATGGCCGCCACGGCCGAAAGCACGATGGCAAAGGGGCGCAGGGGCTCGGGAAGCATCATATAGAACGGGTTGACGATATCCATTGCGAGCATCTGGGGATTGGAGTTGTTGGCGAGCAGCCAAGCGCCCTGACCCAGGTAGTTAAGGATAAGCGCCGCCTTTACGAACGGCCAGGATGCGTAAATGTTAGCCTTGCCCACGTGACCCATGTCCGAATAGAGCGCCTCGGCGCCGGTCGTCGACAGGAAGACGAAGCCGAGCACCATGATGCCCGAGTGGTTGATGGGCGAGAACAGGAACATAATGCCGCGGATGGGGTTGAGCGCGCGCAAGATGGACAGGTTGCCGAGCATGTTGAACAGACCGGCGCCAGCTAAGAACAGGAACCACAGCGTCATGAGCGGGCCGAACAGCTTGCCGATCGACGAGGTACCGGCGCGCTGCATGGCAAATAGGCCACAGATAATGATGATGGTGATGATGATGACGTTGGTCTGGCCGTCGCCCAGCAGCGCATGGCCCCATTCGATGGTGCGCAGACCCTCGATGGCCGTGGTGACCGTGACCGCGGGGGTGAGGATGCCGTCGGCGAGCAGTGCCGCGCCGCCGATCATGGCGGGGAGAATCAGCCATGGCGCCACCTTGCGCACGAGACTGAACAGGGCGAAGATGCCGCCTTCGTTGTGGTTGTCGGCCTTCATGGCGATTACCACGTACTTGACCGTGGTCACGAGCGTCATGGTCCAGATGACGAGCGAAAGCGCGCCCAGGATCATGTCCTCGCTGACGGTGCCGATGCCGCCGTTGTTGGCGACAATTGATTTCATGGTGTACATGGGGCTCGTGCCGATGTCGCCATAGACGACGCCGAGCGTTACGAGCAGCATGCCAGCGGAGAGGGGGATGGCTCCGTGCCCGCCTTGCCCGCGCTGGTCTTGGAGGTTTGCCTCCAGTTTGTTGTGTGCCACGTGGACTCCCTTAGACATCCGGTTATCTGTTCTGAGCAGATAACTTTTATGCCGTCTTTATATCTACAAGAGCAGTTTGGCACATCGGGTATTTTTAGACAATAATCCTCAGCTGGGGATTATTCATGTATGCGGGTAGCATTTCAAAACAGGGGCTTTTAAGCACGTGCTGTCTGGGCGATGCCAGCCTTGGCGTTTGCGCGTTTGCCGGCGAGTACGCAAAAAATCGCGCCGCCGATGATAAGCGCGGCACCCATCAGGCGGACCGGTGTTATGGCTTCGCCCAAAAGGACGGCCGAGAATACGACCGCCGAAAGCGGCTCGAGGTAGCCGACGACCGCGACGGTCTGGACGGGCAGCTTGGCGACGGCACTAAAGTAGAGCAGGCAACCAGTGCCGGTGTTGACAATGCCGAGCATGGCAACGGCGCGCCAATCGATGCCGGCGACAATGCTGGGGGAGAGGAACGAGGGGGCACCTTGCGTGCAGAGCGTAAGGATCAACGCGGTCACAAAGGCGGCACTCACCTGGAGCGTGGAGTTCTCGAGGCCCTCGATGTGCGGCGCGCCTTTGCTGGCGATGACCATCAGCGCATAGCAAAATGCCGAGGCGATGCCGCAGGCGATACCCGCAATGGGCATATTGCCGCCTAGACCTTGCGCTGCAATGAGAAAAGCACCGCAAGCAACGGCGATAAAGCCGGCGATTTTGCCGCCGGTCAGCTTTTCGCCAAAGATGAGCGGGGAGAGCGCCATGACAATGATGGGGCCGCAGTAGTACAGCAGCGAGGATACGCCGACGCCGATCGTCTGATAGGCGCGGAACAGGAAAATCCAGCTGGCGCCCAGTGCGGCTCCCGAGAGAAGGAGTGCTGCGGCTTCGCGGGGACGAGATGGTGCCTGCAACTTATGGCTTTGGGTGATGGCGAGGATGGTGACAAGCGAGAGCGCGCCCAAAAACGTGCGTAGTAGCACGATATCGGAGCTCGGCAGCGCGATGGCAGCGGCGATGATGCCGTTGGAGCCAAACAATAGCAATGCTGCTAAGTACGTAAACAGTCCGTTGTCCATGCGTTTCCGTCCCCTCTATATTCGAGCATGTTCACTATGGGTGAACTGGCAATAGAAGAAAAGCGAATACAATGCATGGCAAACATGATAAAAACGCATGTAAAGGTTGAGGGGTGCCGTGGAAACGAATATTCAAAAGATGCAGGTGCTGCTGGAGACGGTGCGCGCCGGAAGCTTTACGCGTGCTGCCGAGCGCCTGAGCTATTCGCAATCGGGCGTGAGCCGTATGGTGGCCGATCTCGAGGCCGACTGGGGCTTTAAGGTGCTCGACCGCAGTCGCGAGGGCGTAGTACTTTCTGCCGATGGACGGCAAGTTATGCCTGCGGTTGAGGCGTTATGCGAGGAATTCGTTCGCTTGCAGCGACGGGTGGATGAGATGCGCGGGCTCATGCGCGGTAAAATCTGCATCGGTACGTTTTCGAGCGTGGCGACCCACGTGCTGCCGCCGGTGATTGCGCGCTTTCGCGCCGATCACCCGGACGTCGATTACGAGTTGCTGATGGGCGATTACTCAGAGATTGAACAATGGGTGGCAGAGGGCCGCTGCGATCTGGGCTTTATCCCGCGTGAACCCCGAGAAAACGGCATGGCATCGCGGTCTTTGGTGCGCGACGAGTTGATGGCGGTAGTGCCGGCGGACTCTTTGCTTGCCACGGCGGAGGTCGTTTCTCTTGCCGATTTAGCCAACGAGCAGTTTATTCTGCTAGAACGAGGCACCGATGATGAGATTACGCCGCTGTTTCGCCGCGCAGGCCTGGCGGTGCGCTCTAAGCTGTCGACCTGGGATGACTATGCGATTATGGCTATGGTCGAGGACGGCCTGGGCGTGAGCATTCTTCCCGCACTCATCTTGCGCCGCTGCCAGTTCGATGTTGCCGTGCGCCCACTCGAGGGGCATCCCCATCGGCAGATCAACGCCATATATCGAACGGCCGATGTTTCGCTTGCTGCCGCCCGTTTCCTCGAATACCTCTAAACGTGTGCGTGTCATTGTCCGCTTTGGGCAAATCTCAGAGTCCGGCGCATTTTCTTATGAAATTGAACTTCCCGATAATGCGCCGCGCTATACTGCTGCCTAAATTGAACCCAGGTTCAATTCGTGTTCTATAAATTGAACTTTGCCAGCAAGGAGGTTCTAGTGGCCCAAGAGACGTTTAGCGATCGCCTGCGACAGACTATGTCCAATCGCGACGTTCGCCAGTCGGACGTAATCCGCGCATCGGAGATGCTCGGCAAAAAACTCGGCAAGAGTCAGATGAGCCAATATGTGAGCGGCAAGACGATTCCGCGGCGCGATGTGGCTGAGCTGCTCGCCCGTATTTTGGAGGTCGATGTTACCTGGCTGCTCGCCGGCGACGCCGATCAAGGCGAGGCATCATCACCCCGCAACGATTCCAAGCCCGAACCCCATCCCTCAGCTCAAATTGCAAGGAGCACCACCATGCGTACTTTTTCTAAATCCACCAAACTCGACAACGTCCTGTATGACGTGCGCGGTCCCGTCGTCGACGAGGCCGCCCGTATGGAGGACGAGGGCGAGCGCATCCTCAAGCTCAATATCGGCAACCCGGCGCCCTTCGGTTTCCGCACGCCCGATGAGGTCATCAAGGACATGCGCCAGCAGCTGCCCGACTGCGAAGGCTATTCCAACTCGCGTGGCCTGTTCTCCGCGCGCAAGGCGATCATGCAGTATTCGCAGATCAAGGGCCTGCCCAACGTTCAGATGGAGCATATCTACACGGGCAACGGCGTGTCCGAGCTCATTCAGCTTTCGATGAACGCGCTGCTCGACAATGGCGACGAGATTCTGATCCCCAGCCCCGACTATCCGCTCTGGACGGCGTGCGCAACCCTTGCTGGCGGTCATCCCGTACATTATCTGTGCGATGAGCAGGCGGATTGGTATCCCGACCTGGAGGATATGGAGTCCAAGATCACGAGCGCGACCAAAGCCCTCGTCATCATCAACCCCAACAACCCCACGGGTTCCGTCTATCCGCGCGAGGTGCTCGAGGGCATCGTCGAGATTGCACGCAGGCATCAGCTGATGATCTTTGCCGATGAGATCTACGACCGCCTGTGCATGGACGGCTACGAGCACGTCTCGATTGCCTCGCTCGCCCCCGATCTGCCCTGTGTCACCTTTAGCGGTCTGTCCAAGTCGCACATGATCGCGGGCTATCGCATTGGCTGGATGGTGCTTTCGGGCAACCAGCGCTGCATGAGCGACTTCATCATGGGCATCAACATGCTCTCCAACATGCGCCTGTGCTCCAACGTGCCGGCTCAGTCGATCGTCCAGACGGCGCTCGGCGGCCATCAGTCCGTTAACGACTACATCCGTCCCGGCGGCCGTGTCTACGAGCAGCGTAACTTTGTGTATGAGGCGCTCAACAAGATTGACGGCATCTCGGTGGTTAAGCCGCGTGCGGCGTTCTACATCTTCCCCAAGATGGATGTTAAAAAGTTCAACATCACCGATGACGAGCAGTTTGCCCTCGACCTGCTGCACGAGAAGAAGATTCTGATCACGCGCGGCGGCGGCTTTAACTGGGCCGAGCCCGATCACTTCCGCATCGTGTACCTGCCACGCATGGAAGTACTCAAAGAGTCCCTCGAAGACCTCGCCGACTTCTTTGACCATTACCGCCAATCGTAGGGGATTAGGTGCCTGCCGCCGCAAGAATCGAGGCGTCGCAGGATAGACATACGACAGCGAGCGAGCCGCATTTGCGCCAAGGTGACGTGAAATGAAAGGGCGCTGACCT
>WGSL01000061.1 GCA_014871665.1 Collinsella sp. | reverse complement strand
AATCGCAAGAAGATGACGGGGCGGAATGTCAATCCTGGTCTAACAGAGCCTTAAAAAATCATTGTGGGAGAGGAGATGTCCATGAAGCCGTTGTTGTTGCACGCTTGCTGTGCGCCGTGCTCGCTTGAGCCGGTTCGCCTGCTGCGCGAGGAGAGGTTTGAACCCACGATTTGCTGGACCAATCCCAATATTCAGCCGCGCGATGAATGGCGGCGGCGTTTGGACGAGCTGCGCCGGTGGTGTGCCGATGGCGACATCGAGCTTATCGAGGCGGGGGAGGACCGCGAGCGCTGGGACGCCGGCGTGGCCCCGCTGGGCGCCGATCGACCTCGTCGCTGTCGCGCGTGCTATGCCCTGCGTCTGGCCGAGGCGTGTCGTGTGGCCCAGGAGCGTGGGTTTGAGTTTGTGGGTACGACGCTCGCCGTCTCGCCGTATCAGTTGTTCGAAACCTGCAATGACGTGCTTGAGCGCTTGGCGGCGGCACATGGGCTCGTCCCGGTTATACGCGATTTTCGCCCGTATTACCCCGAGGCCACGCGTCGTTCGCGCGAGCTTGGCATGTATCGACAGAATTACTGCGGCTGCCGGTTCTCGGCCGTCGAGGCGGCCATGGACCGCGCCCGCATCCGCGACGAGCGCAAAGCCGCCAAAAAGTAGTTCATTTGGGACGTCAGCCTGCTAGGATGTAGAGCGGACTTTAGCTATATAAGGAGAATCCGACGTGTCTATGCGTACCGATGATTTTGACTACAACCTTCCCGAGGAACTGATTGCCCAGGCTCCTGCCGAGCCGCGCGACTCCTGCCGCCTGCTGGTGGTGGATCGCAAGGGCTCCCAGGCGGGAGCGCCGCTGGAGCATGGCGGCACCGTTGAGCACCGCATCTTCCGCGACATTATCGACTATATCGAGCCGGGCGACGTGCTCGTCATCAACAAGACGCGCGTGATGCCGGCCCGCCTGATCGGTCGCAAAGCCGGCTCGGGTGGCGTGGTCGAGACGCTGCTGCTCAAGCGCCGCGAGGACGTGGATCCGCTGGGCCATGTTTGGGAGTGCCTGGTCAAGCCGGGCAAGCGTCTGAAGCCCGGTGCTCAGATTGAGTATCGCGCCGGTGGCGCCCATGCGCCCGAGGGCGCACCCGTGGTGCTGACGGCCGAGGTCATCGACTTTGTCACTGATAGCCGCGGTGGCCGTCTGGTGCGCTTTGAGCCGGCCGGTTGCAATGCTGCCGGCGAGCCGCGCACGCTCGACGAGGCCATTCACGCCGCCGGTCACGTGCCGCTGCCGCCCTACATCACCGATTACGAGGGCGACCCCGAGAAGTACCAGACCGTCTACGCCATGAAGGAGGAGCACTCGGCTGCCGCTCCCACGGCGGGTCTGCACTTTACGCCCGAGCTCATGGCCGCTATCGAGGCCAAGGGTGCCAAGTTTGCCGCCGTTGAACTCGAAGTGGGCATCGATACTTTCCGTCTGGTGGAGGAGGACGATCCCACACAGCATGTGATGCACACCGAGCGCTACCACGTGTCGCAGGAGGTTGTCGACGCCGTGCATAAGGCGAAGGCCGAGGGGCATCGCGTGATCGCCGTCGGCACCACCGCAGTGCGTTCGCTCGAGAGCGCCTTTGACGCGGACGCGCCGGTGTCCGATCCGGCCGTGACGGCGCGCTATTTTGAAGGCCGCGAGGACGGCGCCGACACGCTCGGCCGCGGCGACATCGTGGTGCGCGAGAACGCGACAACGCAGCTCTACCTCATGCCCGGCTCAACCTATCACGTGGTCGACGCGCTGATCACCAACTTCCACGTGCCGCGCTCCACGCTCATGATGCTCGTGAGCGCACTTGCCGCCCGCGACCAGATTATGGATGCCTACGCCGCCGCTATCGAAGAACGTTACCGCTTCTTCAGCTTTGGCGACGCCATGCTCATTTGTTAGTTACGCGGTTCTACGAACCGCGTAACTACTCGACGCTGCGCGGGCCGCATTTGGACAATCTGACGTTCAACTTCAAGGGCGCGACCAGAAGGTCAGCGCCCTTTCGTTTCACGTCACCTTGTCTCAAATGCGACCCGCTCGCTGACTCTGCCATAACATCGGCATTTCTTTGGTTGTCGATGTAGTCATTGGGGACGTTCTTGTTCGACTGGTCGTTTAAGAACGTCCCCAATGACTACCTTGCATCAATCTAATAAGTTGCGGTGAGATAGTTCTTGAATTGGCCTTTTTTGAGGCTAAACAGGAACTGTCTCACCGCAACTGCGTTGAGCGTTTTTTTGGCAGCCGGTTTACTTGCTTGCGAACAGCCAGACCAGGATGATCACCAGGATTGCGGCGACGATGCAGACGATGGCGCCGGTGAATTTGATGCGTGAGTCGCGGGTACGCTCGCGCACCGCGTCCTCGGTGGCCTCGAGCTGGGCGACTTCTCGCTCGGTCTCGGCGTGTTCGGCTTTGTCTCGGGCCAAGGACCCTGCAAGCGACTCAGTGATCTCTGGGTGGTCGTGTACCTCGGTCGCCTGTTCGATAATCGACTGCGCATGCGCGGCATCTGCTTGGGCGTTGGCGATGCTCTGCTCTTGGTCGCGGCGTGCCTTGTCCTCGGCAGCGATCTTCTCGCGCAGTTCGCGCTGGCGCGTCGCGGCGGCAGTCTTCGCCGTCTGCAGCTCGTCGCGCGCGGCATCAGCCTCAGTCGTCACGGCTTGGTGCGCGCGTTTGGCTTCGGCAATGGGGGCTTGAGCCTGCTCGACGGCCTGCTCGGCTGCGGCAAGCGAGTGCTCAAGGTCGGCGGTGATGCGCGGGACATCTTCTTCGGCTTTACGCAGGGCATCTGCCGTGTCGGAGATCTGCATCGAGAGCTCGCTGGTGCGCACCGTATAGTTGGCGGGATTTGCCGAGGGATTGCGTTGCAGCTCGGCATACTCATGACGCAGCGTCTCGAGCTGGGCGCGCGTGGCGTCGACGGTTTGTTGTGCGGCGGCAATGCCGGCGTCTCGCTCGGCCTTCACCTTGTCGCGGATGCGCTTGGAATCCTCAAGACGTCGAACGAGGCGGTTGCCGGTCTCGCGAGAGCTCGCCTCGCGGGCCTCCACGGCGTCGAGCGCGGCCTTCAGGCGGAGCTCAGTCGCGTCATCCTCTGTCTTCATTTGTTCGAACTGACCCTTGAGCTCTGTCGCTTTGGCGGCGTGGGCATCACGGTCAATCTCGGCGGCCGCTGCAGTCTTTTGGGCCGTGGCAATCGCCTGGCGCTGGTCGGCGACGATCTGCTCGTAGCGGCCTGCGATATCCTGGCGCGTCTCGAGTTCCTCGGCCTGATCGGCAATGCGCTGCTCAAGTTCGGCCAGGTGGGCGCGGGCATCGGCAAGTGCCTTTTTCGCGGCGTTCATCTCGCGCATGGCCGAGGCGCCCTGGGCGATAAAGGTGCCCACGGCGTTCGCAGTGTTCGAGACAGCGGTCCCCAGATCGCGGCTCGCGGCGGGGGAATGCGGGGCGGTCGGGCGAGCGGTGTCGGCAGCGTCCGCATCGGCAGCCTGCGGCGCGGCGATATTGCCGGTACCGCCCTCGACCACAGAAAAGCCTGCTGCGTGCGGATCGACCGCATCGGCGCCAATCGTGGGGTGCTCGAGCTGCAGAAACGAGGGCATGGTGCTGCCCTGGTCGGCAACCGGAGTCTCGCCGGGCACAAAGGTCGAGGCCGCCACGGCGGCCTCCTCTTCCTCGGCATCGATATCGGCATCGGCGACGGCGTTTTTCATCGCTTTGACAGCATCCATCATGGAGTCCATGACGGCATCGAGCTCTTCTTCCGAAGACACCTCGATGGGGCCCGCTGCTTGCGGGGCGTCGTCCTGTACAGGGGCGTCGTCCTGAGCGGGCGCATCGTTGTTTTGCTCATCGGCGTTTTCTGTTTCGGGGGTTTCCGCCGTAGCGCTTTCGTCCAAGATGGGGTCGTCGATGTCGATACTATCGCAGGTCACAGCGTCAGTATCTGCGGTGACGTCTGCGGGATCATCAATATGCTGTTGAGTCTGGGGGTCCAGCTCGTCTGTCATAGGCATGTGCTCCTCATCGTTGTTCGTCACCCTATGATAAAGTCTCGCGCCGACATCCCGCGCGCCGCAGCAAAGTTTCAAAACGTGTTCGATGGCTCGATCTGATAACAATAACTCGGTCGCTTTATTCAGTTTGTACTTGACAATCCCTTCGCCGAACGACGTGGTGCCGTTCGCCTACCGTGGTCTTTTATTTTCGCTTGAACGCGCTAAAGTTGCATCTCAGCTTTTGGCGCGTTTATTTGGATGCGCGCAGTCGGCGGGTTCGCCCGTCGCGATTTGAAAGGACTTTGTATGGGACTTTTCACTGGTAAGACCGTGATCGTCACCGGCGGCGGCAAGGCCACGCTTAAGGACGGTTCCGCTGGCTCCATCGGCTACGGCATCGATATCGCATTTGCCAAGGAGGGCGCGAACCTCGTCATCACCGGCCGCAACGTTGCCAAGCTCGAGGCCGCCAAGGAGTCTCTCGAGGCCGAGTACGGTGTCAAGGTTCTGCCTGTTCAGGCCGATGTCTCGGCTGGTCAGGACAACGAGGCCGTCGTCCAGAACGTCATCGACAAGGCCATTGAGGAGTTCGGCCGCATCGACGCCGTCGTCAACAATGCTCAGGCCAGCGCCTCGGGCGTGACCATCGCCGATCACACCATGGATCAGTTCAACCTGGCCATTTACTCTGGCCTGTATGCCACCTACCTGTACATGCAGAAGGCCTATCCGCACCTGAAGGAGACCAAGGGCTCCGTGGTCAACTTTGCCTCGGGCGCCGGCCTGTTTGGCAACTATGGCCAGTGCAGCTATGCTGCCGCCAAGGAGGGCATCCGCGGCCTGACCCGCGTTGCCGCCAACGAGTGGGGCAAGGACGGCATCAACGTCAACATCGTGTGCCCGCTTGCTTGGACCGCTGCGCTCGAGAACTTCCAGGATGCCTACCCCGAGGCGTTCAAGGCCAACGTCCACATGCCGCCGGCTGGTCACTACGGCGACGTCGAGAAGGAAATTGGCCGCGTGGTCGTTCAGCTCTGCGGTCCCGACTTTAAGTACATGAACGGCGAGACCGTCACCCTCGAGGGTGGCATGGGCCAGCGGCCGTAGGGTTACGCGGTTTTTCCAAACCGCGTAACGGCTCGACGCTGCGCGGTCACCAGGGCGACCGCTCGCTGACGTCGCCAGAGCATCGGCGTTGCCTTGGCTGTTGGAGATGATCTCGTAGTCGTTGGGGACGTTCTTAAATGACTAGTCATAAGGGACACTCTTGCCGGCACTTGGGGACAGTCCCTAAGTGCCGGCAGATTGGGGCACTCCTTTGCAAGATGGCGCTGAAGATTGTCCTCGACGACTAGTCGTTTAATGCATCAGTTTCTGTCGAGTCGGTGCGGTTTGCTGGTTGCCCGTATAATGGTTTGCGTATGAACCGCAACCAAGGAGTTCCAGTTTATGGACCAGAACCTTTTTAAATTCGACCTGATCGCCGAGGACCCGACGACGCATGCGCGTGCCGGCGTACTGCACACCCCGCACGGTGACATCGAGACGCCGATCTTTATGCCCGTGGGCACCAAGGCAAACGTCAAGGGCATCCCCACCGAGACCGTCAAGCAGCTCGGTGCGCAGATCGTGCTCGCCAACACCTACCACCTGTCCATGCGTCCCGGCGAGGACACCATCGCCGAGCTGGGCGGACTGCATAAGTTTATGAACTGGCATGGCCCCATCCTCACCGATTCGGGCGGTTTCCAGGTCTTCAGCCACAACGACGCCGTCAAGCTCACCGACGAGGGCGTGCGCTTTATCGTCAACGACTACGACGGCCGCCACGTGTTCTGGACGCCCGAGGACAACATGGAAATCGCCATGAAGCTCGGCTCCGACATCTGCATGCAGCTCGATCAGTGCCCCGGCTATCCTGCCACGCGCGCCTACGTTGAGCGCGCCGTTGAGCTGTCAAGCATGTGGGCCGAGCGCTGCTATAAGGCCCACACCCGCGATGACCAGGCGCTCTTTGGCATCGTTCAGGGCGGCATGCATCTGGACCTGCGCCTGCGCTCGCTGCGCCATCTGGAGGAGTGCGGCGACTTCCCCGGCTATGGCATCGGCGGCTACTCGGTGGGCGAGGACCACGAGACCATGTTCGAGACGCTGGCGCCGCTGGTTTCCGAGTACATGCCCAAGCACAAGCCGCGCTACCTGATGGGCGTCGGCAACCCGACGACGCTCGTGCGCGGCGTTGGCGTGGGCATCGACATGTTCGACTGCGTGCTGCCGACGCGCACCGGCCGCATGGGTACGGCGTTCTCCAGCGAGGGTCGCCTTAACTTCCGCAACGCGCGCTTTGCGCACGACGACGGCCCCATCGACCCCACCTGCACCTGCCCGGTGTGCACGGGCGGCTACAGCCGCGCGCTCATCCGTCACATGGTCACGCAGAAGGAGATGCTCGGCGGTATTCTGCTGTCGATGCACAACATCTACTACCTGCTCAACCTTATGCAGCGTGCCCGCCAGGCCATTATCGAGGGCCGCTACGGCGCGTTTGTGAGCGACTGGATGAACAGCCCTGCGGCGGTGGATTACTAAGAGCGGCACGGGCGCTTGCAGAGCGCGGGCAACGGCAAAGGCTGAGCGGCAGCCGCTCGTCACGTTCGCTAACACGGTCCGCGCGACCGCTGACCGATAGCTTGCAAGCACTTGATGCATCGTGGGTACCATACCGAATGGTTGATGTTCGGGCGGGTGTTTGGCGCATGGCGTCGACCCCGCCCGTTTTTCTTTTTCTCGATAGGAGTACCCATGATTAAGAACGAGAATGTCGAGGGCGAGCCTGCCTACGACGAGACGTACCGCCGCGGCCCCGTGGTTATGCGCGGCCCCATGATTCCTAAGGACAACACCTACGCCAACCTGCTGGCGCCCGAGGAGTCGACCGACTGGCTGCATGCTGATCCGTGGCGCGTGCTGCGCATCCAGGCCGAGTTTGTCGATGGCTTTGGCGCACTTGCCGAGCTCGGGCCCGCTGTGACCATCTTCGGTAGCGCTCGCACGCCCAAGACCGATCCGCTCTACAAGGCGGCGCGTACCGTCGGGCGCAAGATCGCACAACGTGGCGTGGCGGTCATCACCGGTGGCGGCCCCGGCATCATGGAAGCGGCCAACAGGGGAGCGGCAAGTGTCAACGGCAAGTCAGTTGGCCTGGGCATTGAATTGCCGCACGAGCATGGGCTCAATAAATACGTGAACCTCGGCATGGACTTCCGTTACTTCTTTGTGCGCAAGACCATGTTCGTCAAATACAGCTCGGGCGCCATCGTGTTTCCCGGAGGTTTTGGCACGCTCGACGAAATGTTCGAGGTGCTCACGCTGGTGCAGACACACAAGGTCAAGCGCATGCCGCTCGTTTTGGTGGGCACCGAGTACTGGCAGGGCCTATTCGACTGGCTTAACGGTCCGGTGATGGACGCCGGTATGATCAGCCCGCTCGATCCGGAGCTGGTGCACATTACCGACGACCTCAACGAAGCCGTCGACATTGCCCTGAGTGGGCTGATGTAGGGCAATCGTGCCTGTTGTTGTAGTAATGAGAACGGCAGATTGATGCTATTTAACATCAGTCTGCCATCTATACTGGGTATACTGATGCAAAAGACGAGGGCGAGGAGGTCGCGTATGTCTACTGCAACGGTTAAGCCTACGACGGTTCGCATCGAAGAAGGGCTCAAGGAACAGGCGACTGAGTTCTTGGATACGGTTGGCCTGAGTCTCAATTCGTATCTCAACCTTGCTGTTCGACAGCTGGTAAATCAACGAAAGATTCCTTTTGAGATCGTAGGAAGGGCGGAGGTGCCCAACGAAGCGACGAGACGCGCCATGGTGATTGCCGAGGCTCATGAGTTGGGGATTCTGCCAGACGACAGCCCGTCATTCAATAACGCTGATGAGCTCATATCATTCCTCGATGAGGACTAGCGATGTTCGAGATTAAAGTCGAGGCTCAGTTTAAGGCGGATTATAAACGGACGATGCGCATCCATCTGCAGCTAAAAACCGAGTTTAAAGCGGCGGTTGTAGAGCTTGTGGCTCATGGGTCACTTCCGGCGGAGTATGGCGCCCACGAGCTCTCAAACCCGGGCGGAAACTACAACGGCCACATCGATTTCCACCTATCCGATGGCTTGGTCGACGTGGTCGTTCTCTACTTACCGCATAAGACTAATCCTGTGATCCGGCTGGTCAGAATGGGCTCGCATGAGGAGCTGTTCCAGGGCCCGCAGGGCTGATTGCCGATTTCTAAGTTGCGGTGGAATAGGGATTGGTTGACGGCTAATAAGTCAAAAACAGTCCCTATTTCACCGCAACTGCTGGGGGTACCCCGTTCGTCGCCGCGGCCTCCGGTTCCACTTTTCGCTGAATTTCGCTCAAAAGCTCGGCTGCGACTTCGCTGCTTTTGAAACGAATGCTGCAGTCTTCTTTCTTTGGGAAAGCCAGCAACGGAATAGCTCCGTACCAGACAGTTTCCTCGTCAATCGCTGATGCGCACAGGCGTCCTTCGGCTTTGATGAGATAGTTGACGTTCATCTCGGCAAAAATCGCTTTCACGTCATCGCGTGGAGTTGAAGCAATAGAAATCTCAAGGGCAATTCCACGGGTAGCGGCATCCGCGAGTGCAGCGGCGAGCTTTTCAAGGCATGCGGCGGACGCGTAGGGTGCGGCAATAAAAATGCTTTTCGATGCGTTCTCGATGTCATTCACTAAAGCCTCCACGGCTCTTGCCGACCTAACGAGGATGTTTCGATCGTCCTGTCTGTTGTCGTTTGCCGCAAAGACTTCATACCCCAGCTTGGCGTAGGTCTTGAGCCTCTTTTGGTACATGCGCGCGAACATGGGTATCGACAGGTCAACATAGTCGAATATCTCAACCCGCTGTTTGCCCTCGTGGCTTCTGTGTAGCCTACCTGCCTGCTGCGTTATGCTGCCGTCCCAAGATATTGGAGTGGCAATGAGCAAAGTGTCAAGGTAAGACAGGTCGAAGCCCTCGCCCAGAAGACTTTCAGTTGCGACGATGATTCGATGATCATGCTCAAAGCTGGGAAGACTCTTCAGTATTGCTTTTCTTTCTTTGGCGTCGATTTCTCCGGTTAAGAGTATGGGTTCGTGTCCACGGCTTTGAAGTAGCCTGCATAGCTCTTCGGCATGCTTTTTTCTTTTAGATAGCACAAGCGGATGCCGGCCGTTTGATGCGGCCTCGAGGGCGTCCTCGATAATTGCTTCGTTTCTCGCGGCGTGTACACACAGGAGATCGAGAATTTGGTTAAAGGATGCTCCTGGTCCGTAGGTGGGTAATCGAATTCCGGTGAAACGCGGTCTAACAATGCGCTGAATCCCCTGTTGGATTGCTTGCGTTTTTGGATCGACGACATAGCGAACCGGGCCGCAGAGCATCGAGAGTGCCCGCGTGAGTCCGTCCGAACGCTCGGGCGTTGCGGAAAGGCCATATACATATTTGGCAGGAGCGGACTTGAGGACAAGCTCAAGCTGTGGCGCGGCCGCATGGTGGCATTCGTCACAGATGATGAGACTGTAATCGCGAACGAACTCCTTGGCTAATGACTCGCCGGTTTGGGGATCCTTGCCGGATAGCGACTGGAATGAAGCAATGTCGATGAGACGGCTTATGGCGGTCTTGCCTCCTCCGATTTGCCCAATGAGCGGAGGCTGTCTTTTGCTGATTCGTCCCTTTGGGGTTCGGACGGGCTCTCTGTTGTCCGTGATGTCGAGAAATCGTTCGAGTTGGGATTTCCATTGGGCAATGAGCGCAGTTTTAGGAACGATGACGAGCGTTGGAAGACCAATGGCAGCAATAAGATAAGCTCCGATGACGGTTTTGCCGAACCCCGTCGGTGCGGACATGATCCCGTCTTCATAGCTGAGCATCTGTTCAGCGACAATTTGCTGTTCAGGGCGAAGAGTCCCTTTAAATGCCATCGCAATTGGATGGCTCGACTTGCGTTTGTCTGAATAGTGGGCAGAAACGCCGGCTTCTTGAAGCAGCCGCTCAAGTTGAACCTTGCAGCCTCTGGGAATCGCGACGTAGCCATCTCTAAGTTCGCTGAGGTCTATGAACCGCGGTTTGCCGAATACCGATTGATGCATAGATTGTGCGCGGAAGAATTCTGGGTTGGCAAATGTTGCAAGCCTGCGGACTTCCATTTGAGCTGCGGGACTCAGAGATTTTTCGGGGATATAGAGCATATCGGTCTGCGTGACGGACAGCGATGACGGGAAGTCCCGCGGTGTGAGCGGAAGCCGCTTTCGCAGTCTCTGGGAATGTGGCACACCGGTGTTTGCCGCCGCAACAGCTGCTATTCCATGTGACCTATTTTCGATGCTCTCGATCAGATTTTGCACCGTCACGCGCGGGATTAACTGGATTTGCGAAAGGTAAAGCCATTGATCGGGAAAGGGCTCAAATTGCTCGTCAACAAATACGCTGTTCCCTTTTCGCTGCGCTTTTCCTTGAAAAGGCAGCGCTATGAGATTTCCAAAGCCGCCCTCAGGAATGGTGGACTGCGCGGGCAGCATTCGGTCAAATGCTTTGAAGGTGATTGTCTTGTTCAGTATCGCCGCTTCGGTGATAAGGCTGCTTCCAAAATCTCGTGCGGTCTTTGCGCTGACGAGCTCTAGGAAGAAAAACCAGACATGTGCGCCGTCGCCCGATCTCGATCGCTCAACTGCGACATCGATTCCGTGGCTTTTTGCGACATGTCGAATGGCTTTCGTCGCTTCTTTCCAATCGGCTCCGTCAAAATCGATGACCAGGACTTTCGTGTTGCTGTCTTTATCGAGCACATATTGGCCTATAACGTCTCGAAGCCTATCGTCATTGCCTCTGAAATGGGCGATGATCGCGGCATCGCTCAACTCGGGGAAGACGCGGCTGCTGCATTCCGTGCATTTGACTCTCTGGTGGCTTGCTTTGGGGCAAATGCCTGACTTCCACTCATTTGCGCAGGCGGGCGTATAGCCAATTCCTCCGTCTTTTCTGCGGTACCCATGAGCGTAGACATCTTTGCGACCAGTAAAGAGATTGCGGAAGAGCTCGAGTTTGTCGCGCGCTGGGCTTGCGCTGGTGACGATATCTTCGATCTGCGCCCGTCTATCGAAAGAATCGCCAGCTTTCTCCCATTCTTCCAGCGTTGTATAACGGATGTCTGGACCGCTGCTGCAGATAACGATTTGCTTGCGCGGATCCGAAGCGTGGACGACCGTTTTATTGAATTTGAATAGGGCGCTCCCGAAAAGGGCGTATTGATGCGTGCCGTTGCTCATTTGAAAGCCATTCTTATCAGCGTTCATTGGGATGAGGGTACGTCATTTCAGCTTTATGAGATACGCGACTTCGATTTTGGTTCGGTAATAGTGGGGTACCGATCCGTGAGTGGCAATCAGCCGGTGCCAAAACGTGCGGCGGCTGTTGTTAAAGGTTTTTGACGGCTATGGGG
>WGSL01000060.1 GCA_014871665.1 Collinsella sp. | reverse complement strand
ACCTGCAGCAGGGCATCGGCCGCGAGATGCACAAGCGCTATAAGCGTTGGCACGCCGCCACCGTCGTCACCCAGATCGAGTGCGACCCGGATGATCCCGCGTTCAAGAACCCGACCAAGCCGATCGGCCCCTTCTACACCGAGGAGCAGGCCAAGGAGTTCATGGCCGAGGATCCCTCCAAGGTCTTCGTCGAGGATTCCGGCCGCGGCTGGCGTCGCGTCGTCGCCTCCCCCGATCCCAAGAAGATCGTCGAGGCTGACTCCATCCTCAACCTGCTCGACAACGAGTTCATCGTCATCGCCTGCGGCGGCGGCGGCATCCCCGTCGTCCGCGACTACGAGAACAAGGGCTGCTACAAGGGCGTTCCCGCCGTCATCGACAAGGACCTGGGCGGCGAGCTGCTGGCCGAGGACTGCGACGCCGACGTTCTGTTCCTGCTGACCGCCGTTGAGCATGTCGCCATCAACTTCGGCAAGCCCAACCAGGAGGAGCTCGAGGACCTCACCGCCGACGAGGCCGAGCGCCTGGCCGACGAGGGCCAGTTCGGCAAGGGTTCCATGGAGCCCAAGGTTCGCGCTGCCATCAAGTTCGCGCGTTCCCGCAAGGGCCGCACCTGCATCATCGGCGCTCTGGACAAGGCCGCCGAGACCATGGCCGGCCTCTCCGGTACCCGCATCCACGAGTAGTCTCTACTCTGTTGCCTCTCTCGTGGGCGCCAGGCAAAGCGCCCACAAACTAGCCTCTCTTCATGAGCCCCGCAGTCCGCTCCGACTGCGGGGCTTTTGCTATTCACCTAGTCATTGGGGACGTTCTTAAATGATTAGTAGTAGGCCCACATGGCTTCGATTTCGTTGAGGACCTCTACGACGCCCCAGCGGCGGGCACTGCGGCTGGCCGAGTTGGGGTCGTAGACACCAATCTGGTCGGCATCGTCGATGCCGTAGAGCACGATGTAGTGGCCTACGTTGGTAAACGTACCGGGGCGCACTGCGGCGATGACGGGCGCACCCGAGCGAAGTGCTTGGGTAATCGATTCGCGATCGTTATAGAGCTGTGTTCCGTTGAGCCCCAGCTGCCACGCACCGCCTGTCATAAACGACCACTCGGTGGCACCGGTGGGGGCGTAGTTGCCGGCTTCGGCCAGTGCGCATATATCGACCGGCGTCTTATCGGTATGGCCGGTCTTAAAGATATAGACCATGGTGAGGCAGGTAGGACCGCAAGCGTTTTCGCGAATAGTGCCACCGGCATAGGGCAGCTCCGACCATGCGGGGTCAATTTGGTAGATGTGGGGCATGGTGCCGGCCTGCCATTGCGAGCGTGGGGTCGAGAACGCAAAGGAGTAGCCGGGCGCGACGGGAGCTTTAAGCAGCTTGTCCTCGGCAGTGGGCTCAAGACCGGCTGATCCGTGGGAGATACAGGATCCCAAAAACACAAAGACGAGGCAGGCGGCGATGGAGCAAAGCGTAAGGCGTAGGCGGCGGGCCGGAAGCGCGTGGCTTGTGGCGTGCGACGCAGGGTGAGGGGCGGAATTGCCGCGATCGCGTTGAGGTCGCGAAAAGGAGCGCTTGACGTAGTAGTCGGTCTTACGGCGATCGTAGCGACGTGGCTGCGATGTGTCGGTCTGGCGTTGGCGTGTGCTCGTACTCACGCGGTCTGACTGCTGCACGGTACGGCTTTGTTGCCGCGAAGAAGCCCCGGGCTGCTCTTGGGGGCGCTGCGGGTTGTCGTTGTCGGAGGTGCTTCTGGGCGTTGGTGTGGTGCGGCCGGCAAGGCGCACGCTTTGTGGCCGTTGGTCGCCGTCATTGTATCCGTATGCCATTCGAATCACCTTGCCTCATGTGTAACTTATCTATCCTACATAAAAAGATGCACGACACATGGGCATGTGCGCCAAAAGCCTGACAAATGGTATGAACGTTGCCGCGCCGCGCGCCAAGCGCCACGGCAACAGGTATTCAAAAGCAGACAAGATGAAAGCGTCCAAGACGAATGACGTCTCCCGCCGTTCGTCCCAAAAACGGTGCCGCTCGTTTTGCAGTTCTGCCTTCGGTCGAGCTGCGAGCGGCGCTGCTGCGCCAAGGCCGTATCTTAAAGCCATGGAATAAAAGCGCGCGGCAAAACGGACCGCGCAAGGGGTGACGCCAAGGGCGTCAAACAGGAAAGGAGGGGAACAATGGCGGACAAGAACGCAGAAGTTGCAGTCGAGGATAACGGCGGCATGAAGAAAACGCTTTCGCTCTGGAACTTCTTCACCATCGGTTTCGGTGCCATCATCGGTACCGGTTGGGTTCTGCAGGTCGGCGACTGGATGGTCGTGGGCGGCGGTCCCGTTCCCGCTATGATCGCATTCCTCTTGGGTGCAATCTTCCTCGTGCCCGTCGGAGCTGTTTTCGGTGAGCTCACGGCTGCTATCCCCATCTCGGGCGGCATCGTCGAGTATGTCGATCGTAGCTTTGGCCGTACGCTGAGCTACATCACCGGATGGCTTTTGGCCCTGGGCAACGGCATCCTGTGCCCGTGGGAGGCCATCGCCATTTCGACCCTCGTGTCCGAGATGTTCGGCAGCCTGCCCGGCCTTGAGTGGCTGCGCGCCGTCAAGCTCTACACCATACTGGGGGCCGACGTCTACCTGTTCCCGACGCTGATCGCGCTCGGCTTTGCAGTCTACGTCATCTTCCTCAACTTCCGCGGCGCCAGCTCGGCTGCCAAACTCCAGGCCTTCCTGACCAAGGCCCTGCTCTGCGGCATGCTGCTCGCCATGGGCGTCTCGCTGTTCACCGGCTCGCCGGACAACGCCATGCCCGTGTTCTCCCAGGTCGCCGGCGCTGGCGGCGGCAAGGCCGCTACCGAGAGCACCAGCCTGTTCGCCGGCATCGTGTCGGTCTTGGTTCTGACTCCGTTCTTCTACGCCGGCTTCGACACCATTCCTCAGCAGGCTGAGGAAGCAGCCGAGGGCCTCAACTGGAACAAGTTCGGCAAGATCATCTCCCTGGCACTGCTGGCCGCCGGCGGCTTCTACATGGTCTGTATCTACTCGTTCGGCACCATCCTCGACTGGCATGAGTTCGTTAAGAGCCCGGTTCCCGCGCTCGCCTGCCTCAAGGGCATCAACATGCTCCTGTACCTGGCCATGCTCGTCATCGCTACGCTTGGACCCATGGGTCCGATGAACTCCTTCTACGGCGCCACGAGCCGCATCATGCTCGCCATGGGCCGCAAGGGCCAGCTGCCCGAGCAGTTCGCCGAGGTCGACCCCAAGTCCGGCGCTCCCAAGCTTGCCTGCGTCGTCTTGGGCGTCATCACCGTCGTCGGTCCGTTCCTGGGCAAGAACATGCTCATCCCTCTGACCAACGTGTCGGCTCTCGCCTTCATCTTCTCCTGCGGCATGGTCGCCCTCGCTTGCCTGCGCATGCGCTTCACCGAGCCCGACCTGTCTCGTCCCTACGAGGTGCCCGGCGGCAAGTTTGGCATCGGCCTCGCTATCGCTGCCTGCGCCATCATCATCGGCCTGCTCGTGATTCCGTTCTCTCCCGCCTCCCTCAACATGGTGGAGTGGAGTATCGTGATTGGCTGGCTGGCCGTCGGCCTGGCTCTCATGGCCTTCACCAATTCCCGCAAAAAGTAACGCCGAGCCGGGGCGGATCAGGTGCGCGGGCCCCTCTCTTCCGCGCACCGAACCCGGCGCCACTTGGGTAGCTTTGTGAGGCCTTAACCCAACACGGCCTCGCCCACTATATGGATCCATAAGGAGGAACCATGTCCACTAAGTATGCAATCGTTGGCGGCAAGCTCATCGACGGTACCGGTGCCGAGCCGGTCGAGAACTCCCTCGTTCTCGTCGATGACAACGGCAAGATCGAGTACGCCGGCGCCATGCAGGACCTTCCCGAGGTCGTTGAGGTCATCGACGCCGCCGGCAAGACCGTCCTTCCCGGCCTGATCGACACCCACCTGCACTTCTCGGGCAACTTGACCGACGATGACACCGACTGGGTCATGCAGCCGCTCCTCGAGAAGCAGGCCGTCGCCGTCAAGCAGGCCTACGACTGCCTCACCCACGGCCTCACCACCGTCTGCGAGATCGGCCGCTTTGGTATCCAGATCCGTGACTGCATCGACAAGGGCGTCTTCAAGGGCCCGCGCGTTCTGGCCACCGGCCTTGGCTTCTGCCGCGTTGCCGGCCACGGCGACTCCCACCACTGCAGCCAGGAGCTCAACAAGGAATCGCACCCCTGGGGCGATCAGGTCGACGGTCCTTGGGATCTGCGCAAGGCCGTCCGCCGTCGCCTGCGTGAGAACCCCGATGCCATCAAGATCTGGGCTACCGGTGGCGGCATCTGGCGCTGGGACTCCGGCCGCGACCAGCACTACTGCTCCGAGGAGATCCAGGCCGTGGTCGAAGAGGCAAAGATGGTCGGCATCCCCGTGTGGAGCCACTGCTACAACAACCACGCCGCTGCCTACGATTCCGTTCGCTTTGGCTGCGAGCAGCTGATTCACGGCTTCGATATCGATGAGCGCACCATGGACCTCATGGCCGAGCAGGGCACCTTCTTCACCCCGACGATCGCTTTCCTGCCCACCTGGTACGCCACCTATCCGCCCGTCTACGTCCCCGAGCTGCACGACAAGTACGAGGGCACCCTGGTCGAGAAGGAGCTGCAGCGCAACTACGACTGCCTGCGCGAGGCCAAGAAGCGCGGCGTCGTCATGACGATCGGCTCCGATTCCTTCTCCTTCGTCACCCCGTACGGCACCTGCTCCATCGAGGAGATGTACGAGTTCGTCGACAAGATCGGCTTCACCCCGGTCGAGACCATCACCTGTGCCACCCTCAACGGTGCCAAGATGTGCCACATCGAGGACGAGACCGGTTCCATCGAGGCCGGCAAGTGCGCCGACCTGCTGGTCGTCAACGGTGACGTCGCCGCCGACATCCACGTGCTCAACACCGACAACATGGACGTCATCATGAAGGACGGCTGGATTGTCGAGGCCGGCACCTTCGGCGAGGCAAACAAGTACAGCGCCTAAGCTACCGTTCATCGATGACTGGATGTAAAACACAGAATTTGATTGCATAATGCAATGGAGAGGGTCGCTTGCGGCCCTCTTTATTGCTATGGGGTGCGTCAGTAAGAAGGGGATGACGGTGGATCTTAATAGGCTGATTCTGGGCAAGAGCTACAACTCTACCAAGGTCTTTCGTACCGCTCAGCATGTGGTTCAAGCCATCTTGCTCGGTATTGTCGTTCCGCTGCTTATCCTGCTGCTCATCTGGGATCTAACCGATAATCCCAATCCCGTTCCGGCCGTTGTCGTCATTGCCGGCTTGGTCATGCTGTGCTTCTTCTTCTCATACGTCTTTGTCGTTCCCGACGACCTCACATCGAGCGCTACCGACCGCACGCTCGCCATCGCTTCAAAATTATTCGCCTACACGTCGCGCGGCCTTACGCCCGAAGCTGCCCTAGGTGCCTCTAAGATCATCCTGTCCGAAACTATCGCCTCTGCCATCTGCTTTACCGACGGCAAGCAGGTGTTGGCAAGCTGGGGCGAGGACTCGGCAAAATGCCCCGCGGGCACCCCGGTGGTGCTGCGGACTACGCTCAACGTGATCAACAGCGGTGAGCAAAGCGTGTTCTCGCGCGATGCCTCGACCGAGACGGGTGGCTACTTTCCGCGCCTGCGCGCCGGTATTGTCGCACCGCTTACCGTGCGTGGGCATTGCGTGGGCACGCTCGAGCTGTATTATCCCCGTCTGAGCAGCATCGATATGCGCCAGACGGCGCTTGCCTCGGGCTTTGCCGACCTCATTTCCACGCAGCTTGCGAGCTTTGAGCTCGAGCGCCAGGACGAGCTTACGGCCCGCGTGGAGCTGCGCGCCTTGCAATCGCAGGTCGATCCTCATTTTCTATTCAATACCATCAGCACCATCGTGTCGCTCGTACGTACCGAGCCGGACAAGGCCAGGTCGCTGCTGATCGACTTTTCCAATTACTACCGTCAGACGCTTTCTGATTCCGATACGCTCACCACGCTCGAGCACGAGGTGGAACAGGGTACTCGCTATATCAATCTTATGCAGGCCCGGTATGGCGACGGCCGTCTGCGCGTCTCGGTCGATATCGACTTTGAGGTGCGCGATTGCATGGTGCCGCCGTTTATCTTGCAGCCGTTGCTCGAAAACTGCATCAAGCACGCGCAGCGCGAGACCGAGCCGCTTTCTATTCACGTTAGGGCTTTCGAGACCGATGACGGTTTGGAGATCATCGTCGAGGACGACGGCATCGGTATGAGCGAAGAGGTCTGCGCGCATCTGTTTGAGCAACATCGCCGAGAGGAGCCCGAGAGCATTACCGCCGACGGCTCCGTCAAGCGAGGTTGCGGCCTGGCGCTCTTCAACGTGCTTCAGCGCATCCATTTCTTTTACGGAGAAGATTCCGGCATGCGCGTGAAGTCCCAGGAGGGCGTGGGAACGCAGGTCATCGTCGAGCTGAACGGCGAGCCGCATGAGCCCGCGCCGTTGACGGCGTAGCACGCGGTTGGATTGAGAGAAAAAGAGGGGAAGCACATATGTCCGAAGGCTGGAACATCTTGGTGGTTGATGACGAGCCTCCCATTAGGGCCGAGCTACGCTATCTGTTGGAAAAGGATACGCGTGTGGGTCAGATTGCCGAGGCGGGCAATGTCACCGAAGCCGTGGAGTCGATTCTGTCGAACAAGCCCGACGTGTTGTTTTTGGACATCACGATGCCCGGCCGCTCGGGAATTGAGCTTGCCGAGACGCTGCAGAACCTAAAGACGCCGCCGGTGGTTGTGTTTGTGACGGCGTTTGCCGAGTTTGCCGCCGATGCGTATAACCTTGATGCGGTCGACTATGTCGTCAAGCCGGTCGAGGACGCACGCCTGTCAAAGGCACTCGACAAGATCGAGGCAGCCTTGGGTGCCCGTCGTGTTATCCATGCTCCGCGCCAACCTTTGCGTCTGACGGTGGACCGCGGGGGCAAAAAGGTGTTCATTCCCGCCGCAGACGTCTGCTACTTTGAGGCGCGCGCCGATTTTTGCAACGCCATCTGCGCCGAGGGAACGTACCTGATCAATGAGTCGATCTCTTCGCTCGAGCGTCGCTTGGACTCCGAGGGCTTTATTCGCGTTCATCGCAGCTACTTGGTCAATTTGGAAGACGTGCACAATGTTGAGATTGGCTCCACGGGGTTGATGGAGCTCAGGCTCGACCGCGTGAACTCGACGGTGCCGGTGTCCCGTCGTCGTGCCGCCGAGGTCAAGTCGCACCTGGGGCTTGCGTAAGAGGCTTGCGTGCCGTCGTTTACCATCGCAGGTTTGGCATGGGCGCGCGGTGGGCATAATGGGTGGCATCGAATGAAATCGAAAGGATCATTATGCCCGCGCTTATCACCCATCATCTGTTTGGCGAGGAAAGCATCGACCGTCTTCCACAGGGCGTCATCACGTCCGATGAAGAGCGCATTGCCTTTATCTTGGGCAACCAAGGCCCCGACCCGTTCTTCTTTCACATTCTGACACCGCGTGTTTCCGACTGCACGCTGCTGGCGCAGGTCATGCATCGCTCGCGCATGTCTCGCCAGTTCGCGTGCCTGCGCGACGGCGTGTCGCATCTGCTGCCGCGCGACGCCAGCTTGGGTCGCGCCTTTGCGCTGGGCCTACTGTCTCATTACGTGCTCGACCGCAACGCCCATCCCTTTGTCTATGAGCAGCAGTTTGGCATCGTGGAGTCCGATTCAGAGCTTGAGGATTCGAGCAGTCAGGTCCATGCCGTGATCGAGAGCGACCTGGATGTACTGATGCTGCAGCTTAAACGCGATGGCGCTACGGTCGACGATTACCCGCCGGCGGGCGAGATCGTCACCACCGATCGCATCAATCGCGTGGCCGGCGTGCTGATGAGCTATGTTGCCGGACGCGTGTACGGCATTGACATTCCGGCGGGGGAGTACGGTGCTGCCGTTGCCAATATGCAGCGACTTTACCGCGCGATTGAGCCGGCCGGCTCCGCAAAGACGCGCGCGATCTCGCTGGTTGAGGGCTTGGTGCACGACTACTCGCTGCTCGACGGCCTTGCCCATCGCGTGACGACGGAGCTGCCCGAGCGCACCGGTAACCTGGGCCATCTGACATGGAAGAATCCCTTTACCGACGAGGTCTCGAACGAGAGTTTCCCCGAGGTCTTTGATCGCGCGCTGGTCGATTACGAGTGCACGGTCGCACGTTTTATCGAGACCGGTGACATGGATGCCGTGACCAGTCACGTCAACTACAGCGGTCGCGTGCTCAATGCCGATGAGGAGTTCGACCGCGAGGAATAGGGCCCGTGCGTGCCCCTTTGCCGAATCCTTACCGGCGGTTCTGGACAATTGGGGTACGATGAACTAACTGCATATCGGGCGAATACGAAGGGTCCCTGTCCATGAAATACACCAAGCTCGAGCGTAACTGGGTTATGTATGATGTGGGCAATTCGGCCCTCGTGCTGCTCAATACCTCGGTGGTGCCCATTTACTTTAACGCCATCAATACCGGCGCTTCTTCGGCCGACCTGGTGGTCGCCTGGGGCAATGCGCAGACGATTGCCTCGCTGGTCATCGCCATGCTCATGCCCATTCTGGGCGCGCTTGCCGACTACGCCGGCAACAAGATCAAGTTCTTCTTGGGCTTCTTCCTCACGGGCCTGGTGCTTTGCCTGGCGCAGGCTATCCCAATGTCCGCCATGGCATTTTTGACCGTGTACGTGCTGTGCACCATCGGCCTTAACTCTTCTATGACGTTCTACGACGCCATGCTGCCCGACATTACCACCGACGAGCGCATGGACGCCGTGTCCAGCTCGGGCTATGCCTGGGGCTACATCGGTTCCACCGTGCCGTTCGTCATCTGCCTGGCGCTCATCATGGGCGGCCCCGCTCTTGGCGTCCCCACCATGCTGGCAACGCGTCTGTCGTTTATCATCACTGGTGCCTGGTGGCTCATCTTTACTCTGCCGCTCATTCGCACCTATAAGCAAAAGTACGGTCGCGAGCGCGGTCCCGAGGACACCATCGGCCACATCGTGGGCGGTGTGTTCTCCGAGGTCGGACACACCATGCGCGAGATCGCCCACAACAAGACCGTGCTGGTCTACATGATCGCGTTCTTCTTCTATATCGACGGTGTGCACACGGTCATTTCCATGGCAACCAGCTACGGATCGGCCTTGGGCATCGATTCGGCCCAGTTGGTCCTGGCGCTGCTCGTCACGCAGTTCGTGGCCTTTCCATCCGCCATCATCTACGGCAAGCTCGCCGGCCGCGTGGGCACGCTCAACATGATCTTGGTGGCAGTCGCCGCCTATATGGGCATTGTGCTGTTCGCCGCGTTCTTCCTAAAGACCGCCTTTGAGTTTTGGGTGCTTGCCATTATGGTCGGCCTGTTCCAGGGCGGCGTGCAGGCGCTCAGCCGTAGCTACTTTGGCCGCATTATCCCCAAGGAAAAATCCAACGAGTACTACGGCTTCTTTGACATCTTTGGTCGTTATGCAAGCGTTATGGGCACCTTCCTGGTGTCGGTCGTCACCTCGCTGACCGGCAACCCGTCGCTGGGCGTCCTTTCCATTGGCGTGCTGCTGGTCGTTGGCTTTATGCTGCTGGTCCGCCTGTCCCGCATGACTCGGGCGGCAGAGCATGCCGCATAGGAGCGAGCGGCTATTGTGCCTGTCCACGGTACTCTTTTGGGGTTATCCGCAATAAACATTGCGACTTGCGAGCAATGATTTGCCCAAGTGGGTATGATGGAATCAGCTAGGTCGCGGGGCGTCGCCTGTGTTTGGCGGCGTCCCGTTTTTGTGTTGCAGGGAGGGTAAGGCATGAACGCCACAGTCGTGATTCCAACGTATTGGGCGGGCGATGACGCTTGCGCAAACGCCCCTGGCACCTATGACCATTCGACGCGACTCAACGCCGACAATCCCGAACTCGACCGCTGCCTGGCCTCGCTTGAGCAGGTACGTGACATCCCGCGCATCATCCTTTTGGTGGTCTGTCCCGTTTCTGCCACAGCCGATGTGTCGCTGCGCGTGCACGAGATTGTCGACGCGCATCCCACGCTCAAGGTCACCGTTGTCACCAACACCCAGGCCTCGCGCATTGCAGACCGGGTTGCTCAGATCGCGCCCAAGGGTTCGGGCGAGTGCGTGAGCCTGCGAGGCTACGGTGCCATCCGCAACATGGGGCTAGCCTGTGCCGCTGTGCTGGGGCATGACGCGGTTATCTTTTTGGATGACGATGAGACTGTCATCGACGCCGACTTTATGAAGCGCGCGACCTATGCGTTGGGGCAGCAGACACGTCAGGGCTTGCCGATCTTGGTCAAGAGCGGCTATTTCTACGATCGCGACGGCTCGCCGCTGGCTCCCACGGACAAGGCGGGCATCTGCCATCGTTGGTGGACCAAGCGCATCGAGTTCAACCGTTGGATGAAAAAGGCGCTCTCGGGCACCCGCATCTCGCGCTCCAACTACGTGTGCGGCGGCCTGATGGCCCTGCACGCCCGCGCCTTTACGCGTGTAGCCTTTGACCCGTTTATCACCCGCGGCGAGGACTTGGATTACCTCTTTAACATGCGCATGTTTGGCTACGACGTGTGGTTCGATAACGAGTGGACCGTGCGTCATTTGCCTCCGGAGTCCGAAAAGCGCTCACCGCGCTTTATGCAGGATGTATACCGTTGGTACTACGAAAGGGCAAAGTTGACATTCGCCGCGCATCAAAAGGAGCTCATTCCCGTTACGGCGGCATCGCTCATGCCCTACCCGGGCCCGTGGATTTCGCGCGAGCTCGACGACCGCGTGCGCAAGACCGCTATGGTCCGCAGCGTGTTTACCCGCGAGCATGAGGGCTACCTGCGCATCTGGCGCCATGGTATCGACGAGGCAAAGGCCTATGCGCGCCAAAACGCTGCAAGCTACCTGCGTTTCCAGAGCTTTTGGCCCAAGATCATGGACGGGCTTTGGCGTGACGCACAACTGATCAGTATCCTGGAGGGGGCCGAATGATCGACCGCCGCGCCCAGCGCGATAGTTCAATATCAATCTTTCGCATCATTGCCGTTGCCTGCGCCATTTGCGTGCTGGTGTACTTTATTTTTGCCTTGGTGACCGGTATCGAGCCGATCGCCACGGTGATTGCCTGCGCGCTGCTGTGCATCTTTCTGTGCATCTTTATCTTTTTGACGCTCAATCCCGATTCGGTGCGCTCCCAGTACACCGAGGAGACGCTCTCGGTGGCCTCGGCCATGCTTGAGGACATTAAGGGCGGTCTGACGCAGGAGTCGGCGCGTTTGGTGTGCCGGCGCATTTTGCCCGAGACGCGCGCCATGACGGTGGCCATCACCGACGAGGGCAACGTGTTGGCCTGCGCAGGCGAGTTTGAGGAAAAACTACTGCCAGATTCTCCCATCCACACGCTTGCCACACGCTACGTTATCGAACATGGCATCGTGCAGTCGTTCAACCGTATGGTGGATGTCGTGGGCTCGGATGGCTCGCACAACCAAGTCCCCGCCGGCATTATCGCCCCCATCAAGG
>WGSL01000006.1 GCA_014871665.1 Collinsella sp. | reverse complement strand
GCCGCTACGTGGCATGGAATCCCCTTCTATTCGGGCACCGTTGACCTGCATGCTGGCGAGACGACGACGATCACGTATACGCTGACCACGTCGGCCGAGGCGGGGGACAAGCCGCTTATGCTGCGTCAGACTCCTACATGCCAGGCGGCTCGCGACAGCGCGTCGGCGTAGGGTTTTTCTGGTAGCGCAGATAATCGAGTACCATTTTGGGGCGGACAGGCAATCTGTTCGCCCCTATTTTGTAAGGAGAGCGCATGAAGTACTTTGGCACCGACGGCTTTCGCGGCGAGGCCAACGTTGGGCTGACGGTAGAGCACGCTTATAAGATTGGCCGTTTTGTGGGCTGGTATTACGGCGCCAACCGCAGTGCTAAGGCGCGCGTCATCGTGGGCAAGGACACACGTCGCTCGAGTTATATGTTCGAGGCGGCGCTGGTGAGCGGCCTGGTCGCGAGCGGCGCGGACGCCTATATGCTGCACGTGATCCCCACGCCGGGCGTAGCGCATCAGACTGTGGAGGGCTGCTTCGATTGCGGCATCATGATCAGTGCGAGCCACAACCCGTTTTGCGATAACGGCATTAAGCTCGTCAACAGCGACGGTTTTAAGATGGACGAGGACGTACTGGAGCTTATCGAGGACTACATCGATGGCAAGAGCGAGGTGCCGCTGGCCACGGGCAACCACATCGGCGCCACGGTGGACTACATGCAGGGCCGCAACCGCTACATTGCTTCGCTCATCGCCAGCGCGAACTTTTCGCTGCAGGGCGTCAAGATCGGCATCGACTGCGCCAACGGCTCGGCGTCCTCGGTGGCCAAGCCGGTGTTTGACGCGCTGGGCGCCGACGTGCGCGTGATCAACGCCGCGCCCGATGGTTTTAACATCAACGTCGACTGCGGCTCCACGCATATGGAGCGTCTGCAGCGCCATGTGGTGGAGCAGGGCCTGGACGTGGGCTTTGCCTACGACGGCGATGCCGACCGCTGCCTGGCCGTGGATGAGCGCGGTCGCGTGGTAGACGGCGACCAGATCCTGTACGTGTGCGGCGTGTATCTGAACAAGCACGGGCGACTCTCGGGCGGTACCGTGGTGCCGACGATTGCCAGCAACTTTGGCCTGGTCAAGTCGCTGGAGCTTGCCGGTCTGAGCGCCGTGACCAGCGGCGTGGGCGACCGTCACGTGTATGCCAAGATGCGAGAGGGCGGCTACAGCCTGGGTGGCGAGCAGACGGGCCATACGATCTTTGGCGATATCGAGCGCACGGGCGACGGCATTATGACCTCACTGCGCGTGATGGAAGTGATTCGTGCCGAGCGCGAGACGCTCTCGCAGCTCACGGCTCCGTGCAAGCTGCTGCCGCAGGCGCAGGTGGCCGTGCACGTGGCGGACAAGGACGCCGCGCTCGAGAACATGGGCGTGCAGAACGCCATTGCCGAGGCCGAGGCTGCGCTGGCAGGCGAGGGCCGCGTGCTCGTGCGCAAGAGCGGAACCGAGTCGGTGATTCGCGTTTTGGCCGAAGCCCCCGACCAAGCCGCCGCCGACGTCGCCATGAAGCGCATCGCCGCCGCGCTGGAGGCTCTGTAAGGTAGTCATTGGGGACGTTCTTAAACGACTAGGTGGAAAGGGGACGCTGCGGATTGGTTCCGCGGCGTCCCCTTTGCGTTGGCGTGTCGGTTATGCCTTACAGCTCGTAGAGCGTGGTGAACTTGTCCTGCAGGTAGCTGCAGTAGTAGCGGGCATCGAACGCCATGCCGCAGGCGCCCTTGATGAGTTCCGGCGCGTCTTTGGCGCGGCCCCACTGCCAAATGTGCTCGCCCAGCCAGGCACGGACGGGCGCCAGATCGCCGCTCGCGCAGGCGCCGGTAAGGTCGACGCCGTCGCGGCACATGGCCGGCACAAACATGGCGTCGTAGGCGCTGCCCAGCGCATAGGTGGGGAAGTAGCCAAACGAGCCGCCGCTCCAGTGCGTATCCTGTAGGCAGCCGTGCGTGTCGTCGGGAACGGGAATGCCCAGGTACTCATCCATGAAGCGGTTCCAAAGCGCGGGGATGTCCTTGGCCGTGGCCTCGCCGGCAAACAGCATGCGCTCGATCTCGTAGCGCACCATAACGTGCAGCGGATAGGTGAGCTCGTCGGCCTCGGTGCGGATCAGCGAAGGCTGCGCGATGTTCACGGCGTGGTAGAGCGTGTCCTCGTCGACGTCGCCGTAGACCTCGGGTGCGTGGCGGCGTAGCACCTCGAGCAGCGGTCCCATAAAGGCGCGGCTGCGACCCACGGTGTTCTCGAAAAAGCGGCTCTGACTCTCGTGGATGCCCATGGAGGTGCCACCCTCAAGACAGGTGCGCGCATAGGCAGGATTGACGCCCAGCTCGTACATGGCGTGTCCCGCCTCGTGGATGATGCTGTAGACGTTGGAGATGCAATCGTCCTCGTAGATGTGTGTCGCGATGCGCGCGTCACCCACGGCAAAGCCCTCGCTAAACGGGTGCTCGGTAAAGGCAAGCGTGGTGTCGTCCAGGTTCAGGCCGACAAGCTTCATAAGGTCGAAGCTCATGGCGCGCTGGGCGGCCTCGGGCACGCGGGCGTGCAAAAAGTCGGCATCGGGCTGCTGGCTGCGCTCGCCGATGGCGTGCACGAGCGGCACGACCGTCGCCTTGACCTCATCGCAAAACGCATCGAAGCTCTTGGCGGAAAGGCCGCGCTCGTACTGGTCGAGCCAAACATCGTATGGGTCGCGCTTGGGGTCCATAAGTTCGGCCTGATGCTTAAGTTGGGCGACGATTCTATCCACATAGGGCTCAAAGCTCGCCCAGTCATTGGCCGTCTTGGCCTTGTGCCACACGGCATCGGCCTCGCAGGTGAGCCTGGTCCAGGCCTCGGCCTCCTCGGTGGGGATGACGCTTGCCTCGCGCTGGTCGCGACCGAGCACACGGATCTTGTCGAGCAGCTGCGGGTCGTCAATTTTGCCGCCGGCGACGGTCTCGCGCGCTAACGAGCGTACGAGCTCAACGGACTTCTCGCTGGTCAGCAGCTTGTGATGCTCGCCGGCAAGCGTGCCCATGGCGTCGGCACGGGCGGCAGCACCATTGGCAGGAGCAATCGTCGCTCCATCGAACTCGGCAATCTTGAGCAGGTACTCACGAGTCCACAGCTTGCCCTCGAGTTTGCGGAACTTTTTGACGGCCTTGTCGACTTTAGCGGCCTTGACGCCCTTGGCGGCCTTTGCCACGGCGACCTTGGCCTTCTTATCGAGTTTCTTTCCCATACCGTATCCTTAATCTCGCAGGCCGAGCGCCGCAGGCGGATGCACGGCCAGTTTGCACAGCTACCTGCCTTGTACCCAGTGCGAACAAAACGGAACGCGGCGATATGCTCGCAGAATGTGTTATCCTATAGCCCAATGCGTTGACGGAGAGGGTTTTGCCCGCCGCGTCGCCGACAAGAGAGGGAAGGTCATGGGCTGCAAACCTTCCTGCGGTGGCAAGGGCCAAGCGTTCACTCCCGAGCAGCGACCTCAACGGGCGCGCGGCCAGCGGCGGCGAAGCCCCAGTAGGGAAGCCGTGAGCCTCGCGACAAGGGGCGCAGAGTGGGCTCGGCGGGCCAGACATCCGCCGGGTCAAACAAGGTGGTACCGCGGAATTCAACCGTCCTTGGGCAATGCACATGCCCGAGGGCGGTTTTTTGTTACCGAACCGGGCCGCGTTTTCGCAACGTCAGGCGGCGGCAGTCGTCCCGGCGAGCGGGGAGCGCGAGAGACGAAAGGGAAGACATGAGTCTGATTGATGATCTGGTCAAACTCGAGGAAGAGGCCAAGGAGCTCGTCGCAGGCGCCGACGACGCCGCCAAGCTCGAGGCCGCGCGCGTTGAGCTGCTCGGCCGCAAGGGCCGCATCACCGGCCTGATGCGCATGATGGGCAAGCTCGCCCCCGAGGATCGTCCCGTGATGGGCAAGCGCGCCAACGAGATGCGCCAACTGATCGAGGGTATGCTCGACGAGCGCACCACCGAGATGAAGGCCGCCGCCCTCAAGCACGCACTCGAGCACGAGGCCGTCGACATCACGCTGCCGGGCATCCGTCCGCAGATCGGTCACCAGCACCTGATCAAGCAGATCATCGAGGAGGCCGAGGACATCTTCTGCGGCATCGGCTACACCGTCGAGTCCGGTCCCATGGTCGACACCTCTTACTACAACTTCACCGCGCTCAACGCCCCCATGGATCACCCGAGCCGCTCGGCCCGCGACACCTTCTACGTGGTCGACAACAACCCCGGCAGCGTCGCGCACCCCGAGGCTCACGCCCACGGCGAGTCCGATGTGCTGCTGCGCACCCAGACCTCGGGCGTGCAGATCCACACCATGGAGTCGCAGAAGCCGCCCATCTACATGATCTGCCCGGGCACCGTCTACCGTCCCGACACGGCCGATGCCTGCCACCTTCCGCAGTTCAACCAGATCGAGGGCCTGGTCGTCGACGAGGGCATCACCTTTGGTGACCTCAAGGGCACGCTCGACTACTTTGTTAAGTGCATGTTTGGCGAGGACCGCAAGACGCGTTACCGCCCGCACTTCTTCCCCTTCACCGAGCCTTCCTGCGAGGTGGACGTGAGCTGCCACGTCTGCGGCGGCAAGGGCTGCAACTTCTGCAAGCACAGCGGCTGGATCGAGATCCTGGGCTGCGGCATGGTCGACCCCAACGTCCTGATTAACTGCGGCATCGATCCCGAGAAGTACACCGGCTTCGCCTTTGGCATTGGCGCCGAGCGCGTCGCGGCACTGCGCTACGACCTGCCCGACCTCAGAACTCTCATGACGGGTGATATGCGCTTCTTGAATCAGTTCTAGGCTGCGGCTTGCCCAAGCACGGCACCTCGGCGCTCATTCGTCGCTTGCGTACCAAAGTACGCGGTGCTCCTCTTTCGGGCCGATCTGCCGCACTTGGACAACCCTCGCTTTGTAAGGAATGTTCACAAAGTTGAAGTTTCCACCTGCATCTCTTCGCAGGCTTTCAGTATGAAAGGAGAGCTAGATGCGTGTTTCTTACGACTGGCTCAAGACCATGATCGATATTCCGGAGGATCCCAAGACCCTTTCGGACGAATATATCCGTACCGGCACCGAGGTCGAGGCGATCGACACCGTGGGAGAATCCTTCGACCACGTGGTGACTGCCAAGGTGCTCACCAAGACCCCGCACCCCGATAGCGACCACATGTATGTGTGCTCGGTCGACGTGGGCGACAAGAACCTCGACGCCGACGGCAACCCCGCTCCGCTGCAGATCGTCTGCGGCGCGCAGAACTTTGAGGCCGGCGACCACATCGTCACGGCCATGATCGGCGCAGTTCTGCCCGGCGACGTCAAGATCAAGAAGAGCAAGCTTCGCGGCGTCGTGTCCATGGGCATGAACTGCTCCGCGCGCGAGCTCGGCTTGGGCGGCGACCACTCCGGCATCATGATCCTGCCCGAGGATACGCCCTGCGGCATGCCGTTTGCCGAGTACGTGGGCTCGAGCGACACCGTGCTCGACTGCGAGATCACGCCCAACCGTCCCGATTGCCTGTCCATGATCGGCATGGCCCGCGAGACCGGCGCCATCTTCGATCGCGATTTCCACGTTGAGCTGCCCGCCATCAAGGCCGAGACCGGCCGCGCGACCGACGACGAGCTTTCGGTCGAGATTGCCGACGAGGGCCTCTGCGACCGCTACGTCGCCCGCATCGTGCGCAACGTGAAGGTCGGTCCGTCGCCCGACTGGATGGTCAAGCGTCTCAACGCCCTGGGCGTGCGCCCGCACAACAACATCGTCGACATCACCAACTATGTGATGATGCTTACCGGTCAGCCGCTGCACGCCTTTGACCTGGACACCTTTGCCGAGCGCGAGGGCAGGCGTCGCGTGGTGGTTCGCGCCGCCCAACAGGACGAGAAGTTTACGACCCTCGACGGCGAGGAACGCACGCTCGACGCCGGCATGGGCCTCATTACCGACGGCGAGCGCCCCGTGGCGCTGGCCGGCGTTATGGGCGGCATGGATTCCGAGATCGAGGACGACACCGTCGACGTGATGGTCGAGAGCGCCTGCTTCAACGCCGGTCGCACCTCGCACACCAGCCGCGATCTGTCGCTGATCTCCGATGCCTCCATTCGCTTTGAGCGTCAGGTCGATGAGACCGGCTGCGTGGATGTCGCCAACGTTGCCTGCGCGCTCATCGAAGAGATCGCCGGCGGCGAGGTTGCTCCCGGCTATGTCGACGTGTTCCCCGCGCCCAAGACCATCGATAGCATCAAGCTGCGCTTGGCCCGCGTGCACGCCATCTGCGGCGCCGACATCGAACCCGACTTTATCGAGCGCTCGCTCACCCGCCTGGGCTGCACCGTCGAGCGCGACGGCGAGGACTTTATGGTCACCCCGCCGAGTTTCCGCCCCGACCTGCCGCGCGAGATCGACCTGATCGAGGAGGTCCTGCGCCTATGGGGCATGGGTCGCGTCACGGCGACCATCCCAGCTGCCAAGAACCACATCGGCGGTCTGACGCGCGAGCAGAAGCTTACCCGCAAGGTCGGCGAGATCCTGCGCGCCTGTGGCCTCAACGAGACCACGACCTTTGGCTTTGCCGCCCCGGGCGACCTGGAGAAGATTGGCATGTCCACCGAGGGCCGCGGCTGCTCCGTGGTTCTCATGAACCCGCTGGTAGCCGAGCAGACCGAGATGCGTCGTTCGCTGCTGCCGGGCCTGCTGCAGTCCGTGGCCTACAACGAGGCGCACGGTACGCCCAACGTGCACCTGTACGAGGTCGGCAGCCTGTTCCACGGTCGCGAGAACGCCAGCCTGCCCAAGGAGACCAAGTCCGTGGCGGGTGTGCTCTCGGGCCAGTGGAGCGAGAAGTCCTGGAACATGAAGTACCGCAAGCTGCGCTTCTTCTTTGGCAAGGGCATTGTCGAGGAGCTGCTCGCCCAGCTGCGCATCGAGAAGGTTCGCTTCCGTCCCGTCGAGGGCGAGGGCTATGCCTTCCTGCAACCGGGTCGTGCTGCCGAGGTTCTGTCCGGCGGTACCGTGCTGGGCTGGGTCGGCGAGATCCACCCTGAGGCGCGCGAAGCCATGGGCATCGATGAGGTCGTCGTTGCCTTTGAACTCGATCTGGACAAGCTGATCAAGGGCGCCCGCAATCAGGAGAACTACCGTGAGTTCTCGCAGTACCCTGCCGTTGAACACGACCTTGCTATCGTGGTCGACAACACTGTGACCTGCGAGGATCTTGAGCGCCGCATTACCAGCGCCGGCGGCAAGCTGCTCGAGGGCGTGCGCCTGTTCGACGTCTACCGCGATCCGGTCCGCGTGGGCGTGGGCAAGAAATCCATGGCCTTTGCGCTTACGTATCGCTCCGACGACCACACGCTCACCAGCGAAGAGGTCGAGAAGGCGCACCAGAAGATCGTCACCAAGGTGTGCAAGGGCGTAAACGGCGAGGTCCGCGGCTAGGATTTGCGCTGGGAGCAGGGACCCCTCGGCAGTTGCTGTGGGGTCCTGCGTGACCGCGGTGTTCGGAAAAGGCATCGCTGAGCCTGCATATATGACACGCGCATTACATAACGGCGTGCTGCTTTGTCGGCAGTGCGCCGTTTTGCTATGATAGCCCGCGTCGTGTTACGAGTCTGATAATACGTAACACTGGCAAGGTGATTCAGGCGGCGTTGCAATTCTGTGCGCCGACAACCGGGAGGCGTACATGCACATTCCAGATAATTATCTGTCCCCGCAGACCGATGCCGTCATGGCGGTGGCGATGGTGCCCGTTTGGGTCCACTGCATCAAGAAGGTGCGCGCCACGCTCGACCGCGAGCACATGGCCTTTTTGGGTATTTGCGCCGCATTCTCCTTCTTGCTCATGATGTTCAACGTGCCGCTGCCCGGCGGTACCACTGGTCACGCCGTTGGTGGCGCGCTCATCGCGCTGCTGCTGGGCCCCGAGGCTGCTGCCATTGCAGTCTCGGTTGCACTCGCGCTGCAGGCGCTGCTGTTTGGCGACGGCGGCGTTCTGTCCTTTGGCGCCAACTGCTTTAACATGGCCTTTGTGCTGCCGTTTGTCGCTGCTATCGTGTTCCGTGCGCTCAACAGCCGTCTGCACGACAAGAGCTGGGGCACCTCGGTTTCTGCCATCGTGAGCGGTTGGGTCGGCCTGTGCCTGGCGGCCCTGTGCGCGGCAATCGAGTTTGGTATTCAGCCGATGCTCTTCACCAACGCTTCGGGGCTCCGCTGTACTGCCCCTTCCCGCTGTCCGTTTCCATTCCGGCCATGCTGATCCCGCATATGCTGGTAGCCGGTGTGGTCGAGGGCGTGGCGACCGCCGCTATCTACGGCTTTATCAAGAAAACGGCGCCGAGCTTTATCGTCGGCCCCGAGGCTTCCGACGGCCTGCTGGAGTCCGAGGGCGCAACCGCCAAGAAGACCTCGCTGATCCCCACGCTCATCTTGGTTGCCGTGCTTGTCGTGGCTACGCCGCTCGGCTTGCTTGCCACCGGTGACGCCTGGGGTGAGTGGGACGCCGAGGGCGCCGCGACCGCCGTTCAGGAGGCTGGCGACAACAGCCTGCAGGCTTCGGTCGGCCTCGATACCCCGACCTTTGCCGATGCGCTGCCCACGGGCGATTACCTTCAGGCCTATTCCGAGGAGCAGGGCCTTGGCTTTGCCGGCCAGGCCGCGATGTATATTCTTTCGGGCGTGATTGGCGTTGCGGTGCTCACCATCGCATTCCGCCTGGTCTCGCTGACGGTCAAGGAAAGCGGTGCTCATGGCAATAGCCGAGCTGCCTAGCTGGCTTGCGGCCGAGGAGCGATATGAGCCCGTGGGGGCTCGGCATCGCGTGATGCAAAAGAACGTCCTGCACCTGGCGAGCCTGCTTGAGCGGGTTCGCCTAGGCGGCGGCGCACACGAGGGCGGGTCGATAATCGACCGCGCCCTTTCTTCCGTTTCGGCCCCGGTGCGCCTGGTGGGGATGCTCGTCTGCGTCCTGTGCGTGTGTCTGACACAGAGTCCGCTGTACCTCATGTTGATGGCGGCGATCGCATTGGTGCTCGTTGCCGTGCGCCCCGTACGCGGGCTGCGGGCAACCTTTGTGCCGGCGCTTGGCGCTGCGGGGCTCGCGGTGGTTCTGGCACTGCCTGCCCTGCTGCTGGGCGCGTCTGCCACGGGCGCCATGCTCAAGATTGCACTCAAAACGTTCATTAACGTGTCGCTGGTACTGGGCGTTTCGTGGACGCTCACCTGGAACCGCATGTCGGCAGCGCTTAAGATGTTGCGCCTGCCCGACGAGGTTATCTTTACGTTTGATATGGCACTCAAGCATATCGAGGTGCTGGGACGCACGGCTCACGATCTGTGCGAATCGGTCATGCTGCGCAGCGTCGGTCGCGCGCCCGAGAGATTTTCGCGTACCGATTCGATCGCGGGTATCATGGGCATGACGTTTATCAAGGCGATGGAATGCAGCCGTGCGATGGACGAGGCCATGCTCTGCCGCGGCTTTGCCGGTGCGTATCCGGCGCTCGCGCGCGCCGGGTTTGGCTGGCGCGATGCCGTTTACGCGGCCGTTGTGGTGCTGCTCGCCGTGTTGTGCGCGGTGCTGTAGCGCGGGCGGCCGAGCCGTCGATGTGAGTAGGGAAGGGCGACGTTTTGGCAAACGATACGAATGACGCGATGGGCGCGAGCGGCGCTGCTGGCGTCGAGACCACGCCGCTCATCGAGTTTCGCGACGTGGTGTTTTCCTATGCGGGGCATACGGTGGTCGATGGCGTTTCGCTGCAGGTGGACCGTGGGGAGCTTGTTGCCCTGCTCGGTCCCAACGGCTGCGGCAAGACGACGATCATGCGCCTTATCAACGGCCTTGAACTTGTGGACGCGGGTGCGTATCTGTTTGACGGGCATGCGGTCGATGCGGCATATCTCAAGGATTCCGCGGTTGCCCAGCGGTTCCATCAGCGCGTGGGCTTTGTGTTCCAGAATGCCGATGCGCAGCGCTTTTGCGCCACGGTGGGCGAGGAGGTCGCGTTTGGCCCGGCCCAGATGGGGCTGCCGGCAGACGAGCTCGAGCGCCGCGTGCGCGATGCTATGGGGCTGTTCCAGGTTGCCGACCTTGCCGACGCCTCTCCCTATCAGCTTTCGGGTGGGCAAAAGAAGCGCGTGGCGCTGGCTGCCGTCGTGTCGATGAACCCCGATATCCTGGTACTCGACGAGCCTACCAACGGACTTGACGAAGACTCTTGCGACATCGTGGTCAACTTTCTACTGGCCTATGTTGCTGCCGGTAAGACGGTCTTGATGAGCACGCACCATCAGGATTTGGTACGACGCCTGGGTGCCCGCGCCATCTATATCGACCGATATCACCACGTGGTCGAGGCACCCGTGGCATCGTATGGAACCGAAAGCGGCACTGCGGAATAGTTGCTGCGTAGTAGGGCTGCGGCCGTGCGCGTGGCTTGCCGTGAATGGTATAGTTATCCAGGTTTTTATGGGGGGTGGCTATGCCAAGCTGGAACATTCATATCGCTCAGACGGAGCGTTTGCTGGAGCGCACCGGTGCGCTTGCCAATAGCGTGCGCGACCGCAATGCCTTTTTGTTTGGCTGCGTGGTTCCGGATATTTTCGTGGGCTATATGGTCCCTGGCATCGCCGATCCCATCCCGTACCGCATCACGCATTTTGCCAAGCCTGAGCCTATCCCCAAGCCGCGCGAGCATGAGTTTTGGGACATCTATGTGGCGCCGCTGCTCAAAGGGGCGCCTGTTGGTACGCTGGCTGCCGCTACCTCGATTGTCGAGGAGCGCGAGCGACTGAATCGCGTGCACTATCCCCACCGCTACAGGGATGTCGAGCCGGTTGCCGGTCCTGGCGCCTGTGAGTTCTCGCTTGCATCCGAAGATGTGGCGCAGTCGTTGCTCGATTTGACACTGGGTGTCTGGTCGCATCTGGTGGCCGATACCGTATGGAATACGCGCGTGAATCAGTACCTGGAGGCGCACGGCGGCAAGCCGTGCGAGGAGTTCCGCATTAAAAAGCAAGGCGACTTTGACTGGTTTGGCAAGACACTCGGCATCGTTTCGATTCCGCGCGTGACCGATCGCCTGTATACTGCGGCGACCCGTTTTGGTCAGTATCCCATCCATAAGGAGTATGTGCTCAAGACCATTGGCGTTATGCACGAGATTGTACGCGAAAACCCCGGCGAGTCCGATCATCCGCCGTATCGCCTGCTAACCGAGGAGTTTTTCGATACAACGTTTACCGAGGTTATCGAGCTAACCGAGGCGGGATTTGCGGCTCGCGTCGAATCGCCCGATATGCCTGCGCTTCCCCTGATTGCTAGCTGCTAGCTGGCCGGCTTGGCGGTGAATAGCTCAACCCAATCGACAAGTAGCTCTTGCCGTAAGGTATCTTCGGCAATACGCTCCTGTTTGGTCTTTGGGGTGTAGGAAAGTCCAGCCTTTTTATGGATGAGCTCGGCTATGTGGTCGAAGCTCTTCTCATCCTTAATCTGGCCAAAGGTAATTTGGATGACGTCGTAGCCCATGCTTGTGAGCGCGGTGGCGCGCTCGGCATCGGAGAGGCTCGCGGCTTCGCTGCCGTGGGCGGAGCGGCCTTGGCATTCAAGGATGACACCCATGCTGTCGGTGGCGCTTTCGATGAGGATATCGGCGTAGCAGCAGGTTTTGTCATACAGCGAGCGCGCGGCGTCGCTGAGTGGGATGCGCACGTTGTTTGCGATGTTGATGCCCATGCCGCCCTCGTCGCGGGGGAGCGAGATAAGCATGGAGGTCTGGACTTCGAAGGGCGAGGCGGTCTGTCCTGTCATGCGTTCGGCGGCCCAGCGGAGCTGCTTAACACCGCGCAGGCCTGCGGCCTGCTTGGCGAACGCGGCGATATCCGCCGCGGAAAGAAGCGGTGTGCGCTTCCACAGGTTGGTATCCTTGCCGTTGACGTCGATAACCCGCTCCCAGCCGCAGTTGGGTGGAATGAGCTTAAGCGAAATAGCTTCATCAAGTTGCTGTTGCGTACGTTTGCAAGGCGTGAACACCGCGAAGGAGCTGCACATCTCATAACAAGCCATAAGCAGCTGGCTGCGTGAGACCTGCGTAGCAAGGTTGAGCAGTGTGAACTCGGGCGATGTGACATCAAACCCATGCTCAGTTTGCCTAAACAACCCGGGAGGCGGCTCTTGGGTCAGGAGGTGCGATTTAAACAGGCTTCGCGACCCGGATTGTGCCCGAGTGAATACAAGCCTGTGAAGCGGTGCGTGAAGCAGGTCTTTTACAACTGCATGACTTCCGAGGCCGCAACATCTGCGATCCATATTGCCAAGGCTAATGGCAGGGTAAAGGCCTAATATCTGTGGCGGGATACGGTGATAGTAAAAAGCGGATTGACCGCATAGCGTCAGGTCCATGACGTCCTCCTGGTCGAAATATGCTTTTGGACCGTGCGATGCCAGTGTCAATTCGGAAGTATGCGGCAAAATCTAAACCCTGTGAGCAGACCTGGCTTTTAAGGCTAGTTTATCAGGCATTTTGTTGCGAAAAAACGGGGTGTGCTCGGAGGTATCAGAATTTGCCGCATACTTCCGAAAACCAGGTCGATCCGGCTCTTGCTAAAACGATTTATCAGCGTCGGTTAAGGTGTGGGTTTGCCACCGGGCGAACACTTTTAGCGCTTGGGACTTTATTCATTGGGTCTCGAAGGGTGGATTTCGCGCTTTTGGTAAAGAAATGAGTGTGTGTTTTGCCGTGCGCCGGCATTGGCACAGAAAAAGGGCCCGGAAGGCTTCGCCTTCCGGGCCCTTTGCGATGCAAGTGTGCTTGCAAATACGACTTAGCGCACCTGAGCGACGTAAGCGACGTTGGTCGAGGAGACCTTATCCTCGAGCTGGACGCTCATGCGGGGATCGCCAGCGGTGGCGACGGTCAGGTCGCCGGCCTCGACGTAGCCGAGCTCCTTAGCGGTCTCGATCGCCTTGACGATCGTGCCGTTGACGGTGCCCTGGGTAATCTCGGCCTGGTGCGGGATAACGCCCCAGTACATGATCATCTGCTGGACGGCCCACTCGTGGCGGGAGAACGCGCAGATCGGCATGTTGGGACGGAAGTGCGAGATCAGGCGAGCGGTACGACCGGTGGTCGTCGGCACGGTGATGCACTTGGCGCCAACGGTGGTAGCCATGTTCACAGCGGACATACCCACAACGTTGTTGACAACGCGGGTGCCATGAGCGTCGGCCGGAACCTCGAGCGGAGCGTGGGCCGGGAGGTACTTCTCGGTCTCGAGAGCAATGCTGGCCTGCATCTTAACGGCCTCGACCGGGTACTTACCGGCAGCGGACTCGCCGGACAGCATAACGGCGTCGGTGCCGTCGTAGATGGCGTTAGCAACGTCGGCAACCTCGGCGCGCGTCGGGCGCGGGTTCTGCTGCATGGAGTCGAGCATCTGCGTAGCGGTGATGACGGGCTTGTAGGCCGCGTTGCACTTGGCGATGATCTCCTTCTGGATGTGCGGAACGAGCTCGGGCTTGATCTCGATGCCCAGGTCGCCACGGGCGACCATGATGCCGTCGGAAGCCTCGAGGATCTCGTCGAAGTTCTCGACGCCCAGGGCGCACTCGATCTTCGGGAAGATCGTCACGTGCTCGCCGCCGTTCTCGCGGCAAAGCTCGCGGATGCCGCGGACGGACTCGCCGTCGCGGATGAAGGAAGCGGCGATGTAGTCGATGTTCTCGGTCAGGCCAAAGAGGATGTCCTGACGATCGCGCTCGGTGATAGCGGGCAGCGAGATGTTGACGTTGGGCATGTTGACGCCCTTGCGCTCGCCGATCAGGCCGTCGTTCTTAACGACGCAGGTCATGTCCTGGCCGTCGACGGACTCGACCTCGAGGGCAACCAGGCCGTCATCGATCAGGATGAGGGAGCCCTTCTCGACCTCGGAGGGCAGAGCCAGGTAGTCGAGGGAGATGTGCTCAGCGGTGCCATGGAAATCCTCGGACGTGGGCTGAGCGGTGACGACGATCTTGTCGCCGGTCTTGACGGCAACCTTCTTGCCGTCGACCAGAAGGCCGGTGCGGACCTCGGGGCCCTTGGTGTCGAGCAGGATGCCGACGGGCATACCGAGCTCCTTGGAAATACGACGGACGCGCTCGATGCGACCGTGGTGCTCGTCGTAGGATCCGTGCGAGAAGTTAAAACGGGCGACGTTCATGCCCGCCTTGATCATCTCGCGGATGGTCTCGTCGCTATCGCAGGCGGGACCCATGGTGCATACAATCTTGGTGCGCTTGTACATTCAGACCTCCATCTGACATCGTCTTGCGCTGATAGATAAACCATAAGAAATAAAACTGAGATGATTATAACGAAATGCCGACCGAATACCCCAAAAAATCGACCGTATGCCGAATTAGAAGTTCATTTTTTGCGGAAAACGGTATATGCAAAAACTTTACCAACCGTTCTAACCGCTGCTATCTGGGCGATATATTAGTTCGATGATGCGCCGAAGAAAAAACGTTTTATCAATCTTGAGCATCACACTGTCTGCACCGTTGCGCCTGTGCCGTGTTTCCAGATGGAATGTTTTGGCTAGACGCGTCGCTTTGGGGTACCATAGCTCCACTATCAACTGCCGCTCAGCACGGCAGCCTTGATGAGCCCTTGCCCTTCTCCTGGGAATTATGATCGGGCATCAATCTGCTGAGTGGCCCGAATCCCAGGAGGGGACTCTATATGCAAAAGGAATACCTGTCCGCCGCGGCGGAGGTGCTCAGCGACCAGGGTGTCGATGAGAACCTTGGCCTGAGCAACGACGAGGCGTCGTCGCGCCTCGCCAAGACAGGCCCTAACAAGCTTGAGGAAGCCGAGAAGACTCCGCTGTGGAAGCGCTTCTTTGAGCAGATGGCAGACCCCATGGTCATCATGCTGATTGTTGCCGCCGTCATCAGCGCGCTCACGGGCATGGTTAAGGGCGAGGCGGACTTTGCCGATGTCGCCATCATCATGTTCGTCGTTATCGTCAACTCGGTGCTGGGCGTGGTTCAGGAGGCCAAGAGCGAGGAAGCTCTCGAGGCCCTGCAGGAGATGAGCGCCGCGCAGTCCAAGGTTCTGCGCGACGGCAAGCTCGTGCACCTGCCGAGCGCCGAGCTCGTGCCCGGCGATGTGATCATGCTCGAGGCAGGCGACTCCGTCCCGGCCGACTGCCGCGTGCTCGAGAGCGCCACGATGAAGATCGAGGAGGCCGCCCTTACCGGCGAGTCCGTACCCGTCGAGAAGCATGCCAACGTGATCGAGCTCGCCGCCGGCACCGACGACGTGCCGCTCGGCGACCGCAAGAACATGTGCTACATGGGTTCCACCGTGGTATACGGCCGTGGCCGCGCCGTCGTGGTCGGCACCGGCATGAACACCGAGATGGGTAAGATCGCCGGCGCCCTGGCCGAGGCCAAGGAAGAGCTCACGCCGCTGCAGGTGAAGCTTGCCGAGCTCAGCCGTATCCTCACCATCATGGTTATCGTCATCTGCGTCGTCATCTTTGGCGTCGACATCATCCGCCACGGCGTGGGCAACGTCCTTACCGACCCGACAGCCTTGCTCGATACCTTTATGGTTGCCGTCTCGCTCGCCGTCGCTGCCATCCCCGAGGGCCTGGTCGCCGTCGTGACCATCGTGCTGTCGCTTGGCGTGACCAAGATGGCCAAGCGCCAGGCAATCATCCGCAAGCTCTCTGCCGTCGAGACCCTTGGCTGCACGCAGACCATCTGCTCGGACAAGACCGGTACCCTTACCCAAAACAAGATGACTGTCGTCAAGCACGAGCTCGCTGCGCCTAAGGAGAAGTTCCTGGCCGGTATGGCGCTGTGCTCCGATGCCCAGTGGGACGAGGACCTGGGCGAGGCCGTTGGTGAGCCGACTGAGTGCGCGCTCGTCAACGATGCCGGCAAGGCTGGTCTTACTGGCCTGACTGCCGAGCACCCGCGCGTGGGCGAGGCCCCGTTCGACTCGGGCCGTAAGATGATGTCCGTGGTCGTCGAGACCCTGGATGGCGAGTACGAGCAGTACACCAAGGGCGCGCCCGACGTGGTGATCGGCCTGTGCACCCATATCTACGAGGGCGATAAGGTTGTCCCCCTGACCGAGGAACGTCGTGCCGAGCTCGTGGCCGCCAACAAGGCCATGGCCGACGAGGCCCTGCGCGTGCTGGCGCTGGCAAGCCGCACCTACACCGAGGTCCCGGCCGACTGCAGTCCCGCCGCGCTCGAGCATGACCTGGTCTTCTGCGGCCTGTCCGGCATGATTGACCCGGTTCGTCCCGAGGTCGCCGACGCCATCCGCGAGGCGCACGATGCCGGTATCCGCACCGTCATGATCACGGGCGACCACATCGACACCGCCGTGGCCATCGCCAAGCAGCTGGGCATCGTCACCGATCGCAGCCATGCCATCACCGGTGCCGACCTCGATCGCATGAGCGACGAGGAGCTCGACGCGCACATCGAGGACTACGGCGTGTACGCCCGCGTTCAGCCCGAGCATAAGACCCGCATCGTCGAGGCTTGGAAGTCGCGCGACCAGATCGTGGCCATGACGGGCGACGGCGTCAACGACGCCCCGTCCATCAAGCGTGCCGACATCGGCGTGGGCATGGGCATCACCGGTACCGATGTCACCAAGAACGTTGCCGACATGGTGCTCGCCGACGACAACTTCGCCACCATCATCGGTGCCTGCGAAGAGGGGCGCCGCATCTACGACAACATCCGCAAGGTCATCCAGTTCCTGCTTTCGGCTAACCTTGCCGAGGTCTTCTCAGTGTTTATCGCCACGCTCATCGGCTTTACCATCTTCCAGCCGGTGCAGCTGCTGTGGGTGAACCTGGTCACCGACTGCTTCCCCGCGCTTGCGCTGGGCATGGAGGATGCCGAGGGCGACATCATGAAGCGCAAGCCGCGCAACGCCAAGGACGGCGTCTTTGCCGGCAATATGGGTCTGGACTGCGTGGTCCAGGGCCTGATCATCACCGTGCTGGTGCTGGCGAGCTTCTTTGTGGGCGTGTACTTTGACATGGGCTACATCCACATCGCCGATATGATCGCCGGCAGTGCCGACGAGGAAGGCGTGATGATGGCGTTCATCACGCTCAACATGGTCGAGATTTTCCACTGCTTCAATATGCGCAGCCGTCGTGCGTCGCTGTTCACCATGAAGAAGCAGAACAAGTGGCTGTGGGCTTCCGCCGCGCTGGCACTGGTGCTGACGGTGATCGTGACCGTGCAGCCGACGCTTGCCGAGATGTTCTTCGGCCCTGTGACGCTTGAGCTCAAGGGCGTTCTTGCCGCTTTGGGCCTGGCCTTCCTGATCATCCCGCTGATGGAGATCTACAAGGCGATCATGCGCGCTGTGGAGAAAGAGTAGCGTACTCGTCCGGGCCCGCCCCACGCCCTTTCTCCCTCACTGGTCCTCGCGCTTCGCACTGCGGGATCGTTCGGGAGAAAGGGCTTCCGGAGCGGGCCCTGCGGTATCCTTGCTGGCTTTTCTTCCGTGCGGATGAAAAGGGCTGAGGGAAAGTTTGTGAGCTGGTCGGGCTTTGCCCGGCCAGCTCTTTTTGATTTAAAATACCTGCTCAGTTGTGATTTATGGTGCTGGGAGGCGTTTGTGGGCAAGGCTAAGGCTAAAGCGAAGAAGAAGACGACGGGGGCACGGGCTAAGCGTGACCGTCGTCGGAAACTCGCGACCGAAGCGCCCGTGTCTGCCGAGGAGTTGTTGGCGAGCGTACCGGGGCTCGATGCGCTGCAGGACGTTCCGGCGTTTGATGACCTGCCGGTCGATGAAGCCCAGCAGACTGCCTTTGATGATTTCTGCGCACATGCCGAGGAGCCCGAGCAGATGCAGCTGGGTGCCGTTATTCGCCTGGATCGCGGGTTTCCGCTGGTGGCCACTGCCGACGACGCCTTCCGCGCCGAGCATGCCGTGGGGTTTGCCAAGTCGCGCGGCGAGGACGAGGTCCTGCTGCCTGCCGTGGGCGACCGTGTGGCGGTGCGCCGCGCTCCCGGGCACGATATGGGCGTGATTGAGTGCGTGCTGCCACGCCGTACGAGCTTTGAGCGTTGGCGCGGCCGTGCCCGTGGAGAGCGCCAGGTGCTCTGCTCCAACGTGGATAGCGTGCTAATCGTGCAGGCGCTCGGTGCCGGTGAGGTGCTGCTCGACCGCGTGGCGCGCTCGCTGGTGTTGGCGCTCGACTGCGATGCCGAGCCGGTGGTGGTGCTCACCAAAGCTGACCGCTGCGATGCCGAGGAGCTCGAGCGCGATCTGGACCGCGTGCGCCGCCTAGTGGGCCCGGACGTGCGCGTGATCGTGACGTCTTCTGCCGAGGGCCGCGGCCTGGACGAGGTCCGTGCCTGCGTGCCTGCCGGGAGCTGCGCCATGATTCTGGGCGAGTCGGGTGCCGGCAAGTCGACGCTGCTCAATGCACTGCTGGGCCACGATACGTTGGCGACCGGCGGTGTGCGCGAACGCGACGACCAGGGCCGTCACACTACCGTCGCGCGCGTGATGGTGGCGCTGCCGGGCGACGCCGGCGTGATCGCCGATGCCCCGGGCCTGCGCAGCCTACCGCTCGTGGGTCACGAGCGGGGTCTGGCGCGCGCCTTCCCCGAGATTGTCGAGGCATCGCGCGCGTGCCGGTTTGGCGACTGCACGCATACCCATGAGCCGGGTTGCGCCGTTCGCGAGGCCGAGGACGCCGGGCAGATCGACAGTCTGCGTCTGGAAACGTTCCAAAACTTGGCGTCATCCATGCGCGTGAGCGCTCAAATGCTCGATCCCGATGTCCATCTGTAATTGATTTTTCCTATGACAGCCGTCTCCCAACTGTTCGGGAGACGGCTTTTTTGCTGCGGAAAAGCCTCGAAACATGCAGTTTGCTGACGTGCTGACCAAAACCTTGCCACGAGCTTGACGGGCTGGTCAGCTTTTGGTCAGCGATTGGTTTGACATCGAAAACCAAGATCGCGATTGCGCCGCTTTGCGCTCTGACCGCCCAGACAATGGTGGTACGGGCATTCGCCCGGCACTGCCATGAGAGGAGCGGCCGTGAACAAGAGCAAGCGCATCGCCATCAGTCTGGTCGCGGGCGTGCTCGCTGCTCTGCTCTGCATGGTTTACGGCTCGTCGATCCGCTCGCAAGCCGAACAGGTCCAGGCTGAGACCTTGGCCAAGTACGGTGGCGATCGCGTCGAGGTATGCGTCGCGGCGCGCGATATCGATGTGGGCGAGACCCTCGATGAGACCAATGTCATAACCCAGGAATGGCTGACGAGCCTGTTGCCGCGTGACGCGGCGACCGAGCTGCGCCAGGTGCGCGGCGACGTGACGACTTCGCGTATTCCCAAAAACGCCGTGATCTGCAATGTCTACACCAAGGCCGAGAGTCACAAGCTCGAGGTGCCTAAGGGCAAGGTCGCCGTTTCGGTGGCGGTCGATGCCGAGCACTCGGTCGGCGGTGCTACGGGCGTGGGCAGTTACGTGGATGTGTATGTGCAAAAAGACGGCGTAACCGATCGGCTGTGCGGCGCGTACGTGATCGATACCAGTGAAGATTCCGGTGCCACGCGCGAGGGCAAGATCGAATGGGTGACGCTGGCGGCTGACCCCGAAGACGTCAAGGAACTGCTGGGAGCCTCGGGCAAGGGAACGGTCAGCTTGACGATTCCCGCCACGGCGCGCGGCAAAAAGAGCGGAGGCGACGAGTGATGAAGGCGATCTGGCTTGCGTGCTGCGCGTGCGGCGATTACGGGCTGTTGCAGCGGGAAGTCGAGGGTCGTGATGCGGGTGCACAGGTGCTTCGCGTGGGTGACCTGGACGGGCTGATTTCCATGGCGCGGGCGTTTCCGTCGCGCCGCGGGGCTGCCATCATCGCGGCGTCTCTGTTCGATACCGAAGATGTGCGCAAGACTGTTGCGCGCCTGACGGCCGAAGGCCGCGTGAGTCGCGTGGTCGTGTTGATAGAAGCACTCGATCCGTCGGATATCGAGGGGCTGTTTCGCGCGGGGGCGACCGAGGTCATCGCTGCGCACAGTATATGCAGCAACGGGCGAGCGGGCGAGGGAGCGGTTGATTCCGATCGGCGCATGACGATTCAGCCCGATGCTTTTGTTGATAGGGAACCCGGGGCGCCTCGCGCTACAAGAGGCCCGCGTGTTGATGATTATGGAAAAGCGGAAGCCGAGCATGGTCGGTGTCCCCGGGACCCCCTTGCATACGATGAAGTCGGAGAGCCGGTGCCGTATGGCGAGGATCTTTTGGCTGTAGATATGGGATACGTGCATGGCGTGAGCCTGGTCGATGAGCTCGACGAGGTTGAGGGACTTGCCGGGAACGACAATGTTCGTGTCGATGCGACCGTGAAGTCCCCAGATTCGGCCCCGCGGACCGAGCAGCCTGCCATGCCGGCTTGGGCGCAGCATATGAGCGCTGCCGGGGAGACAGGGACGTTGCCGCCCGTGCCGGCGCCGCCTGCCCCCACGCCGTCGGCGGATGCCGCCGCTTCGTCGCATCGAGCCCCGGTTGTCTGCGCCGTCTCGGGTTCGGGCGGTTGCGGCAAGTCGACGATCGTCGCCGCCATGGCGCACGCGGCGTCGCTGCTGGGCCTGCGCGCTGCCGTGCTCGACTTGGACCTGATGTTTGGAAACCTCTACGACCTGCTGGGTGCCGATACCCCGCATGACATGGCGACGCTTATCGAGCCATCGGCTGCGGGCGCACTTGCCGAATCGGACATCGTGGCCGCCTCGATGCGCGTGGCCCCGGGCGTCACGCTTTGGGGTCCGGTCGCCGCGCCCGAACAGGCCGAGCTCATGGCGCGTCCGGTGGAGCTGCTGCTTGACGTCTTGCGTCACGAATCCGACGTGGTGCTTGTCGACACCTCGGTCTTTTGGGGCGACGCCGTGGCGGCCGCGGTGGCGGCGAGCGACCGCTGCCTGGTCGTGGGCGATCCATCGGTGTCGTCTGCGACGTCCGCGGCACGCGTCATCGAGTTGGCGAGCCGTGTGGGCGTGCCGCGTACGCGCATGAGCGCCGTATTCAACCGGTTTGGCGCGCGCGGCGCCGACGAGGATGTCGCCATGCGCTTTGAGATTGCCTGCGCGTTGAGCTCCAAGATTCGCATCGCCGACGGCGGGCAGGACTTGACGGCGCTCATGGCATTCGGCCGTGCTGACGAGGCGGTGGGCCAGAACAGCGCTTTTGCCACCAGCGTGCGCGAAGCCACGCGCGAGATGCTCGTGGAGCTGGGCTGCGCCGTCGGTCCCTGGAGTGACATGGTCACCGACCGCGCGACGCGCACCGAGCGCCCACGTATCCGTCTTCCCTGGTCGCGCGAGGGTGATTCGCGATGAGCTTGCAAACAAGGATTAAGGAAGCCGGTGCGGCCGCGGCGGCGGCGCCTGTTGATGCGGGGCGCCACCGTGCCGTCAAGCGCCGCACCAAGCGCGCCGTGATGGACCGCATGGGCTATGACGAGGTGGCGCGTATCAGCGCATACATCGATCCGGCGCGCGCCCGCTCGGAATTGCGTCCTGCGGTGGAGGCGGCGCTCAACGTGGAGGAGCCGGGCGACCTGGCGACGCCCGAGCGCGAGACCATCATCGACGAGATCTTGGACGACGTGGTGGGCTTGGGGCCGTTGCAGCCGCTCATCGAGGACGACACCGTTACCGAGATCATGATCAACGGCTGCCGCTCGGCTTTCTTTGAACGTGGTGGCGTCTTGTACCCCATCGAGCATGCGTTTGAGGATGATGAGCAGATTCGGGTGCTTATCGACCGCATCATCTCGCCACTTGGCCGCCGTATCGACGAGCGCAGCCCCATCGTCAACGCCCGCCTCAAAACGGGCTATCGCGTCAACGCGGTGATTCCGCCTGTGGCGATTGACGGACCGATTCTCACCATCCGAAAGTTCTCGGACCGTATCTGCTCGCTGGACGAGCTTGTGGGGCTGGGGTCGCTGCCGCTTTGGTATGCGCAGCTGCTGTCGTGCGCGGTGTCGCTGCGACAGGACCTGGCGGTTGCGGGAGGCACGGGATCTGGTAAGACCACCCTGCTCAACGCGTTGTCATGTGAGATTTCCACCGGCGAGCGCATCGTGACGATCGAGGACTCTGCCGAGCTCAAGTTTGCACATCATCCGCACGTGGTGCGCCTAGAGGCGCGCGAGGCTTCAATTGAGGGTGAGGGCGCGGTGACGATCCGCGACCTGGTAACTAATGCCCTACGCATGCGCCCCGACCGCATCGTGGTAGGCGAGGTGCGCGGTGCCGAGTGCTGCGACATGTTGCAGGCCATGAACACGGGCCACGACGGGTCGCTCACCACACTTCATGCGGGTTCAGAACAGGGGGCCGTGGTGCGTCTGACGTTGCTTGCACGTTATGGCATCGATCTGCCGAGCGAGCTCATCGAGGAGCAGATTGCCATGGCGCTCGACGGCATCGTGATGTCCGAGCGCCACGCCGATGGCAGGCGTTTCGTCTCCTCGTATTCGGGAGTGCGACGCGCCGCATCGGGTGGCGTAGAGCTCGAGCGCTATGTGACGTTCGATGCCGCCGAGCGCACCTGGACGCTTGACCGCGAGCCGCCGTTTATCGCAGAAGGCCTGCGGTCGGGGACGCTCACACAAGAGGAGGTGGACGAATGGAGATCACTGTGCCCCTCGTCGTAGGGGGCTTGGCAGGGCTTTCTGTCGCGACGGCGTGCGGGGCGGAACCTCGTGTGCCGCAGGTACCGCCGGCGGAGCTGGCACGTCAGGCGCTCGAGACGGTGGCAGAGAAGCTGCCGCGTGAGCTGGTGGAAAACGATCTGCTGAAAAAGATCGCCCGTTCGTGGGCATCGCTGGCTCCGGCGCATCGCCTTGGCCTCGTGATCGAAGATGCTTCGGGACGTTTGGCGTTTCTGCTGCTATCGAGCGGTGTCTGCTGCGTTTTACTAACGATGGTGTCGTTATCGCCCCTCGGATTTGCCTTGGGACTTGTTGCTCCGTTTGCCGTTGGTGCCGCTCGGGATGGCTTTGAGAGCCGGCGCGAGCAACACGATGCAGAAGAGGCAATGCCCGAGGCGTTTACCGCACTTTCCATGTCGCTTGCCTCGGGACATTCGCTGGCCCAGGGCATGCGCTTTGTGGGCGCTCATGCGCAAGAGCCGGTGCATACCGAGTTTTTGCGGGTGGCGGCGGCGATCGATTGCGGCATCTCGGCGACCGACGCGCTCGATGACTTGCTCGTGCGTATCGACGCCCCCGGTCTTTCGCTTGTGACCTTGGCGCTTAAGGTGTCTCAGCGCACCGGCGCTCCGCTTGCCGACTTACTGTCCGAGGCGTCGAGCATGGTGGGGGAGCGCATTGAGCTCAAGCGCCGCCTGGATGTTAAGACGTCGCAGGCTCGCATGTCTGCGCATATGGTCGCGGCGATGCCGGCGGGCATGTGCGCGGTGTTGGCGCTGCTTTCGGCAGATTTTCGTCGCGGTCTTGCGACGCCTGCCGGCGCGGGCGCTGTGGTGCTGGGTCTTGCCCTCAATGCCGTTGCCCTGGTGGTTATCCGGCGCATTATGCGGGTGGAGCTATGAGCGCCCCGGTTGCAGTTGCGGCTTGCCTGTGCGCCCTGAGTGTATTTGTCGCGACGGGTTTTGATCGGGCGGATGCACGCAAGATCGCAGGGGCCTGCAAGCGCGAGGCGGTGCTGGTCGCTGCCGCGGGTCGCTCGGTGGTCGATGCTCTGACCGCGCGAGTGAAGGGCGCGGTTGGAGCGGGCGGCCCGGCGCGAGTGTCGCTCGGCGAAGTGTCCGAGATGATCGATGTTGTGCGCTTGGGTCTTTCGGCCGGTCTTTCGTTTGATGCGGCGCTTGAGATTTTCTGCGCCAACCGCCGGTCAGTGCTCGCTCTTCGCCTTGAGCGCGCCTGCATGGCGTGGCAGGTGGGCGTGGGCACGCGTGAGGACGAGTTGTTGGCCGCCGCGCGCGACCTGGACGTGCGAGCGCTCGAGACCTTTGCCATCACGGTGGGGCAGGCGCTCGCCCTGGGTGCCCCACTTGCCGAGACGCTGGCCGCTCAAAGTCGCGAGATCCGTGCGGCTCATCGCGCCGCGGTCGAGCGCGAGATCGAGCGTGCGCCCGTCAAGCTGCTGATTCCCACCGGCACGCTCATCTTGCCGGCGTTGCTTCTGTCCATATTGGGCCCGCTGCTGGGAGCAGGCGGGATGATGTAGGGAGGAATACATGAACACGATGACTGATGCTGCTGGCAAGGTCCAGGGCTGGGCGTTTTGCCGGGCGGCACATGTTCGTCAGTGCGCCAGGGAGCTATTGCAGGAGGAGAGCGCACAGGGTACCACCGAGTATGCCATCTTGGTCGGCGTGCTCGTGGTGATCGCGATTATCGCCATCGTCGCATTTAAGGGCAAGGTCCAAGATCTATGGAACGCTATCAGCGAGGGCATCAACAGCCTGTAGAGGGCGAGCGCCCCATCGGGGTACTGCTGGTGTTTGCTTGCCTGGTCGTGGCGATAGCGGCGGTGCTTTGGGGGCTTAACGCCGCGCGGCAGCAGCGTCCTGGGGCCGCCTTCGATTCGGGCTCAGATTCGGCGGTGGCGTCTCAAAAAGATGAGACGCGAGATGCGGACGATTCGGATGTCGCTGTCACGGCGCAAACCTTTCTGCGGACGCTCGACAAGCGGTCTGCCACTGCGACGGATTCGCCTGAGGGCAACGCGATTGCGGTCCGGCTTGCATGGTCCGAGGACCGACCGATGACCGAGGCAGCGGCGGATATGTTACGCGCCTACCGCGAGGTGCCAACGGCCCAGCTCGCCCTGAGCGGCTATCTCGATATTAAGGGCAACGTATGGGGCGCCATCGTGCGCGATGGACGTGGCTGGGTCGATATGGTGACGGTTGCTGCGGATGCCGGCGATGCCTCGTGCCGCCTGCGCGTGATCCGCCTGAGCCCGCAGGCATCGAACTCAAAGGAGGGGTCGTGAAATGCATGACGTCCTGCGCGAGGAGTCTGCCCAGGCAACGGTCGAATACGCCATCGTCACGGTGGCGCTGTTATCGATCGTGCTGGCGATCGCGGGGCTTTGGCGTGCTGGCACCGATGGGCGCTTGGCGGCGCTGGTTGAGCGGGCGGCATCCCATGGCGTTGCCTCGACGTCGTTTATCGACGCCGCTGCGGGCGCTAAGGACATCGCGTTGTATTGATATCGCGCGCGAGGACCGGGCGCAGTCTACGGTCGAGGCCGCTTTTTTGCTGCCGACGTTTCTGACGCTCATCCTTCTCGCACTGCAACCAGTGTGCCTGCTCTATACGCGCGCGGTCATGGAGTCTGCCGCCGCCGAGACCGCGCGGCTCATGACCACGACGACGGCGGAGGACGACGATCTTAAGGAGTTCACCCGCCGCCGGCTTGCCGCAGTGCCCAACGTTTCGATCTTTCATGCCGGCGGGCCGTTGTCGTGGGATATCGAGCTTGGCCGGGCCGGTGCGGGTGGCGTCTCGGCCGTGTCCGTTTCCGGCGAGGTCAAGCCGTTGCCTGTGATCGGCGCGTTTGCGCGGGCTATGGGTGGTACCGCCGAGGGCGGCTACGTTGAGCTCAAGGTCGATGTCTCGTATCAATCGCGTCCCGAATGGCTGGAGGGAGATTATGATTCGTGGATTGCTGCATGGGATTAAGCGTTTCTGGTCTAGATGCGTTTTGACGCGCCGTCCGAGCTGCCATCGCAAGCGAGGCGGCTTTATGGGCCGCGCCGGTATCGACCTGTTTATCGAAGACGGTGCCTACACCACGCTTTCTTCTGCCGTGGTCATCCTAGTGGTGCTCACGTTGTTGTTTTCGTCGACCGCGGCGATATGGAGCATGTCGCGTGCCGGGGACACCCAGGTGGCGGCCGATAGCGGCGCGCTGGCGGGTGTCAACGTAGTGTCGTCCTATCACACGGCTGCCACGGTGGTGGATGCGAGCATCTTGAGTCTGGGTCTGGCGGGGTTTGCCACGATCGGGACGGGCCTGGTCGCCATCCTCATCCCGGGTGCCGAACCAGTTGCCGGCAATATGGTCGACACCGGGATTGAGATCATTAAAACGCGCAACAAGTTTGCCAAAAGCGCATCGGAAGGCTTACAGAAAATCGAGACGGCTCTGCCGTATCTGATCGCCGCGCGTGCCACGCAGGCGGTGTCGGCGCAGGATATCGATAGTGTGACCTATACCGGTACGGCGCTTGCCGTGCCCAGGACATCCGAGTCGGACTTCGCTGCGCTCAAAGGGTCCGAGATCTCGACCGATGCCATTAAAGACACATCAGATGATTTAGAGCGTGCGGCCGAGGAGCTGCGGAAGGCTTCTGAGGACACGGCGAAGGCTAAAGAGCGCGCTTGGCTGGCGGATTGTGGTGGGTCTGACAAGGGCTCGGTCAGCAGCTGTTCTTGCATGTGGGAGCGTGCGAAAAGTCTAACGGATCTCTCTGGTGCTCAAAATCCGCATTACGCTTCGAGCGTTACGTGGGAACCGCAAGTGGCGTTCGATCGCGCGAAGGCCTACTATCGCCAGCGCCTGGCAAATGAGAAACCGCTTGGCGAGGGTCCGGAAAAACAGGCAGATTCTGCTGCACGAAAGGTGTTCTTCGCTTATGCGAGCGAAGAAGTCGAGCGGGCATATATAACTGAAGAGGACGGCAAAGTTTCCGTCCACATCCCTTTCCTTCCGCGAAATCCAGATGAGGCGCGGATGACTGAGCTCTATACCGATGCGCGCTGGCCCACGAGTGAAGTAGATAAAGTTACCTATTTGCATTATGGGACTGACTGTCCAAATTACAAAAAAGGAAAGCCGGGTGGGCTGGCGTCCGTCGCAGATTTTGACGGTCACGAAACGTGTAGCGAATGCCATTTCGGTGTGTCGTCTTTAGGGTACGTTGCGATTGCAACGACTTCTGTCGAAAGGGGCTTCGAGTACCACTTCGATAAGTTCAAAGAGGCTCTGGAAGACTACGTCGACTGCCGCAACAAAGAACTCGAACTTGAGCGTCAGACCGAGGATGAGGCCGACCGTGCGGGCAATGCGTTTGACCAGGCCATCAAGGAGCTTTCCGGCGAGCGCCCGCGTATCGCCCCGCCCGGCCGCAACGGCGTGGTTGCCCTTGCGGTTTCGGGTGCCATTTCGAGCCCCGATGAGCTCAACTCTTCGTTTAACACGGCAGTCAGGCTTGGCGATCGCGGTGCCATCTCTGCCGCGGTGTTGGCGCCCGATGAGGCGACGGCGCAAAACAACGTGCTTTCGCGATTTTTCTCAACATTGAAGGAACGCTCGGGCGGCGTTGCCGGCGTACTCGATGGCGTCATGGATGTTTGGGGACGGCTGCTTGTGGGATACGGAGACATCCAAGGTTCGGCCGACGAGCTTATGGACGAGATGATTAAAGACCTAGGAGGGGGCAGTGGCGCGTTGGGCTCCATCGCATCGTGGCTCGGCGATACCGCTTCGGCGTCCGTGGCGGCGTTGGGTCTGGAGCCGTGCGACTTGCGCCTGCGAAAGCCAGTGCTGACCGATTCCGCCAACGTCATTAAGAGTCCGGGGTCTGACATTGCTGGTCTCTCTCAAGCGCAAGACAAACTGCGAAGTATTCCGTTGGGCGTGACCGATCCCAAGGCGCTTTGCGAGGCGTTGGAATATCAAGTCGAACGCACCATTAGCGGTACGGTGTTCACGCTTGCGGAGATTCCTCTGCCCGGCGGCGGCTCCATCCCACTCACCGTCGATGTCGCGACACTGGTTGGCGCTCTGGGCGGTGGGTCGTAATGAGTATTCGCATGCGTCTGCGCGAGGAGCGCGCCCAAGCGACGGTGGAGATGGCAGTGGTTACGCCCGTTTTGCTGGTGCTGGCACTCATCGTGTACAACGTCATGATCTTTGCCGGCGCTGTCGCGCGCTTCGACCGCGTGGTGCCCGACATCGTGCTGGCGCACGCTGTGGCGCCGGGCGGGGAAGGTGACGAGAGCTCTGCCGATGCCTCGGCGACGGTTCAGGCTCAAATTCTGAATGCCATGGAAGGCTATGACTTGCAGATCGAAGTGTCGAGCGAGCAAGGCGCGGAGGCATCGGATGGTGGCCTGCTCTCCCTATCCGGTACGTTTAGGACCTACACCTGCACCATGCACTATGAGCCGTGGCCGACTTCTCTCAGCATCGCTGGCGTTCCGCTGGGGGCGCCGACAACGTTGTCGCACGAGCGCGCGGTGACGGTCGATCCGTGGCGTCCGGGGGTGGTCATGTGACCGCGGTCTCGTCCTACATCGCTTACGCGCGGGCACTCAACAGGCTGGGTTGGACGCCGGCCGAGTTTGTGGTGGCGGAGTCGTTTGCCGTGCGCCTGCGCGGCATGCTGGGACGGCGTCCGGTTGCCGCCAATGGCCTGCCGCTTGTCATGGCATTTCCGCACTGTTCCTCAGTCCACACGTGTTTTATGGCCTATCCCATCGACATCGCCTTTATCGATGCAAGCGGCTACGTTCTCGTATGCTACGAAAACGTACGTCCATGGCGTATGTGCTCCTGCCCCGGCGCCTGGGGCGTACTAGAGCGTCCTTCAATCATTGTTTCGACCCCTGCTCTCCAACGCGTGCCGGCTTAAGAATTGGCGACAGTGGACTTTCGTCATACGAAATTTGGTAAGATGGAGGAGAAGATGCATGGATGTTGAGATCCATCCCAACGCTAAAAAGCACCTGACGGAAAAGCAGGTACTAGGTGCCTGGTTCGCGGTTACTGAGTGCATTCGCCGCGAGTCGGAGGACGAGCCGCCGAGATGGCTTGCCATTGGATGGCTTCCAGATGGTCGAAGTGTGGAACTTGTTGCGGTCGAGCTTGTCCGTGGGTGGCTTATCATTCATGCCTTGTCTCCAGTCCAGAAGAAATTTTGGCAGGAGATCGAGCGAGCTCGGCAAAGGGGTCGATGATGGGCAAGACGTATACGGCCGCTAATGGTCAGGTTGTAACGGATGAAATGATTGACGCGTGGTGCGAGTCGTACGAGCGCGGAGAGTTTCCGGATGGCGAACACACCGTTGGTGGGATCGTGCATGGACGGCCCCCGCTCTCAGGTGAGGGGACGGCAACGCTGTCGGTCAAGATTCCTCTGGGAATGAAGGAGGCCATTCGTCGACGGGCGGCTGCCGAGGGGATGACGCCAAGTGAGTTTGCCCGTGCGGCTCTGAGTGAAAAACTTCTTGCTGCCGGCTGATGCCTCTGACGTGCCGATTTATAGAACCGAGGCTGTGCTCAAAAACTTTTTTAAAATTCTCGGTTGACCGGAACGCGTCCTTGGTTATACTAATCAAGCCTTGAAACAAGGCACACCTCAAATGGCTGGGTAGCTCAGTTGGTAGAGCAGAGGACTGAAAATCCTCGTGTCAGGGGTTCGATTCCCTTCCCCGCCACCTTGAATTGACTAGGACCTCTGCAAAGGGGTCCTTTTCTTTTATTGAGGGCTCTGCGGAAATTGCGTCCCGGAATTTGGCTTCAGAGTGGGATGCGTTTTCCGCTTTGAGGCCGCTTGGGAAAGCGCGACCCGGAATCCGGCGTCAGAATGGGATGTGCTTTCCTTTTGCGGTCTTTGGCGGAAACTGCGTCCCAGATCCCGCGCTCAGAACGGGATGCGCTTTTCGGCCGCCTACTTCCGGCGCATATGTACATCTCGGCGCGCCATCTCGGGCCCGCCCGGACATTCCTCCCGCTTTTGCGCCACTTTGCAGACCGCTCGGTCGTCTGTCCGCACGCGCGGGTATACTCAAAACGATACTTTTCCTATGCAATACGATGCAGGCTCGGCCTGCACGATCCGAAGGGGGCAGTGATGGAGAGGATACTCGGCGTTAATCTCTCTGGCTGGTTTATTCCCGAGCCTTGGGTGACCCCGTCGCTATACGCGGCGACCGGTGCATCCAACGCGGCCGAGCTGCAGGAGGCCATGGGTACCGCCGCCTATAACGAGCGCATGCGCCGTCATTACGAGACGTTTGTGAGCGAGGACGATTTCCGTCGCATGGCGCAGATCGGCCTCAACGCCGTGCGTCTGCCGGTGCCCTGGTATGCCTTTGGCTCGCAGGAGTCCGATGCGTCCTACATCTCGGTTGTCGACTACATCGACCGTGCAATTGAGTGGGCTGCCAAGTACGACATCCGCGTGCTGCTTGATCTAGCAACTGTGCCCGGTGGCCAGGGCGATTCCAACGATTCGCCCACCACGCCGGAGGCTGTCGCCGAGTGGCATTCGTCCACCAACGGTCGTCATGTCGCACTCGACGTGCTCGAGCGCTTGGCCGATCGCTACGGCGAGGCCGAGAGCCTGCTGGGCATTGAGCTGCTGGATACGCCGCAGATGAGTGTCCGCAAGAGCCTCTTCACCATGACGGATGGCATTCCGGCGCACTACCTGCGCAACTTCTATCGCGACGCCTACGAGCTCGTCCGTTCGTATATGCCCGAGGATAAGATCGTCGTCTTCTCGTCGTCAGGGCATCCCAACGAGTGGAAGCATTTTATGCGCGGCGCCAAGTACAAGAACGTCTACATGGACCTTCACCTGTACCATTACCGTGACGAGTATGCGCTCGATATCACGAGCCCCCGCGGGCTGACGACGGCGATTTCGCGTAACAAGCGCGAGCTTAAAGAAGCGATTTCGACTGGGTTCCCCGTGCTGGTGGGCGAATGGTCGGGCGCGGCGATCTTTGCCAACTCGTCGGTTACGCCCGAGGGCCGCAATGCCTACGAGCGCGTGTTTATCGCCAATCAGCTGGCTTCGTTTGCGCCGGCTGCAGGTTGGTTCTTCCAAACGTGGAAGACCGAGAAGCGCATTGCAGCATGGGACGCCCGCGCGGCGCTCGGTACACTCGAGCGCGGCATGATTGAATAGGTTGATATGACGCAAAACAGCGCCCATACGGGCAAACTCTATGTGGTCGGCACGCCCATCGGCAACCTGGGCGACCTGTCCCCGCGCGTTGGCGAAGCCTTTGCCGCCGCCGATGCCATTTGCTGCGAAGACACGCGTGTGACGTCAAAGCTGCTGATGCACCTGGGCATTTCCAAGCCACTTGTCCGTTGCGACGAGAATGTGATCGCCAGCCGCGCCGCCGGCCTGGTCGACCGTCTGCTGGCGGGGGAGACCCTCGCCTTTGCCTCGGATGCCGGCATGCCGAGCGTGTCCGATCCCGGCCAGGCGCTGGTCGAGGCGGCGCGTGAGGCCGATGTGCCCGTCGAAGTTATTCCCGGGCCCTCTGCTTGCGTCACGGCGCTTGTTTCGTCCGGCATTCCCTGCGAGCATTTTTTCTTCGAGGGCTTTTTGGGCCGAAAGCACGGCGACCGTGTGCGCCGTTTGCAGCGCCTTGCCGTGGTGCCCGGCGCGCTCATCTTCTACGAGTCTCCACATCGCATCGTGGCGACGCTCGAGGCCGTGGCGGAGGTCTTTCCCCAGCGTGAGGTTGCCGTCTGCCGCGAACTTACCAAGCTACACGAGGAGGTCTTGCGCGGGCCCGCTGCCCAGCTTTCCGAGGAGCTGCGCGCTCGCGGCGAGGTAAAGGGCGAGATTGCGCTGGTCATCGCGCCGCCGAGCGAGGACGAAGAGGCCGGTATCGCGCCGGTTGGCGCCGCGGCAGCGGATCCCGATGAGGCCCTGCGCGCGGATATCCGCGCCGCGCTCGAGGAGGGGGAGCCCGCCTCCGCGGTGGCCAAGCGCCTGTCTCAGAAGTATTCGCGCCGCAAGCGCGATGTCTATGCCATGGTGCTCGATATGCAATAGATGGAGGATATCCAGCCCTTGCGCTAGAATCATCCTCTGTATGCAACGTTTTTCTGGAGGACAAACCCCATGGATCAAAGCAAGCCTTCGTTCTATATCACGACGCCCATCTACTACGTCAACGCCGATCCGCACCTGGGCACGGCTTATTCCACCATCATCGCCGACGTTCAGGCTCGCTATCGCCGCTCCGCCGGCTATAACGTCAAGTTCCTGACCGGCATGGACGAGCACGGCGAGAAGGTCGCCGAGGCCGCAGCCAAGCACAACATGACGCCGCAGGAGTGGACCGACAGCCAGGCCCCGCACTTCAAGGAGCTTTGGAGCAAGCTCGAGATTTCCAATGATGACTTCATCCGCACCACCGAGCCGCGCCAGCACCATGCCGTGCAGTACCTGTGGGAGCGCATGAAGGAGTCCGGCTACTTGTATAAGGGCAGCTACGACGGCTGGTATTGCGTGCCTGACGAGACCTACTTCACCGATACGCAGGTCCAGAAGGGCGACGAGGAGTACGGCAGCGTCGGCCAGCACCTGTGCCCCGACTGCCACCGTCCGCTTGAGCGCGTGCAGGAGGAGTCCTACTTCTTTAAGCTTTCCGCCTTCCAGGACAAGCTGCTTAAGCTCTATGACGAGCATCCCGACTTTGTCGAGCCTGCGTTCCGCATGAACGAGGTTCGCAGCTTTGTCGAGGGCGGCCTCAACGACCTTTCCGTGAGCCGTACGAGCTTTGACTGGGGCATTCAGGTCCCGTTTGACGAGGGTCACGTGACCTACGTGTGGTTCGATGCGCTGCTCAACTATATGACGGCCGTCGGCTACGGTGTCGACACCGACGAGGCGCGTGCCGAGCTGGCCTATCGCTGGCCCGCGCAGTTCCACATCGTGGGTAAGGACATCATCCGCTTCCACTGCGTCATTTGGCCCGCCATGCTCATGGCCATCGGCGAGGCCCTGCCCGAGCACGTCTTTGCCCACGGCTTCCTGACCGTGCGCAATGCCGAGACCGGCAAGGCCGAGAAGATGTCCAAGAGCCGCGGCAACGCCATCGCTCCGCAGGACGTTATCGACATGCTGGGCGTCGAGGGCTATCGCTACTACTTCATGACCGACGTCGTCCCCGGCACCGACGGTGCCATCAGCTTCGACCGCATGGAGCAGGTCTACAACGCCGACCTGGCCAACAGCTGGGGCAACCTCATCTCGCGTTCGCTCAACATGAGCGGCAAGTATTTTGACGGTTGCGCGCCCGCCAAGCCCGCATCGTTCGATGCGTTCGACAACCCGCTGGCAAAGATCGCCAATGGTCTGGTCGAGCGCTACATGGCCAAGATGGACGTGCTCGATTACGGTGGAGCCAAGGACGAGGTCATGGAGCTCATCCACGCCGCCAACCACTACATCGAGGACTCCGAGCCTTGGGCACTTGCCAAGGACGAGGCCAAGGCTGACGAGCTGGCGTTTGTGATCTACAACCTGCTCGAGGCCATCCGCATTGCCGCTCACCTGCTGATGCCGCTCATGCCCCAGACTTCTGCCGAGACTCTGCGCCGCCTGTCCTGCGAGGACGAGGCCGCGAGCGACGACCTCAAGGGCATTTGCGCTTGGGGCCTGCTTGCCGGCGGACAGCCCGTCGAGAAGGGCGATCCGCTGTTCCCGCGTCTGGCGTAGAGACCGCGCGAGCGCCATATCGGCAATTTGCTGTTTAGCTGTAAGGGCATGGCCACCACGGTCCATGCCCTTTTGTTTCAAGACGCCGCCATCATGCTAAGGAGGCAACCATGACAACTTCGCCTTTGGCAAACCCCACGGCCACCAGGGAGCTGCTAGAGGAGTTTGGCCTTGCGACTAAGCATCGCCTGGGCCAGAACTTTCTAATCGACAATCATGTGATCGAGCGTATCTGCGAGCTTGCCGAGCTTGCAGGTGACGAGCGCGTACTCGAGGTGGGTCCGGGTTGCGGTACGTTGACACTTGCGTTGTTGCAGGAGGCGGCGTGCGTTACGTCGATCGAGGCCGATCCCGAGCTTGAGCCGGTGCTTGACGCCCACGCCGCCGACTATGCCAACTTCCGCTTTATCATGGGCGATGCGCTCAAGGTGGGCCCGGAGCAGATTGAGCAGGTTGCGGGCGGTACGCCGACGGTGTTTGTCGCGAATCTGCCCTACAACGTGGCGGCGACGATCATCCTTCAGTTCTTCCAGACGATGCCCGCGCTTAAGCGCGCTGTCGTCATGGTTCAAAAGGAGGTTGCCGATCGCATTGCCGCAACGCCCGGTAACAAGACCTATGGCGGCTACACGGCAAAACTCGGCCTGTACGCGCAGGTGACGGGTCGCTTTGAGGTGCCGCCGCGTTGCTTTATGCCGGCGCCGCACGTGGACTCGGCCGTCGTGCGTATCGACCGTGTTGACGGCGTGGTGCCCGAGGGGCTCGATCGCGAATTTGTTGCCCGCGTGATTGATGCTGCATTTGCTCAGCGTCGCAAGACCATCCGCAATTCCATGAGCGCCAACGGCTTTGCCAAGGATGTGCTCGATGCTGCCTTTGAGGCTTGCGGTATTGCACCCACCACGCGCGCCGAGACGCTTGATGTTGCTGACTTTGTCCGTCTGGCCCAGGAGCTAATCCATGATGCCTAATGCCGAACGTGTGACGTTTACCAAGAAAAAGAAGACGGTTGCTTGTCCCGTGCCCTTGGCGCCGCTTGCCGACACGCATGCACATCTGCTTTCGTTCTGGGGCAAGGATGTGCCTGAGACGCTCGTGCGTGCCAAGGCGGCGGGCGTCGACCTGTTGGTGACGATGTTCGACCCCATCGCTGATAAACGCAGCGTGACGGACTATAGCGACTGGCTGACGCGCGAAATTCTGCCGATGCAGGATATCCCGCAGGTCAAGTATCTCGCTGGCGTTCACCCCTATGGCGCGCCCGACTACACCGATAACATCCATGCCCAGATTGTGACTGCGCTCGATGATCCCCTATGCGTTGGCATTGGCGAGATCGGTCTGGACTACCACATGGATTACGACGACGATATCGCGCCGGCGCCCCACGACGTGCAGATCGACTGTATGGCGCGCCAGCTTGAGCTTGCCGTACGCCGCAATGTTCCGGTGGAGTTGCATCTGCGTCATGAGGACGCGGACGAGGAGCGCACCTCGCATGTGGATGCGTACAACGTGCTGCGCGAGGTGGGTGTGCCCCAGGCCGGTTGCGTACTGCACTGCTTTGGCGAGGACCGAGCCACAATGGAGCGCTTTGTGGATTTGGGTTGTTACATCGCCTATGGCGGCGCGGCTACCTTTAAACGCAACGACGAGGTGCGCGAGGCATTCGCGGCAACACCGCTCGACCGTATTTTGTTCGAGACGGATTGCCCGTACATGGCCCCAGAGCCTATTCGCGGTCTCGAGTGCGAGCCCGCGATGATTTCCATTACGGCAAACGCGCTGGTCAACGACCGTGTCGACCGCACCGGCGATAATGCCGAAGCAATCGCGCGAGCCGCTTGGGAAAATGCCTGCAAACTTTTTCTATAAACGGCTGCCAAGGGGCTGACAAAACTGGTCTATTACCTGCCTTATGCCTGCCCTTGAGCTTACGACGGGGCGTTTCTATTAATAAGTGCCTACGGTTCGCGTCATGTTCCCGCATCTTCGCGCAAGCATATGACAAGCGATTGCCGTTGATCGAAAAACGGCTTGCCCACAACCCTAATATCTACCACGTCATCGCCGGACGGGACAAATAGAACCCCCGGTCCCTCCGGTGCATTCTTGTGTTGTAAGGAGAAGATTGTGGCAGATATCAAGAACAAGCAAATTTCTCGCCGGTCCTTCTTGGGCCTTTTTGGCGCGAGTGCCGTGACGCTCGGCCTCGGTCTCGTCGGTTGCGGCAGCGTCGACGGTAAGGGTGGTGCGGCGACCGCTGGCTCGGATGCCGCTTCTATCGATAAACTTACCATGGTCTGGCTGCCCAACGAGTCCAGCTCCGAGTTCGACGCGGGCCGCGAGGAGTTTGGCAAGGTTCTTGAGAAGTACGCCGGTGTCAAGGTCGAGCTCATGACCACCACCGACTATAACGTCGCTATCGAGGCTATCGCTTCCGGCAAGGCTCAGCTTGCCAACATGGGCGCCGAGGGCTTCATCCAGGCCCAGAAGAAGAACAGCAAGGTTCTTCCGCTTGTGACCACCTCCGACACCGATGGTAAGCTCGACGGCGCCAAGTACTACAGCCGCATCTGCGTGCCCGAGGCCGAGATGAGCGCTTACGCGGATAGCGCCGAGGAGAGCGGCTATTCCATCAAGAACATCAAGGGCAAGCGCATGAGCTTTGTCTCCGCTACTTCCACCTCCGGCTTCAAGGTTCCGTGCAACGCCATTATGAAGGCGTTCCCGGACGACGTGAAGTCCTCCGACGAGCTCAGTACCCCGGGTTTCTTCTCCCAGGTACTCTTTGGTAACTCTCACCCCGGTTCTGCTGTCAACCTGCTGCAGGGTGATGCCGATGTTGCCGCCTTCGACGATGTCGACGTCGACACCTATCTTGATGTCCCCGAGGGCGAGCGCGACGCCGTGAACGCCGCCGGTTCCGTCTACTCCGTCAAGGCCGACGCTCCCCAGCCCTTCGATCGCGTTCAGGGCAAGAAGTTCGGCATCATCCAGTCCACCCCGGTTCTCAACGGGCCTATCGCCGTCAACACCGATAAGGTCCCGCAGGAGATCATCGACAAGCTCGTCAAGGGCTTGACCTCCAAGGAGACCTCTGAAGACGAACTGCTCTTTGCCCCCGAGGATAAAGAGGGCACCGGTGCCGTTTGGAGCCTGGGTGATACCGCCGGCTTCATCGCGGTCGAGGACTCCTGGTACGACCCCATTCGTGCGCTTGACTAATGCATGTCCCTGCGCGCACACGTGCAGATGGGCGGCATCGCGTAGCCGATTAGCCGCTGCCAAAACGGGCCGGGCGCGAATATCCGCGTCCGGCCTCGACGTTGATGGGAGGGCATGGAAATGCCACAGAACGCACAGCCTCTCTTGCAGGTGAGCGATTTGACCAAAAGCTACGAGGGCAAACGAGGTGCACGGGAGCAGCATCACGCGCTTTCCGGCGTAGATTTTGCTTGCGGCGAGGGAGAACTGGTTGCGGTGATCGGTCCTTCAGGCGCCGGCAAGTCGACGTTTTTGCGCTGCATCAATCGCCTCATCGAGCCCACGGAGGGGTCGGTTGTCTTTAATGGTCGGGACATTACGCATCTGCGCCGCAACAAGCTGCGTGGCGTGCGCGCGCAGATCGCCATGATCTTTCAGAACTACAACCTGGTGTATCGCCTTACCGCCATTCAAAACGTGCTGCATGGGCGTCTGGGCTACAAGGGTGCTGTGGCGGGGTCGCTGGGCCTCTACAGCGAAGCCGAGAAGCTCCGTGCGTTCGAGCTGCTTGACGAAGTGGGCCTGGGCGAGTTTGCCTATCGTCGCGCCGATCAGCTCTCGGGCGGACAAAAGCAGCGCGTGGGTATCGCCCGCGCACTTATTCAAGATCCCCGCATCATTCTATGCGATGAACCTATCGCGAGCCTTGATCCCAAGAGCAGCCGTGCTGTCATGGAGCATCTGCGCCGCGTGACGCGTCAGCATGGCATCACCTGCATCGTCAATCTGCATCAGGTGGATATGGCACTTGAGTTTTCCGATCGTATCGTGGGCTTGCGTGCGGGCGCGAAAGTGTTCGAGGGTGCGCCTGCCGAGCTGACCCCCCAGATGATCGCGGTGATTTACGGCGATGGAGAAGAGGGCTTCATTTCCGTTCCGGTGTCAGGGCCCCAAGCTGGCGCGACACCCGCATCTGTTGGCATGGCTTCCGCTGTTCCTTCTGGAGCCTTGCGATGAGCGCGGGGGAGTGCGGCGCCATGTCCACAGGCTCTTTTGGCAATGCGAAAGCGGGGAAGGTTCCCGATTTGAGCTGGTTTAGAAGGCGTCAGCTTCGCGCACTCGCAGTAGTTGCGGCCGTTGTCTTGGTTGCCGAGGGGGCATCGCTTGTCGGCGATTTCAGCTTTGGATATGCCTTGGGTTCGGTACCCGCTGCCCTTGCATGGATGCTGCAGAACTTTTGCCCTACGCCATCGTCGTTAGGACAGCTGGGCATAATTGCCACGCAGGTGGTTTCGACGGTGTTCGATTCCATCGCCGCTACGATGCTCGCGGCCTTGCTGGGTATCGTTCTTGCGGTGCTGGGATGCTCGAGCGTCGGTGTCGAAAACGGCATCGTGCGCGGTGTCATCCGCATCTTCGCCAATATCTTTCGCAATGTTCCCATGATTGCATGGGCGCTGCTGTTGCTCCTTTCGTTCAAGCAAAACGAGTTCACGGGCTTCCTCGCGCTCTTTTTGGCGACGTTTGGCCAGATTACGCGCTTTTTTCTGGACACGCTCGACGAAATCCCTTGCGGCCCCATCGAGGCGTTGCGCAGCTGCGGAGCAAGCTTTTGGCAGATTGTCTTTCAGGCGGGTCTGCCGCTTGCCGTTGCAGAGCTTATGAGCTGGACACTCTATATGGTCGAGACCAATATTCGCGAGGCCACGTTGGTGGGCTTGCTTACCGGTACGGGTATCGGCTTTGCCTTCAACCTGTACTACGCGTCTTTTCGGTATGACTGCGCTGGCCTTGTGATTCTTGTGACCATTGTTTTGGTGCTCGTGGTCGAGGCGATTTCCAACGCAGCTAGAAGGTCGATGATCTAATGGATACTTTTGAGCTGACTCCCGCCACGGCCGGTGCGATCGAGCGTTCGCACGCTGGGCATATTCGTCTCGTGTCTCGCCGGGGGCGCAACTATTCTGTCGTGCTTACGCTGGGCATTCTGTGCCTCTTGACGGTCGTTGCGTTTGTGCGCATGGATTTTGGCACGGTTGACCTTGGCCGCGCACTCGCTCAAACCTGGTCTGATTTCTGCGCCATGATGTTCCAACCAGCGCTTGACCCGCCGTTGGGAGCTGCGCATTTTAGCTGGGCAAAGGTTGCCGAGAGCACGTTGGTCACCATTGCGGTTACCGTGCTGTGCACCATCATCTCGGCCATCATCTCGTTTTTCTTGGCGTTGGCGGCATCCGAGAACCTCTCGAATCCGCTCGTTTCCAATGCGGTCAAAGGATTCGTTGCTATCATCCGAGCGATTCCAACGATTCTGTGGGTACTCGTCTTCACGGTGGCCATCGGCCTTGGATCCGAGGCGGCGGTGCTGGGAATTTCCTTCCATTCCATCGCGTATCTTACCAAGAGCTACTCGGAGTCGATTGAAGAAATCGATGCAGATGTAATCGAGGCACTCTCTGCGAGCGGTGCCAGCTTCTGGCAGATTGTGTTCCAGGCCATCTGTCCGGCAACCATTACCAAACTGCTCTCATGGACATTTATTCGCTTTGAGATCAATTTTGCCAACGCGGTTGCCGTGGGCGCCTTCGCGGGCGCGGGCGGTATCGGCTTTCAGCTGTATCAGGCAGGCAACTACTACTACAACCTGCACGAGGTGGGCGTGATTGTCTATGTATGCCTGGCTGTGTCGTTTGCACTCGAGTTCATCTCGGTTCGCCTTCGTCGCCGTTACATCATCGACTCGGATAACTAAGGAAAGATTTGCATGCTAACAAGAAGAGAGAGGACCGAGGTCCTGGTTGAGAGCGGCCCTGCGCTTGCGCTCGAACTGGCGGGCCTGGTCGAGGCCGCCGCCCCTGCCGAAGATATTGTGCCGGCGCACCAGGGCCTTGTGATGTGTCAGGTGCGCGAGACGGCTCGCAACAGCCGCTTTTATCTGAGCGAGGTGCTTGTTACCGAGAGCCGCGTGCGCATTGGCGAGGCCGATGGCCTGGGCGTGCTTATGGGAACCGATGCCGCGCATGCTCGTGCGCTCGCGGTAATCGATGCCGCTTATGCAATGGATCCGGCGCCGGCTTGTTTGGCGGAACTCGAGCGCCGCGTCGAGGAGGCGCGTGCTGCCATGTTTGAGCGCGTGGCTGCACAGGATGCTCTCACCTATGTGTCGCGTGTCGAGTTCGATGAAATGTCTGGCCAGGACATGAGTGTTCAGGCGGTGGTCAAATGAACGAGCAGGATGAGGTTTTCGATCGCGATCCGTCCCTTGACGAGCGCGCCTTCGAGCTGCAGGGAACGTTTCGTACGGTTCTGGACTGCATGGCGCGCCCCGGCGAGGTTTGCCGCCTATCCGTCACGGATGCCTATGAGGTCGAGGCGAAGCGCTGTGGCCTATTCCCCGCGACGTTGATGTTGGCGGACATGCTGCTCGATAGCGGTACGACTTTTTGCATGGCGACCACGGGCTTTGAGCGTGCTGCCCGGCAGATCGCGAGTCGAACGCACGTGACTCCTGCGGCGCCGAGCGAAGCTGCGTGCGTGATCGTTCCGGAGGCTTTTCGAGATGAGGGCGCGGCGAGTGCAATCGCTGCGCTTACGGCGGGGACGCTTGAACAACCGCATCGCGGCGCGACGGTTATCGTCGAGTGCTCGGTGCTTTTGGGACTGGATGCGCAGGGTTTGCGCGTCGGCTCCGCTTCGCACGCGTGTACCAAGAGCTCCTGGGAGCTCGGTGGCCCCGGCGTTGACGGCACTTCGCACTTCTCGTGCGATCGCGGCGATGTCTTGCGCTCGCGTATTGCGCGTCTGGACGAGTTTCCCTGCGGCATCGACCTGATGTTTGTAGACGGGTTTGGCCATATCGCCGCCGTTCCCCGTTCCAGCGCTTGCAGGGAGGTTGAATCATGGGATATGTAGCCGTTTCCGGCGGCGAGCAGGCAATCGCCGCATCGCTTGAGCTGCTTGAGCGCGAGCGCGTTGCGGGTGGCCGCGCGCTCGATCCCGCACTCATCATCGAGGCCATGCCGCATGCGGTCGAGCAGGTGCAGTCTGAGGGCTCCGTTTGGGCTCCCGAGGTTGCTGCAATCGCCCTCAAGCAGGCGTCGGGTTCTATCGAGGAGGCCGTCTTTTTGGTGCGTGCCTACCGTTCCACCCTCGAGCGCCTCTATACATCGCGTGTGATCGATACGGGCGAGATGCACGTTTCGCGCCGCATCTCCGCGGCCTTCAAAGATATCGAGGGCGGACAGATTTTGGGCGCGACCCGCGATTACAGCCATCGCCTTATCAATTTTGATCTAAGCGAAGAGACCGATGCCGATGTCCGTGCCGCGCGCGCTGTCATCGATGAGCGTCTGGATGAAGCGGCCGAGGCCTTTTATGGCGTGGCCGAGACCACGCCTCTCGATTGTGTGCCCAAGGTGTGCGATTACCTGCGCCAGATCGGTATGATCCGCCCGGTTGCTATCGACGACACCGAGCCCGTCGATATCACCAAGACCCCGCTTTTCACGCCGGCGCCGCGCAGCGTTATCCTGCAGGCCCTCTCGCGTGGCCTCACGCAGGCGGTTGTCGCCATCGGGTACGCGGCCATTCGCGGCTTTGGCATTTCCCATCCCACGGTGGGCGAGCTTCGCCGCGGCAGCGTGCCGGTGACGATTGATGCCCCCGGAACCGATCCCTCTCAGGCTTCTGCCGACGACGCGTACTATCTGGGAGCACTCCCGGTCTGTGAGGTCGAAAGCCTGATCGCCAACGACGAGGTGACCGAGACGGGCGAGCATGTGAACGCGCTCGATGTGGGCTACGGCCTCGTTACCGGCAGCGACGAGAGCAAGGCCATCGCCATGAGCGTCCTCGACCATTCGCTGCGCGTCGACGACGTTCGCTACCCCACACAGGATCAGGAGTTCGTGCTCTATCACATCGACGGTGTGGAAGCCACGGGCTTTATCAGCCATCTCAAGCTGCCGCACTACGTGACGTTCCAAAGCAAGCTCGATGCAGCCTTGCGCTCTATGAATCACGCCGAGGGACAGAAGGAGGACGGTTCTCGTGCAGCGCAACTATAACTTTGCCTTTTTGGACGAGGGCTCCAAGCGCGAGATTCGCCGCGCCATCTTGAAGGCCGTCGCCATTCCCGGATACCAGGTGCCGTTCGCCAGCCGCGAGATGCCCATCGGCCGCGGCTGGGGTACGGGTGGCCTGCAGGTCACGTTGTCGTGCATCGGTCCCGATGACGTGCTCAAGGTAATCGACCAGGGCTCGGACGCGAGCGTCAATGCCGTGTCTATTCGCAGCCTCGTGCACGAGACTACCGGCGTCGAGACCACCACGTCCACGGCGGACGCGACGCTCATCCAGAGCCGTCACCGTATCCCTGAGCGTCCGCTGCAGCGCGAACAACTCATGGTGCTGCAGGTTCCCATGCCAGAGCCCCTGCGCACCTACGAGGCGCGCGAAAGCGTGACGCGCCGTCTGCATGCCGAAGCTGAGTACACCGGGGCATATCTGGAGCTTTTTGAGCAGATCGTGCGCTATGGCTCCACGACTACCGGTGCCGACCATCCCGTGATGGTGCAGGATCGCTACGTTATGGCGCCGAGCCCTATTCCGCGTTTCGACAATCCCAAGCTCAACGATGCCGAGAATCTCTTTTTGTTTGGCGCCGGTCGCGAGAAGAAGATCTATGCCGTGCCGCCCCATACCAAGGTGGAGTCGCTCGCCTTCGAAGACCATCCCTTTGTGCGCGAGGATTTTGAAGGTAAGCGCTGCTGCATCTGTGGGGCGACGGGCGTCTATATGACTCAAACCATCGATCCCGTTACGGGCAAGAAGGCATGGCAGTGCTCCGATACCGATTATTGCGCAGAGCGTCTCGAGGAGGGCGGAAGCGATGAGTAAAGGCACGACGATGCTTCCCGCTACGGTTCATCATGAATTTAAGGATAAGGCTCCGGTTTTGTCCGTTCGCCATCTGGCCAAGCGTTTTGGCGTCGGCTGTGACTACTGCCGCGACCCGCATGCCAAGCTCGAGCGCAACATCTGTCCTGTATGCGGCACGGTGCACGCGGTGCGCGACATCTCGCTCGAGGTGCATCGCGGTGAGATTCTGGGCATTGTGGGCGAGTCTGGTTCGGGCAAGTCGACGCTCATGCAGTGCCTCTATTTCGACCAGGAGCCCACGGCGGGCGATATGCGTGTCGCTGCATATGATGGGGGCAAAGGCAACTGCTTTGACCTCTCTCGCCAGCAAAAGCGCCTTATTCGCGATGAGATTTTTGGCATGGTTTACCAAAACCCTTACCTGGGCCTGCGCATGAACTTCTCGAGTCTTTCCAATATCGCCGAGAAGCAGATCGCTGCCGGTATCCGTGACGTTTCCTCCATGGTCGATCGCGGCCGCGAGCTGCTTGATCGCGTGAACATCCCCTTGCGTCGTGAACAAGATCCACCGCGCGCGTTTTCGGGCGGTATGCAGCAGCGCGTGCAGATTGCCAAGGCGCTTTCCAACCGTCCTCCGCTGCTGTTCTTGGACGAGGTCACCACCGGTTTGGACCTTTCGGTTCAGGCGCGCGTGCTTGATCTTATCCTCTCGCTGCGTCGTGACCTGGGAGTCTCGATGGTTGTGGTGAGCCATGACCTGGGCGTGATTCGCCTGCTTGCCGATCGCACTATCGTGATGCTCGACGGGCAGGTCATCGAACATGGCTTGACCGATCAGATCATGCAAGATCCGCAGCACGCCTACACCCAAGAACTCGTCTATTCGCTTCTTTAGGAGGTTCGCCGATGTACGTCATCCGCAACGGAATCATTGTTCAGCCCGACCGCCTGCTCTTTGGCTATGAGCTTGTGGTCGAAGACGACAGGATCGCCGCAATTCAACGCCAAGGCAAATTCGATGCGACCGCCGCGGGAGCCGGCGTTATCGATGCTCATGGTGGCTATGTCACGCCTGGTCTTGTGGATATCCATTCCGACTATATCGAGACCGTTATCTCGCCGCGCCCGACGGTGCTCATGGACTTCTCGACGGCATTGTTCGAGGCCGAGCGTGAGCTCATCGCCCATGGCATCACCACAATGTATCACTCGCTTTCGGCATATGCGCAGGACATCATGGACGCCAAGCCGGTCCGGCGCTGGGAGAACACCGAGAAAATCATGGCGCTTATCGCCGGCTGCAAGCGCACCGAGGGACGAAACGCCCATCTGATTCGTCATCGCCTGCACCTGCGTCTCGAGGTCGATAACGTCAATCTGGTTGAGCAAGTTGAGGGGCATTTGCGCTCGGGCGAGGTGGACGAGCTTTCATTTATGGACCACACTCCCGGCCAGGGTCAATATCGCGATATCGAGATCTGGCGCAAGAGCGTTCGCGGCGATCACGAGCTGAGTGACGAAGAGGCGGAGCGGATCGTCGCCGCTCAGCAGGCGGCACCCAAGCTTTCCTTTGATCAGCTCAAATATCTTGCCGATGTTGCCTGTGAAAACGGCATTGCGCTGGCGAGCCACGATGACGATTCGGTCGAGCATCTGGATCTTATGCGTGAGCTCGGCTGCACGATCTCTGAGTTCCCGGTGAGTTTAGAGGTGGCGCGCGCTGCTCGCGAGCATGGCATGTCGACCGTCATGGGAACACCCAACATCTTGCTGGGGAAGAGCCATTCGGGCAACCTTTCGGCGCGCGACGCCGTGTCTAACGGAGTGGCGAGCGTGCTGTGCTCCGATTACTATCCCACGGCAATGCTGCAGAGTGCCTTTGCCCTGCACCATGATTTCAAGCTGCCGCTTGAAGAGGCGTTTGCCATGCTCACTATCAACCCGGCGCGCGCCGTGCATGCCGACGATCAGGTTGGCAGTCTGGAAGAGGGCAAGAAAGCCGATATTCTGGTCATTCGTGAGGTTGAGGAAGGCCAGCGCACCTATCCCGTGATCACGGCGACGCTGGTGGATGGCCGTGTGGTTTCGCGTATGTGGTATCCGGCGCTGCCGAGCATGTCTGCCCGTTTTGCCACCGATGCCGCGACGATCGCCGAGACCGCCGACCACGTGCCGGCAGCCGTGGCGGGTACGGATGGATCGGAGGACAAGTAATGGGCGATTCAATCGAATTCTATCAGCTCGATGTATGCCCACTCCTTGCGATCGAGGATCTTTCCAAGGGCTTTACCCTGCATGCCGCCGACCGTCGCGTGCGCGGCTGTGAACATATCTCGCTGAGCGTGCTGCCGGGTGAGTTCGTGGGCGTTACCGGCCGCTCGGGCTCGGGCAAATCCACGATTCTCAAGTGCATCTATCGTACGAATCTGCCGGAAAGCGGCCACATCGTGTACGATTCCGAGGCCTTTGGTCCGGTCGACCTTGCCACGCTCGATGAACGTCGTGTGATCTATCTGCGCAACTACGAGATTGGCTATGTCTCCCAGTTCCTCGATGCCGTGCCACGTACCACGGCCCGTGAAATCGTGCACGCGAGTGCCGCTGAGGCGTTTGCCGATGAAGATGCGATTGAGGAGGAGACAACGCGCATGCTCGAGCATTTCGACTTCCCCAAGCCCCTGTGGGACCTGTATCCCAATACGTTCTCGGGTGGTGAGAAGCTCAGGCTCAACATCGCGCGCGCTATGGTGCGTCGTCCACGTCTATTACTGTTGGATGAGCCGACTGCCAGCCTCGATAACGCGAGCAAGGTCAGAGTCCGCGATTTGATTGAGCAACTCAAGGCCGGAGGTACTACGATGCTGGGCATCTTCCATGATTTGGAGTTCATGGAAGGCGTTTGCGATCGTGAGTACAACATGCAGACTGGTGGGTTTGTCCAGGCATAGGAGGGACGGATGCAGGAACATAGATCCGTGCAGGGGTCATTTGATCTGCATACGCATTCGGTTTATTCCGATGGTTCTCAATCGGTGCAGGCATTGATTGCCGAGGCTCGTGAGCGGGGTCTTTCGGGTATTGCCATTACCGATCACGACAGTTTGCGCCAGCTGTCATCCGTACGCGCCGAAGCCCGCAAGATGGGTTTTCCCGTGATTGCGGGCGTTGAGGCTTCTTGCATTGACTCGGAAACCGGACGCAAGATTCATATTCTTTGCTACGGCCTCGCGGCTACGGCGGATGAATCTGGCCCGCTTGAGCTCTTGGTAAACGAAACGCTTGCCCGCCGTACTGCCAACACCCTGTGGCAGGCATGGACGCTCGAACGTAAAGGGATGGCCCCCTGCGGGCGAAAAGCATCGGTGGCCGACGTGGTCGAAGTCTCGCGGGCAAGTACTGGTGTCTACAAACAGCATGTCATGCAGGCGCTTACGGGGCTGGGCTATCGAGATGGCGAATATCAGTGCGTTTATCGTCGGCTATTTAAAAATGGCGGTATTGCCGAGCGCGACATTTCCTATCCCGACGCACTTACAGTTGTTCGGGCTGCTCGCGAACAGGGAGGCGTGCCCGTGCTCGCACATCCCCAGCAGATGGACTCGTGGGGGGCTATCCCCGAACTTGTTAAGGCAGGTCTGATGGGCATCGAGGCGTTTCATCCCGATAACGATGCCGTTGCGACCGAAGAGGCCTTTAGACTTGCACGGCAGTACGGAATCGTGTGCACCGGCGGTAGCGATTACCATGGGCGCTATGGCGCCCCCGAGTGCGTCGGGTCTTGTTTCATCACGCCGGATGAAGCCGGCGAGTCCGTCGCGCAGCTGTTCGACCAAGAACGCCTGCTTGCTTAGGGGGTCCGGAGATGACAGTTCGAATGGCGACTGTTGCCGATACCGACGCGGTGTACGAGCTCATGTGCCAGCTCGAGGACACTCGGTTTGACCGATTGACGTTCTGTAAGCGTTTTGCCTGGCAGCTTGCCCGACAGCCATTTTTCGCTTTTGTGCTCGAAGAGGATGACGTTGTCGGGATTGTGAACGTGCGCGTCGAGCGGCAGCTTCACCATGAACACCCCGTGGCCGAGATTTGCGAGCTCGTGGTTGACAAGGGATACCGTGGTGGTGGACGCGGGACACTGCTGCTTGAGAGGGCCATTGCGTGTGCACGAGAGCAGGGCTGCGAGGTAATCGAGGTGACCTCAAATGCCGCACGGTTGGGTGCTCACCGGTTTTACGAGAATCACGGCATGAAGAGGACGCATGCTAAATTCATGATGGGGCTGTGAGGGCCCTCAAATGTATACGCAATAACGCTCGTAAACTTTTTCAAAAATAGTTCTTGCGTTCGCGCTGGCGCTCCGTTATTCTAATTCCTGCACGCGGGCGTGGCGGAATTGGCAGACGCGTACGGTTCAGGTCCGTATGGGGGCAACCCCATGAAGGTTCAAGTCCTTTCGCCCGCACCATTGAATGAAAGAGCTCCCAGCAATGGGGGCTTTTTTGTTATGGGCCCATCGCGGGGACTTGAACCTGCGAAAGAGCGAGCGTTAAGAAAACGCGGAGCGTTTTTAGCGAGCTGGCGAGGACGCCGGCAGGCGGCCGAAGCCGGTGCGGATCCGCGGAGCGGATACGCGGACGTCCTTTCGCCCGCACCATTACATGAAAGAGCTCCCAGCAATGGGAGCTTTTTTGTTATGGGCCCATCGCGGGGACTTGGACCCGCGAAAGAGCGAGCGTAAAGAATACGCGGAGCGTTTTTAGCGAGCTGGCGAGTCCGCCGGCAGGCTGTTTTTACGGATCCAATGCCGATATTTCGTATGCCCGAAACCCCAGTGGGCAAAAAACGGCAAATATGAGTACTGTCACAAAGGCGGCAACATTTCTAGAGGTCTATTTTGTGATAATTACGCAACAGCTGTACGTTAATTTGATTCGGCTTTGAGACAAAGCGGCTCAATTTGGAAGGATCTCGGGTTCGACAGGGTGCTATTTTGCTAAATAGGCTGCTACTAAAATAGTGACAGTACTCATATTTGGTCTTTTTTGCCCACTGGCCCTGCCATCGGGCCTTTGGGGCCGTCCAGGACGGGTATCCTAGTGCCAATGTATGCCCAATAGAGGAGAAGCCATGCTGTTTTCCGGTATCATCGCCGCCCTTACCAGTCTTTTGATCCCTATTATCATTCTGTTGCTGCTGCTTCCCAACGCCTGCTATGTCGTTGAACAACAGCATGCCGTGATCATCGAACGTCTGGGCAAGTTTAACCGCATCGTCAACGCGGGCTTCCACATGAAGGTGCCCGTGATCGACCGCAAGGCCGCCACGGTGAGTCTGCGCACCATGAAAAACGGTTTTGGCATCGACGTTAAGACCCAGGACAACGTGACCATCGGCCTTGAGGTCTCTGCTCAGTACCACGTGAGCTATGACATGGGCGCCGGCCCGGCAGATTCGGGCATCTACAAGAGCTACTACATGCTGCAGGAGCCCGTCGACCAGATGCGTGACTTCATCACCGACGCCCTGCGCTCTTCGATTCCCGTCTACACACTCGATGAGGTCTTTGCCAAGAAGGATGACATCGCCAAGGATGTCAACGCTACCGTTTCCGAGCAGATGGCCGCCTACGGCTTCACCCTCGTGTCGACGCTCATCACCAAAATCGCACTGCCGACCGAGGTTGAGAACTCCATGAACGACATCAACGCCGCCCAGCGCAAGCGCGCTGCGGCGCAGGAGCTCGCTGAGGCAGACCGCATCAAGCGCGTCACCGAGGCGACCGCCGAGGCCGAGGCTATGGAAAAGGCGGGCGAGGGCATTGCCAACCAGCGCAAGGCCATCGCGCTGGGTATCAAAGATTCGCTCGAGATCATCCAGGAGACGGGTGTCGGCAATGACGAGGCCAACCAACTGTTCATGTTTACGCAGTGGTCCGAGATGATGACGGAGTTCGCTCGCACGGGTAAAACCTCGACGGTCGTGCTGCCGAGCGACTTCTCGCAGTCGGCCTCAATGTTCGAACAGATGCTGACCGCCGGCAAAGTTCAAAACGATTCGAAGGAGTAGACGCGCGTGAAATACACCGTCGTTTGCGTCGGTAAGCTCAAGGAGCGCTTTTGGAAGGACGCATGCGCTGAGTACACCAAGCGCCTGGGTGCCTATGCCAAGGTCGATATCCGCGAGGTGGCCGATATCGACCCGGCTAAGGCGGGCGGTGTGGATGCCGCACGTGACAAGGAGGGGGCGGCGATTCTTGCTGCCTTGCCGTCTCGAGCGCATGTGATCCTGCTGGCTATCGAGGGCAAGGAGCGTTCGAGTGAGGAGCTCTCGGCGAGGCTCGACGATCTTATGCTGCGAGGCAGCAGCGACATTGCCTTTGTAATCGGCGGTTCGGACGGCGTGAGTGATGAGGTACGCGCCCGCGCCGACGAGATGCTCAGCTTTGGACGCATTACCTTGCCGCATAACCTGGCGCGCGTGGTGCTGCTGGAGCAGGTTTACCGTGCCTGCAAGATCAGCCGTGGCGAGCCGTATCACAAATAGGTCGGCAATACGAAACAATGCCGTGGGACAATAGCTTTCGTTTTGAAGAGCATGTCTGAGAGGACTATGAGATATGAAGATTGGATTTGTCGGTTTTGGCAATATGGCGAGCGCTATGGCCGATGGCTGGATCGCCGCCGGTGTGGCTGCGAGCGATATGTGCGCCTGCGCGGGCCACTACGACGCCTTGGTCGAGCGTTGTAAGGCGCGTGGGATGGTTGCCTGTCGTGATACGGCGGAGGTTGTCGCTGCATCCGATATCGTGGTCGCTGCGGTCAAACCGTACATGATCGAGAAGGTATTCGCCCCGCTCAAGGATGCTCTTGCCAAAAAGGTCGTTCTGTCGGTTGCCTGGACCTGGGACAGTGCCAAGTGGGAGCAGGTCCTGCCGGGCGTCGCGCATATCTCGACGGTGCCCAACACACCGGTTTCGGTGGGCGAGGGCGTCATCGCTTGCGAGAAGGCTTCCACGCTTAGTGATGAGCAGAGCGCAGTGGTGCTTGATCTGCTTGGCAAGCTCGGTGCGGTGGTCGAACTCGATACGAGCCTGCTGTTTGTGGGCGGCACGGTGGGTGGTTGCGCTCCGGCATTTGTCGCCATGGCAATCGAGGCCCTGGGCGATGCAGCGGTCAAGCACGGTATCCCGCGTGCCGATGCCTATCGCATTGTGAGCCAGATGGTGTTGGGTACGGCAAAGCTGCAGCTTGCAACTGGCCAGCATCCTGCGGCGATGAAGGATGCCGTATGCTCGCCCGGCGGTGCCACCATCAAGGGCGTCATCGCGCTCGAGGATGCCGGCATGCGCAGCGCCCTGGTCAAGGCCATCGACGCAACTCTCCAGTAAAACCTGCCATTTAGGGACGGGTTTATTTTGGCAGGTTTTTCCTGCGGTTTTGTCGTATATTCGAAAAGCGCCCCGCAACCGGATCGTTACCGGTTGCGGGGCGCTTGCGTTTGCCCAGATAAAACCGACCAAAATAAACCTGTCCCTTTTTGGCAGGTTAGTCCCAGAAGCTGTCTTCCTCATCCTCGGACTTGGGTCCGCGGTCGACGTACATCTTATGGGTACGCTTCTCCATTACAAAGGCAAGAATCGCAAATAACAGGATGCCGCCGGCGAAAAGGATGGCAAAACCGGTGCGGGTGCCAAACAAAAAGGAAAAAACTGCGTCCATTGGGTGCCTTCTTGCGTAGTTGAGTTGGGTCGTAAACGCTCATAAGTATATACTTGCCCATACATGTACAAGGTTGCAACCTAAATGGAATGTATATCGCCGGAGGATCTAATGCTTGATATCAAGTTTGTTCGCGAGAACCCCGATGCCATCGATGTCGCCATGGCTAACCGCCAGACGTCTTGGGATCGCGAGAAGTTCTTTGAGCTCGACGACGAGCGCCGTGCCGTCATCACCGAGGTCGAGGAGCTCCAGGCTACGCGCAATGCCGAGTCCAAGAAGATCGGCGCCCTGATGAAGGAGGGCAAGAAGGACGAGGCCGAGGCCGCCAAGGAGGCCGTGCGCGCCGTCAACGAGAAGATTGACGGTCTGGCCGAGCGCCGCACTGCTCTCGAGCAGGAGCAGTACGACTTCATGGCTCACCTGCCCAACATTCCTTGCGAGGCCACGCCGTACGGCAAGGACGAAGACGAGAACATTGAGCGCCGTCGTTGGGGCACCCCGCGCGAGTTCGACTTCGACTTTAAGCCGCACTGGGATCTGGGCACCGACCTCGACATCCTCGACTTCGAGCGCGGCAACAAGCTCTCCGGCAGCCGTTTCACCGTTCTCGGTGGTGCCGGCGCCCGCTTGGAGCGCGCCCTTATCAACTTCTTCCTCGATACGCACACCAGCCGTGGTTTTAAGGAGTGGTGGCCGCCCATCGTCGTCAAGCGTCAGACCATGTTCGGCACGGGTCAGCTGCCCAAGTTCGAGGACGACGCCTATCACGTCTCGGGCGACAACTTCCTGATCCCTACCGCCGAGGTCGTACTGACCAACCTGCACGCCGGCGAGGTCCTCGATGCCGACACTCTGCCGCGTCGCTACACCGCCTTCACCCCCTGCTTCCGCGAGGAGGCTGGTTCCGCCGGTCGCGACACCCGCGGCATCATCCGTCAGCACGAGTTCGACAAGGTCGAGATGGTCAAGTTCGCTAAGCCGGAGGAGTCCGACGATGAGCTCGAGAGCATGACCGCCGAGGCCGAGTACCTGCTGCAGCAGCTGGGCCTGCCGTATCGCGTGATTAGCCTGTGCACCGGCGACCTGGGCTTCTCTGCCCGTCAGACCTACGACGTCGAGGTCTGGCTGCCGAGCTACAACGCCTACAAGGAGATCAGCTCCTGCTCCAATTGCGGCGACTTCCAGGCCCGTCGCGCCAACATCAAGTATCGCGACCCCGAGAACTTCAAGGGCTCGCGCTACCTGCACACCCTTAACGGTTCCGGCCTGCCGGCTGGTCGTACCATGGCTGCCATTCTGGAGAACTACCAGAACGCCGACGGCACCATCACGATCCCCGAGGTTCTGCGTCCCTACATGGGCGGCCTCGAGAAGATCGAGCCGGTCGCGTAGCTTGGCTGCATAAGCGATTTGCAAGGGCGCTCCTTTCGGGGCGCCCTTTTTGCGCACGGCCATACCATGCCATGCGGACAGCTCTATAGAAAACACACGAACAACTGTTCTGTATACAGCCATCTACCTGCTATGCTTTTGCTAAATAAGAGCGAGAGAAAGGGGACGCGATGGAGCTGTTTGATGATCGGGTGGTTTTGTTTGAGAGCGACGAGGGCGGGGAGTACCTGCTTGTGACGTGTGAGCCGTCTGGCATGGGTGGCCTGGTGGTTCGACAGACGAGCGAGGGTCCGTTGACCCAATGGTGCTACGAGGAGTCGCCGCATGTGGTTGAGACGTTTGTGGCGCACGAGGGGCTTGTGGCCCTGGAGCATTTCTATGGGGTCCGGACATCTAACCAGGTTGCTCGCATGTTGAGTATCTCGTTTGCCGATTATGATTGTGCCCAGCGGGTGAGATCGCTCCTGAGGGAACTTGATGCTAAGTTTGACGTGATCGAAAAGCCAATCGATCGTACGGGGAACGACGGTATATGCGGAGCAGCATGACAAAACTGCGTTCCACAAAAAAGTTTGAGATTGTGCTTGACTCCAATAAGCTAAAGTGGTTTTATATGTTTTGCGCTGCGGCGTTACCTCAGCTGGATAGAGGGTCTGACTACGAATCAGAACGTCATAGGTTCGAATCCTATACGCCGCACCAATTGAAATTGAAAGCCTCCGGCAACGGGGGCTTTTCTTTTATGGCAACACCGCATGGATTCGAACCTCGGTCGAGGCGCGGGCGTCAAGAAAACGCGGAGCGTTTTAGCCCGCGGGCGAGCGCGCCGGCAGGCGGGCGAAGCCGGTGCGGATCCGCGCAGCGGATGCGCGGAATCCTATACGCCGCACCAACTGAACTTTAAAGCCTCCGGTAACGGAGGCTTTTCTTATATCGCGATGCGTCGAAGATCGCATCAAGTGGTCAAAATGAGTAAAAATCAAATTTGATAACTTTTTTCGAAAATTGCTTGACCTTTATTCAGTCGATGTGCATAATAATCAACAAGTCGCGGCGTTACCTCAGCTGGATAGAGGGTCTGACTACGAATCAGAACGTCATAGGT
>WGSL01000059.1 GCA_014871665.1 Collinsella sp. | reverse complement strand
GTGGGGAGGGGTTTTCGAATGACCCCGTGGTCAAATAACGTCAAATGTGAGTACTGCTGTTAATGTAGTCTCATAACATTTGGCAAGAATAGAATACCAATTCGACATTATTCTATATATCTAACCCACCAAACACGGCATTTTGAGCCTTGGCAAGGCGTGAAATTAATCGAAACGATCGATTCCGGCGAGATTTTGCTGCTACTAATTTGGTGGCAGTACTCATATTTGCCATTTTTGTCCAGTGGGTACCGCGAGGGGGTCTGTTCGACTGGCCCAACGGCCCGGTGATGAGCGCCGGTATGATCAGCCCGCTCGATCCGGATCTGGTACACATTACTGACGACCTCAACGAGGCCGTCGACATCGCCCTGAGCGGGCTGATGTAGAGTAGCTAAAATGGGACGGGGCTAAAAAGACTGGTCTGAAACGTTTGATACCAGTCTTTTTAGCCCCGTCCCAAACGAACTGCTTCTAAGTTGCGGTGGAATAGGGATTGATTGGCGGCTAATAAGCCAAAAACAGTCCCCATTTCACCATAACTGATGTGGGCGTCCCTAGCGAGTTGGCTGGTAGCGGGGGCAGTAGCTGATGGCGATGGCGTCGACGCCTACATGGGTGGCGATGGTGCAGCCGATGGGGCCGGTGCCGGCGTCTACGTAGTCCTGGCCTGCGAGTGCCTCGTCGACAAGCTCCTGCTCCTCGGCGGCTCCGGTCGTGAGCACGCGCACGCTGGAGCCCGGATGCTCGGCCAAAAACGCGAGGCAGTCTGCCATGGTGTTGGCGACGATGCGCTTGGCGCCGCGGCCCTTCTTGATGGCCTTGATCTCGCCCGACTGCCACTCCGGCGAAACGGCCAGGCGAATATTGAGCATCTGCGTGAGCTGGCCGGCGAGCTTGGGCGCGCGGCCGTTCTTAACGAGGTTCTCGAGCGTGCGGGGAATCAGCAGCAGGTGCGCGTCGGGCAGGGTCGCGCGGATCTGTGCCTCGGTCTCGTCCAGGCTGCGGCCGTCCTCGCGCATGGCGAGCGCGTACTCCACCAGCAGGCCCTCGGCACCCGAGCCGGTGCGCGAATCGATGCAGCGCACGTCGAGCTCGTGGGTCTCGGCGACCAGGCATGCGTTGGAATAGCAGGCGGACCATTCGCTGCACAGCGAGATAAAGATCGCGCTGTCGTGGCCGTCAGCACGCACGCGGTCAAAGAGTGCCTTGAACTCGCCGGCACTCGGCTGCGAGGTGTGCGGCAGCTGCTCGGAGCCGGCCATGCGGGCGACGTACTCCTCGGCGGTGATCTGTACCTGGTCGAGCAGGTCCTCGCCCTCGATAATCACATGCAGTGGAATGACGTAAATGCCAAGCTCTTGAGCACGGGCGGGGGAGATGTCCGACGTGGAGTCGGTTATGATGGCAAAAGACATAATTGCACCTTTCATTGGGGCGCTTGCGCGCCGCCTTCTGAGAGCAAAGTGCGACAAGTATAGTGGAGTCGTTCCACATTTCTAGGTTCAATTGTTGAATAGTCAACAGTTTGAAGTGTCGGTGTGGAAATCATCAACTGGGGAAGAGGAATGCCGATGGAGGCGTTGGAGATATACAGGCGGCCGGTTGTGCTGTTCGATTTTGACGGCACGGTGGCCGATACGGGCCGGGCGGTGATGAGCTCGACGCGCAAGACGTTGGCCGCGCGCGGGTTTTCGGAGGCGCAGATGGGTGACCTGCGCCGCATGATCGGGCCGCCCCTGTGGAAGAGCTTTCACGACTTTTATGGCTTCTCCCGCGAGGAGTCGCTTGTGGTGGCTGACGAGTACCGTGCCTTTTTTGATGAGCTGGGACCTGAAGAGTATCCCGTGTTCGACGGAATCCCCGAGCTGCTCGATGGCCTTGCCGCGCAGGGGCATCGCATGGCGGTCGCGACGTCTCGCATGGAGGCGAAGTGCATCGATATGGTGCATGAGCTGGGGATTTGCCAGTTTGAGGCCGTGGTCGGCATGAATCCGCCGCAGGGGCGCGAGACCAAGGCGGATTCGGTCCGCGATGCCCTGGCGGCCCTGGGTGCGACCGCGGACGAGGCCGTGATGATCGGCGATCGCTTCAACGATGTGGAGGGCGCACACACAATGGGCGTGCCGTGCATTGGTATCTATTCGGGCGCGGCGGCGCCGGGCGAGCACGAGGCGGCGGGTGCCGATGCAGTGGTGCACTCGGTGGCCGAGCTTGCTAAACTTTTCGCTATCTAATAGACGTAATGTGAGGGACGGGCGTACCCGTCGCTCATTGGTAAGGAGGTCGTCCATGAATCAGGTGGAGCAGAGCGTTACCGAGTATGTCGACGAGGTCTGGGAGGATGTCGTCGCCGATATCGAGCAGTTGGTGAGCTATCCGTCCGTGGCAGTTTCTGCCGATGCGGAGCCCGGCGCGCCGTTTGGCCGCCCGGTCCGTGATGCGCTCGATTGCGCGCTCGGTATCGCGCAAAAGCTCGGCTACCAGACGAGCGATGACGAGGGCTATGTGGGAATCGCCGATATCCCGGGCCGCGGCGACAAACAGCTCGCCACTATCTGCCACGTGGACGTGGTTCCCGCCGGCCCCGGCTGGAACACCGACCCGTTTGCGATGGAGCGTCGCGAGGGCTGGCTGCTCGGCCGCGGCGTGATCGACGACAAGGGTCCGGCCGTGCTGTCGCTCTACGCCGGCGCCTACCTGCTCAAGCACGGCATCGTTCCGCGCTACACCTTCCGCGCGCTGCTGGGCTGCGATGAGGAAGTGGGCATGTCCGACGTTCACCATTATCTGGAGAACTACGCGAATCCCGACTTTCTGTTTACGCCCGATGCCGAGTTCCCGGTCTGCAATGCCGAGAAGGGCCAGTTTGGGGCGACGTTCGTGAGCCCCAAGATCGACGGCGGGCGCATCGTGTCGTGGTGCGGCTCCGAGGCGAGCAATGCCATTCCGTCGCAGTCCATCTGCGAGCTTGCGATTGCCGCCGATGAGCTGCCGGCGCCCGTTGAGAACGTCGACCGCCTGGAGATCACGGCGCTTGATAACGGGCATGCGCAGATTTTCGCCCACGGTATTGGCGGCCACGCTTCGATGCCTGAGGGCACCATCAACGCCGTCGGCCTGATCGTGGCGTATCTGCGCGAGGCCGAGGACGCGTTTGGTGCACGCGATGAGCGCCTGCTGACGCCTGCCGAGCACGAGTTCGTCAAATTCCTGGCCTTTGTGCATGCTGATGCCTATGGCCGCGGCCTGGGTATCGATGCGACGAGTCCGGCGTTTGGCCCGCTTACCTGCAACGCTGGCGTCATCCGCGTGGCGGATGGCCATATCGAGCAGGTCATCGACGTGCGTTTCCCTGATAGCACGAGCGCCGATACCATCCGCGAGCAGCTCGAGCCGCTCGTGGGGCGCTTTGACGTGACGTGTCGCCTGGGTCATGCAAAGGTGCCGTTCTCGGTGTCTGCCGACGATCCGGCCGTGAAGGCGCTTATCAATACCTATAACGAGTTTACGGGCAAGCACGCCGAGCCTTTTGCCATGGGCGGCGGCACGTACGCGCGCAACTTTGCCCGCGCCGTGTCGTTTGGCCCCGAGGAGACCGGTCTGGAGCTGCCCGCATGGGGCGGCCAGATGCACGGCCCCAACGAGTGCGCCAACGAGGAACAGCTCAAACAAGCGCTCAAGATTTACATCGTGGCAATCCTGCGCTTGAACGAACTCGAGCTTTAAGGTTACGCGGTTTCCCAATCTAAGTTGCGGTGGAATAGTTCCTAGAATGGGTCATTTGATGGCCAACCAGGAACTATTTCACCGCAACTTTGTTTTTATTGGTGTAAAAGGCGGGCCATGCTTGGTGGCGGGTTTGTTATTCGTTTGTAAAGGCCGTGCTGCGCTTGCGGTAAGGGTCTATCAGATGCCCGTAAAAAACCGCAGTTGGCGCTGGTGCTGCCCGGTCGGGGCCGTATCTTTCCAAACAGCAAAGCGGGCAGGGTGCCCGCGATTCGCATGTATGAAAGGAAGATCATGCTCGATCAGGCTTATTCTCGTCGTCAGTTCCTCGGCCTCGCTGGTGGTCTTGCCAGCATCGTCGGTCTCGGTCTCGTTGGTTGCGGCGGCTCTGGCGCATCCGACGCCGCCGACAAGGGTAGCGCCGCTGCTGCCGAGTCCGTCTCCGGCGAGGTGACCTACGACGGTGCCTCTTCGTTCCAGGCTCTCGTCGAGGCCGCTGCCGAGAAGTTCATGGACGCCAACCCCGATGTCTCCGTCTCCGGCTCGGGTAACGGTTCGGGCAAGGGCCTGACCGCTGTCGCCGCCGGCACCGTCACCATCGGTAACTCCGACGTCTTCGCCGAGACCAAGCTCGAGGCCGACCAGGTCAAGAACCTCGTCGATCACGAGGTCGCCGTCGTGGGCATGGGCCCCGTCGTCTCCAAGAACGTGACGGTCGACGATCTGTCCCTCGAGCAGCTCAAGGGCATCTTCTCTGGCCAGATCACCAACTGGAAGGAGGTCGGCGGCGACGACGCCAAGATCGTCGTTCTCAACCGCAAGGCCGGCTCCGGTACCCGCGCCACCTTCGAGGCCGCCGTCTTTGGCGACGAGGCCGTCGACTTTAAGGGCGACGCCGAGCTCGACAAGTCCGGCGACGTCCAGACCCAGATGGCCAGTACCGACAACGCCATCTCCTACCTGGACTTCTCGCACTTCGACGACTCCAAGTTCAACGCCGTCAAGGTCGAGGGCGTCGAGCCCAAGAGCAAGAACGTCACCGACGACTCCTTCAAGATCTGGGCTACCGAGCACATGTACTGCGCCAAGGACGCAGACGAGGCCACCAAGGCCTTCCTGGACTTTATGCTTTCCGACGACGTCCAGGGCAAGCTTGTCGAGGAGCAGGGCTTCATCCCCGTCTCTGCCATGAAGGTCGTCAAGGACGCCAGCGGTAAGGTCTCCGCTAAATAGGTAATCGCCCCCGGAAAGGTTTGCAATGGCAAAACAGCTGCCAAAGCGCGACCTTGAGAACGTGGGCCTGGGCGTCACGGGCGCGTGCGTAGCGCTCGTGACGCTTGTTGTTGCCGCGCTTATCTTCATGGTCGCCCAAAAGGGCCTCTCGGCTTTTGTTAAGGATGGCGTTTCGGTCGTCGAGTTCTTCACCGGTACCAAGTGGGACCTGGCTAACACAGCCGAAAACGGTCTGCCTTACACCGGCGCCCTGCCCCTGATCGTCACCTCGTTTGCGGTCATGGTACTCTCCACGCTCATCGCACTGCCCATCGCTATCGGCTCTGCCATCTTTGCGGTCGAGATCCAGCCTAAGTTTGGTTCCAAGGTCTTTCAGCCGCTTATTGAGCTTTTGACCGGTATTCCCTCGGTTGTCTTTGGCCTGATCGGCTTTCACGTGGTCGTCGGCCTTATGAAGAGCGTTTTCCACGTAAGCACGGGCCTGGGCATCTTGCCCGGCGCCATCGTGCTGGCGGTCATGATTCTGCCGACGATGACCACGCTTTCGGTCGATGGCCTGCGCGCCGTGCCCGACGGCTACCGCCAGGGCTCGCTCGCGCTGGGCTACACCCGCTGGCAGACCATCTGGCACGTGGTGCTCAAGTCCGCCATGCCGTCGCTCATGACCGCGGTTATCTTGGGCATGACCCGCGCCTTTGGCGAGACGCTCGCCGTGCGCATGGTCATCGGCGGCATCGAGGCCATGCCGACGTCGCTGCTGTCGCCGGCGTCCACCATCACCACCACGCTCACCACGTCCATGGCAGTCTATGCCGAGGGCTCGGCCCAAGACGATGTTCTGTGGGCGCTCGGCCTGCTGCTGATGGGCATGAGTCTCATCTTCATCCTGATCATCCATCTCATTGGCCGCAAGGGGGCGAAGGCTCGTGGCTAGCACGCGTATCCACATCGACGAGGCGAGGCTCGGGCGTGTCCAAAAGCAGGACCGCTTCGCCACGGGCGTGTTGACGGCGATCGTCGCCATCGTCATGCTCATCGTCGTCTCCATGGTGGCCTATATCCTGTTCGAGGGCATCTCGACGCTGTTCCAGCCGGGCTTTCTCACGGAGCCGTCGCGCGCCAACGGAACGCAGGGCGGCGTGCTCTACCAGCTGTTCGACTCGTTCTACCTGCTGCTGATCACCCTGATCATCTCGGTGCCCATCAGCCTGGGCGGAGCGGTCTTTTTGGTTGAGTACGCGCCGGACGGACCCATCCGCGACATCGCCTCCACCGCCATCGAGACGTTGTCCTCGCTGCCTTCCATCGTCGTCGGCATGTTCGGTTTTCTGGTGTTCTCGGTGCAGCTGGGCTGGAAGTACTCCATCATCTCCGGCGCCGTCGCGCTCACCATGTTCAACATCCCCATCCTGGTGCGCGTGATCCAGCAGGCGCTCGAGGACGTGCCGCAGGCCCAGCGCGATGCGTGCCTGGCCATGGGCCTCACTCGCTGGGAAGCCACGCTGCACATTCTGATTCCCGAGGCCATGCCCGCCATCGTGACCGGCATCGTGCTTTCGGCCGGCCGCGTCTTTGGCGAGGCCGCAGCACTGCTTTTTACCTCGGGTATGAGCTCGCCGGTTCGCCTGAACTTCTTGAGCTTTAACCTGTCGAGCCCCACCTGCGCTTGGAACGTGTTCCGTCCCGGCGAGTCGCTCGCCGTGCACATCTACAAGATCTATGGCGAGGGCAGCCCCGAGGCCCAGCAGATCGTCTGGGGCACCGCCGCACTGCTGATGATCTGCGTGCTGCTGTTTAACGTAATCGCCCGCATCGTGGGCAAGCAACTGGCAAGGAAGATGACGGCCGAATGAGCGAGATGAAGGCAACGCCCGCAACCGAGGCGGCCACGTCCGAGACCCAGGACTTTCTGTCGAGTGTGGGGGAGAGCGAGAAGCGCGTTCGCGTGAGCGGCAGGGCCGTGAGCGACGAGGTCGTGCTCTCCACCAAGGACGTCAACGTGTACTATGGCGACCACCATGCACTGCGCAATACGTCGCTCGACTTTCACAAGGGCGAGATCACGGCGCTCATCGGGCCTTCGGGCTGCGGTAAGTCGACCTTCTTGCGTAGCCTCAACCTCATGAATCGCGAGATTCGCGGCTGCCGCGTGGAGGGCGAGATCAACTATCGCGGGCGCAACGTGAACACCAAGACCGAAAACACCTACGAGCTGCGCCGTTCCATTGGCATGGTGTTCCAGCAGCCCAACCCGTTCCGCAAGTCCATTCGCGACAACATCACGTTTGCGCCCAAGCGCCACGGCATCACCGACCGTGACGAGCTCGACCGCATGGTCGAGGAAAGCTTACGCGGCGCGGCGCTGTGGGACGAGGTCAAAGACAAGCTCGATAAGAGCGCCTATGCGCTTTCGGGCGGTCAGCAGCAGCGTCTGTGCATCGCGCGCACGCTGGCGCTCAACCCCGACGTGATTCTGTTCGACGAGCCCTGCTCGGCGCTCGACCCCATCTCGACGCTGGCGATCGAGGACCTCATGTCATCGATCGTGGCCGACCGCGCCATCGTTATCGTGACGCACAACATGGAGCAGGCGTCGCGCGTGTCCAACCGCACGGCGTTCTTCTACATGGGCGATATGGTCGAGTACGACGAGACTGACGAGATTTTCCAACGGCCCAAGGATAAGCGGCTGAATGATTACCTCACCGGCATGTTCTCCTAGTCCGGGACATGCTTGAGGCCTGCAGCGGCCACGGTTGCCGCAGGACTGATTGGAGAGGCGGGTCATCTCTTGCGGGAGATGGCCCGCCTTTTTGTGTCGTGTGCGACCCGCCTTTTCGCTGCTATCATGGACAACGTTGAATTTCTACGAAGGAGCAGGGCATATGGCGATTCTTTTGGGATGCGATTCCGTCAGCCTAGAGTTTCCCACCAAGCATATTTTCGATAGCGTTACGCTCGGCGTGGGCGAGGGCGACCGTATTGGTATTGTCGGTAAAAACGGCGACGGTAAGTCGACGCTGCTGAGCGTGCTCGCCGGCACGTTGGAGCCCGACGACGGCCGCGTGACGCACCGTCGCGGCACCACGATCGGTCTACTCGGCCAAAAGGACCAGCTGGTCGATACCGACACCGTGCATCATGCCGTTGTGGGTGACGTCCCCGAGTACGAGTGGGCGTCGAGCCCCCGCACGCGCCAGATTCTGGCCGGCCTTATTAGCGATGTGCCCTGGGAGGGCACGGTGGGCGAGCTTTCGGGCGGCCAGCGCCGTCGCGTGGACCTCGCGCGCCTGCTGATCGGCGACTACGACGTGCTCATGCTCGACGAGCCCACCAACCACCTGGACATGCGCACCATCAACTGGCTCGCGCGTCACTTAAAGGCCCGCTGGCAGCGTGGCCAGGGCGCCATGCTCGTGGTCACGCATGACCGTTGGTTCTTGGACGAGGTCTGCACCAGCATGTGGGAGGTCCACGACGGCCAGGTCGACCCCTTCGAGGGCGGTTACTCGGCCTACATCCTGCAGCGCGTGGAGCGCGACCGCATGGCCGCCGTTACCGAGGAGCGCCGTCGCAACATGGCGCGCAAGGAGCTCGCGTGGCTGAGCCGCGGTGCCCAGGCTCGTTCCACCAAGCCCAAGTTTCGCGTGGATGCCGCTCGTGAGCTGATCGCCGACGTGCCGCCCGTGCGTGACGAGCTGGAGCTCAAGCGCCTGGCCGTGAGCCGCTTGGGCAAGCAGGTTATCGATGTGGTCGACGTGGATGCCGGCTATGCCGATACCGACGGCGCGCCCAAGCAGGTGCTCACCGATGTGACCTGGCTCATTGGTGCGGGCGACCGCTATGGCCTTTTGGGCGAGAACGGCGCCGGTAAGTCGACGCTGCTCGACGTGATCCAGGGCAAGATTGAACCCACGCGCGGCCGCGTGAAGATTGGCCAGACAGTGCGCTTTGGCGTGCTGTCGCAGCAGCTCGAGGAGCTCAAGCCCTACATGGGCGACACGATCCGCGAGGTGCTCGGCAACTATAAGAAGTACTACGTCATCGACGGCAAGGAGACTTCGCCCGAGAAGCTCTGCGAGCGTCTGGGCTTTACGACGCAGCAGCTCTGGAGCCGCATCGGCGATCTTTCGGGCGGCCAGCGCCGTCGCCTGTCGCTGTTGCTGACGATTCTGGACGAGCCCAACGTGCTCATCTTGGACGAGCCGGGCAACGACCTGGATACCGACATGCTCGCGATTGTCGAGGACCTGCTGGACGGCTGGCCCGGCACGCTGATCCTGGTGACGCACGATCGCTTTTTGATGGAGCGCGTGACCGACCAACAGTGGGCGCTGCTCGATGGCCATCTGACGCATATGCCCGGCGGCGTGGACCAGTACCTGCGCCTGTGCAACGCTACCGCCGAGGGCGAGCCCGTGGGCGCGCCGAGCGCCAAGACCGGCACGTTTGACACCGGTGCCGCGGCAGCTGCGGCCGAAAAGCCCAAGTCGAGCGGTCAGCCCAACGGCCTGTCCAACGCCGAGCGCCAGAAGCTCCGCCGCGAGGTGAGTTCGCTCGAGCGCAAGATGGAGACGCAGCGCACCCGCGTTGAGGAGGCCGAGGCCGCGATGGCCCAAGTCGATCCCACCAACTACACGGCGCTCGGCGAGCAGCAGGCAAAGATCGACGAGGCTCACGCTGCCATGGACGAGCTGGAGATGGCGTGGCTCGAGGCGAGCGAAAAGCTCGAGGGCGAGGAGTAGGCGAGGATGATCAAAGCCGCGTTTTTCGATATCGACGGCACGCTGCTGAGTTTTAAGACCCACCAGATTCCGGCGTCGGCGCAGCGGGTGCTCGACAGCTTTCGCGAGCAGGGGATCGCGTGCGTAATCGCCACGGGTCGCCCGACCTACCAGATGCCGGATTGGCTGTTCGACCTGGGTTGGGATGCGTACATTACGCTTTCGGGTCAGCACTGCTTTGATGCCGAGGGGGTTTACCGCAGCTGTCCGATCGATCCGGACGACGTTGCGGTGATCGTGGACCAGGTGGCGCAGGGGTGCTATGACTCGCTGTGCATGCAGGGCGAGAACTCGTTTGTGAACCGCCTGTCCGAGCGCGTGGTGACGGCTGGCAGCAACGCGGGAATCGTCTATCACGAGGAGCCGTTTGAGCACGCCTTTGACGCACCGGTCTACCAGTTTTGCGCCTTTGTTGATCCGGCCGACGAGCATGTCGTGACCGATGCCGTGTCGCATTCGCTCACCACGCGCTGGTGCGACCTGTTCTGCGACATTATTCCCGCTAACGGCGGCAAGGACCTGGGTGTGGCGGCGACGCTGGAGCGCCTGGATATCGACGCGAGCGAGGCGATCGCCTTTGGCGACGGCGAGAACGACCTATCGATGTTTTCCGCCGTGGGCACGAGCGTGGCCATGGGTAACGCACAGGACACGGTGAAAGCTGCGGCGACCTATGTGACAACTGCCGTGGACGACGACGGCATCTACAACGCTGCGAAGCACTTTGGACTCGTGTAGCTGCGGGCCGGCACCTGGCACCTGGGGACACTCCTTGCGGGGCGTCCCCATTTTGTTTTCGTCCCGCACGTTTTGTGAAACACGGCTAACTTTTAGGCAAAGTAGTAAGACATGGGCAACTTTTGCGGTAAAGTTAGCCGTGGAAAGTATCCAAAGGCTAACTAGCAATCATCGCGAAAGGCGGCCCATGGCCCTACGTGAATCCGGAGAAGACTATCTCGAATCGATCTACGTTCTGTCGGAACGTCAGGGCATCGTGCGCTCGATCGACGTCGCCGAATACCTGGGTGTGACCAAGGCGAGCGTCTCTAAAGCCATGGCGACGCTGGAGAACAGCGGCTATGTCGAAATGGGCAAGCGCGACGTTCATCTGACGGAGCGTGGTCTGGAGGTCGCTCGCCAAATGTGGGAGCGTCACTGCTTTTTCGTGGGGCTGCTAGAGGATGCGGGTGTTTCGGCTGAGGTCGCGTCGCAAGAGGGCTGCCACATGGAGCACTGCCTAAGCGAGGAAAGCTTCGAGAAACTGAGGGCGATGCTGAACCGGGGCGAGGCGACGGGCCAAGCGGCGGAATCCTAACGAACCCCCAGTAGCGCGGAGTTCGCGCAAAGCGCGAACCAGCGACCGGGACCAGCGGCCCTTTCGGCCAAGTCCATTTCAGCAAAGGAACCCCGCCAGCAAGCGATGCCCAAGAACTGCCAGCTACGTCACCGCAGGCCGGGGCCGGGTTTGGTTTTGAAAACATTCCACAGCGCGAGGCCCGCCTTTCCGTTGCTCCGCAGGAGCAGGAAAGACGGGCCTCATGCGCGAGGACGTTTTCAAAACCAAGCCCGGTCCCGGCCGGACAGCCCACGAACGCTACAGGTTCTTGACACCCATCGCGCGCATGGCATTCAGGATGGCGATGATCGCCACGCCTACGTCGCCGAACACGGCAAGCCACATGTTGGCGATGCCCAGCGCTGCCAGCACAAGGATCAGCAGCTTAACGCCCAACGCAAAGATGATGTTCTGCCAGACGATCGTCATGGTCTTGCGTGCCACGCGGATCGCGCGGGAAATGTTGGACGGCTTGTCGTCCATGAGCACGACATCGGCGGCCTCGATCGCAGCGTCAGCACCCAAAGCGCCCATGGCAATGCCAACAACGGCGCGCGTAAGCACGGGCGCGTCGTTGA
>WGSL01000058.1 GCA_014871665.1 Collinsella sp. | reverse complement strand
TCAACATGGCTTGTCCGGCGCGCAAGGTCGTTACCAAGGGCGAGGGCTCGGCGCTCATGCGCACGCCCGATTTGGCCGAGAAGATCGTCGAGGCGGCGGTGGGCGCGGCGCACGTGCCCGTGACCGTCAAGATTCGCAAAGGCTTTTATGCCGAGGACCGCAATGCCGCGACATTTGCCCAGATGCTTGAGGGCGCAGGGGCTGCCGCAGTCGCCGTGCATGGTCGTTGCGCTACGCAGCTCTACACGGGCCAGGCGGATTGGTCGGTCGTCGATGAGGTCGCAGATGCCGTCGAGATTCCCGTGATCGGTTCGGGCGACGTGTTTACCGCCGAGGATGCCGCGGAGCATCTGCGCAACTCGGGCGCCAGCGCGGTGTTTATCGCGCGCGGTATCTACGGGAACCCGTGGGTGTTTGGCGATGCTCGCGCCCTTGCGCTCGATGGCATACCGGTGCCGGCTCGCAGCTCCGTCGAGCGCCTGGACGCCCTGCGTGAGCACCTAACGCTGACGCATGAGCTCCTGCCGCTCATGTCGCGTGCCCGCACGTACGCAAGCTGGTACTTAAAAGGCATGCCCCATGCCGCCGCTTGGCGTGCCCATGTGGTGCGCTGTTCCACATACGAGGAGTTTATGGCGCTGATCGATGAGATCGAGCGCGATGTGGTGGCCTGCGAGGCTGCCCTTGCCGCCGGCGAATCGGTGCCCCCTCATCCGCTGGAGGCTTAAGGGTGGCCGTTACCGCGCTGTACGTGCACGTGCCGTTTTGCGCTCAAAAGTGCCGGTACTGCGACTTTGACTCGCGCAGTTTTGCTTCGTGCGAGCTGGGTGCAGCGCTCGATGCCTATTTTGAGCAGTTGTTCGCGCGCCTCGATGCTTTTGGCAAAGCTGGGGCCTTTGACCAGATCCGCACCGTCTATGTTGGCGGTGGTACGCCGTCGCTGGCGGGGGAGCGCTTGGTGGAGCTGGCGCGGCGTATTCGTGCGTCGTGTGCCCCCGTTGAGTTTACCTGCGAGGCCAATCCCGAATCGCTGACCGCCGAGCTTGCCGCTGCGCTTGCCAAGGTTGGTGTCACACGCATCTCTCTGGGCGTGCAAACGCTCGATAACGCCGAACTTACCGCCATCGGCCGCATTCACGATGCCGATCGGGCGCTCGCCGCCATCACGACGGTTAAGGACGCTGGGCTCGATGTGTCGTGTGACCTGATGTGTGGCCTTCCCGGGCAGACCGCCGTAAGCTGGCAGCGCACGCTCGATGGCGTGCTGGCGGCGGCTCCGCATCATGTGTCGGTCTACCCGCTCACGCTCGAGGGGGGGACGCCCCTTTATCGCATGGCGTGCCGTGACGAGTCGCTCGAGCCTGATGAGGATTTTCAGGCCGCATGCATGGACGTGGCACGCGAGCTCCTGGGTGCCGCCGGCTATCACCCGTATGAGGTGGCGAGCTACGCGCTCGACGGCCATGAGTGCGCCCATAACATTGCCTACTGGACCGGACGGGGCTACCTGGGCCTGGGGCGTTCTGCCGCGGGCATGCTCGACGCCGCGGATTTCGACCGTCTTGCAGGTTTGTTCCCCGGTGTTTCTTCTCGAGGCGATGCGTACCGCGTGCGTCTGGTGCAACGTGACGATGACGCGACGGCGTTCGAGGCCGAATATCTCTCGCAGCGCGAGGCTGCGGCCGAAGACCTGATGCTTGCTTGTCGCATGACGCGCGGTATCGCGTCCGACCTGTTGGTTCGCGCGGCTCGTGTCATCCCGGTCGATGGGCTGGCAGCTGCCTGCGATCGCGCGCTCGAATTGGGTCTTGCTACTTGGGTGCCCGAGACGCTCGGGGTCCATGAGGGACCCTTCACTTCGGCTGACGTCCTCGCGGGCCACGTTCGCGCTCGTCTGGCGCCGACCCACCTGGGCTGGCTCGATGGAAATGTTCTGTTCGAGCTGTTTTGGGATCTAGCTTAGGCCGCTCGGGTAGAATTACCGGAATATATACGCTGCTGTGAGCAGGAGGTTGCCTCGCATGGCGACGATGAACGAAAAAGATTACTACGAGATTCTGGGCGTCTCCAAAGACGCCACCTCGCGTGATATTCAAAAGGCCTTTCAGCAAAAGGCCCGCAAGCTCCATCCGGACGTCAACAAAGAGCCGGATGCCGAGGAAAAGTTTAAAGAGGTTTCCGAGGCCTACGCCGTGCTTTCGGATGAGCAAAAACGTGCGCGCTACGACGCCATGCGTTCTGGCAATCCCTTTGCCGGTGCTCCTACGGCTTCCCCCTATGGTGGCGGCTACGCCGGCAGCACGGGCTATGGCAATCCCTTTGAGGGCGGCTTTCCCTTTGGCGGCGCCTGGGGCCAGCAGCGTCGTGGGCAGGCTGCCTACAATCCCGAGAACGGCGCCAACGTGGTCGTCGATATTAAGCTCGACGCCAAGGAGGCCAAGGGCGGTGCCCGCAAGACCGTCCGCTACACGCGTTTCGATACCTGTACCAACTGCGGCGGTTCGGGCTCCGTTTCGTCTGAGCATGCCCATACCTGCCCGAGCTGTGGCGGCCGCGGTCACATCGACGTCGACCTGTCCTTCCTGTTTGGTGCAGGCACGTTCCAGTCGGTCTGCCCCGAGTGCGGCGGTTCCGGTAAGGTCGTGGCCGACCCCTGCCCTGATTGCGGAGGCAGCGGTCGTACTCGTGTAACCTCCGAGCAGACGATTGAGTTTCCTGCCGGCACGCACGATGGCGACGAGGTCCGCATTAGCGGCATGGGTCATGCTGGCACCAACGGTGCCGCGGGCGGCGACTTGGTCGGCCGCGCCCATGTTGAGGCCGAGCGCTTGGAAGGCAAAGCTCGTACCGGTTTTTACCTGATGGGCATCGTGGCGCCGTTTTTGGTACTCTCGGCCATCTCGGGCGTGTTCTCGGCCTTTGCCGTGATGTGCTTTATTCCGTTTGCCATGGGCCTGTTCATGGTGCTTTCGGACGGTGTGCTTCATCGCAGTCTGTTGTGGTGGAAGCGCGGTGCGATTCAGTTTGCCAACGGTTTTGCCAACGGCTTCATGTTCGCGCTCGTGTCGGTTTGGTTCGCGAGCTGTTCGCAGCGCGCGATGCTTTCGCCCTACGGGATGCAATAACATCAAACCCTCTGTTTGCGGCCGCCCCAGCTTGGGTATAGGACGCACTGTGACAATAATGAAAGTCGGAAGGATTCGGTCGTGTCGGAAAATAGGGATTACTACGAGGTGCTTGGCGTCGACAGGGATGCCGACGCGCGGACGATTAAGCGTGCGTTTCTAAAGAAGGCCCGTACCGTACATCCGGATGTTTCGGACGACCCCGAGGCCGAGGCCAAGTTCAAGGAGCTCAACGAGGCCTATTCCGTTCTTTCCGATGAGCAGAAGCGTGCTAACTACGACCGTTACGGCACTGCCGACGGCCCTGGTGGTTCGGGCTACGTCGATATCAACGATATCTTTGGTGGCATGGGCATGGACGACTTGTTCTCGTCGTTCTTTGGCGGCGGTGCCGGCGGTGGCGCCCGCAGCCGTCGTGAGCGTCGTCGCGGACGTGACATGGCCATCTCGCTTTCGGTGACGCTCGAGGAGGCGGCGCTCGGCTGCAAAAAGACGATCAGCTATGACCGCCTTGCTCCCTGCGAGGATTGCAACGGTACGGGCAAGGCTGACGGTGCGACCGAAAAACAGTGCAGCCGCTGCCACGGCACGGGCTATGTCACCACGGTCCAGCGCTCTTTTTTGGGCCAGGTCCAGTCCTCTTCGCCTTGCCCCGACTGCCACGGCGAGGGCACGGTCATCGATCATCCCTGCGAGACCTGTGACGGCCAGGGCCGCACGCCTTCGCACGAAAAGATCGACATCGATATTCCCGCCGGCGTTTCGACCGGTCGCCAGCTGCGTGTGAGCGGCTTTGGCGAGGCCGGCCTTCGCGGCGAGCCTTCGGGCGACCTGATTGTCAACGTGCGCGTTGCCGACCATGAGCGCTTTAAGCGCAACGGTGACGACCTGTACCTGGTGAGCGATATCTCGATTGCGCAGGCTGCGCTCGGCTGCGAGATCGAGGTCGAGGGCATTATGCCCGACGAGGTCGTTAAGGTGACGGTTCCCGCCGGCGCCCAGTACGGCGACACCGTGAGCGTCAATAATTACGGCATGCCGCGCATTGGCGGTGGCGGTTCGCGTGGCCGCCTGATCGTGCAACTGCGCGTGGTCGTTCCCACCAATCTTTCCAATAAGCAACGCGAACTGCTCCGTGCTTTTGCCGATGAGATGGGCGATGACGTCGCTTCTGGTAAGAAGTCGGTGACCGACCGTATCAAGAGTGCCCTCGACGATATCCTCGATTAAGGAGCCCGCGTGCTCGCACCCCATATTTCCGTCGTCAACCTCGGCTGCCGCGTCAACCGGGTTGAGTCTGACCGTATCACTGCCGATCTTATGCGTCTGGGCTTTGCTATTGTGGATCCCCAGGATGCCGATCTGATCGTCATTAACACCTGTGCCGTTACGGGCGAGGCCGAGGCCAAGACCCGTAAGGCCGTCCGTCATGCGCTGGCCCATCCTAACGAGCCCTATGTGCTTGTGACTGGTTGCGTGGTCAATTTACATCCCGAGGAGCTGTTGGAGCTTTCGGATCGCGTGATCGCCGAGCCGTCCAAGATCGATGTCGCCGAACGTGTCTGCGAGGTGTTGGGCGTTGAGTCCGATAGCGTTCCCGCCTGCAGCGATGGCGAGGTGGTCGATGCGCTCGGTCGCTCTCGCCTGGGCGTGAAGATTCAGGACGGCTGCAACCATCGCTGCACCTATTGCATTGTGTGGAAGGCACGCGGCCCCGAGCGCTCCGTGCCCGTTGAGTCCGTGCTCGAGCAAGTTTGCGAGGCCCAGGAGGCCGGCGTGCCCGAGGTGGTGCTGACCGGTGTGAACCTGGGCGCCTACGATGGCAAGAGCGCGACCGACGAGCATGTCGAAATCGATGAGCTGCTCGAGGCCATCATGGAGCGCACGTCTATCCCGCATGTGCGCATTTCCTCGGTTGAGCCCATGGATATCTCTGAGCGCCTGCTTAAGGTTATGGCGCGCTTTCCGCAGCGTATCGCCCCGTTTTTGCACCTGCCCGTGCAGTCCGGCTGCACGGCGACCCTGCATCGCATGGGCCGTCCCTATAGTGCGGAGGCCTTTGAGGACACGGTGCGTATGATTCGCGCCAATCTGCCACAGGCGTCACTTTCTTGCGACGTTATTGTCGGCTTCCCTGGCGAGACGGACGAGGAGTTCGAGGAGTCGCTGGCGCTGTGCCGCCGTGTGGGTTTCTCGCGTATGCACGTGTTCCGCTACAGCAAGCGTCCCGGTACCCTTGCTGCCGACATGCCCGACCAGGTTCCGCCCGAGGTTATGGCCGAGCGCAGCCGCCGTATGCGGGCCGCTGCACAGGAGCTCGCTATTGCCGACGCTCGCCGTCGCGTGGGCACGGTCGAGCGTGCCGTGCTCGAGTATGGCGACAACCTGACGCTCGGCTCGTTCCATCATGCCCGTCTTGACGATACCTGTGGACTTACAGCCCCGTGCCTGCTCGATGTTGCTATCATCGGAGTCGATGATTCCGGCTTGGTCCATGCACGCAGGGAGGTTCATGGAAGCCTCGAAGATTAGACTTACCGTTCCCGAGGGGATTGATCCCTCGTGCGTTTTGGGCGCCGGCGACGGCGTCCTTCGTGCGCTCGAGAGCTTGGTTCGCGCTCATGTGGTCGCCCGTGGCGATAGCATCTCCGTGAGCGGCGACCCGGACGAGGTCGAACTCGTGGCGCGCTTTTTCGAGCACGCTTTTCGCGAGGCGGCCGCCGGGCGCACGCTTTCTGCCGACGATGTCTCTCGCTGCCTGGCCGTCTTGCGCGACGGTGAGCACGAGGCTACGTCGCTTCGCGATGACGTGCTGCTTTCGTATCGCGGCCGCGTCATTCGCCCCAAGACGCTCGGGCAAAAGCGCTATGTGGATGCCATCCGCACGCATACCATCACGTTTGGCCTGGGTCCTGCCGGCACCGGTAAGACCTATCTGGCCATGGCGCTCGCCGTTGCCGCGCTCAAGCGTCACGAGGTGGGCCGTCTGATCTTGACGCGTCCGGTTGTCGAGGCGGGGGAGAATCTGGGCTTTTTGCCCGGCACCCTCGAGGAAAAGATCGATCCCTACATGCGTCCGCTTTACGACGCCCTTTTTGACATGATGGATCGCGAGCGCACCGATGAGCTTATGGAGCGCGGCGTGATCGAGATCGCCCCGCTTGCCTACATGCGCGGCCGCACGCTGAGTGATGCCTTCGTGGTGCTCGACGAGGCGCAAAATACCACGCCCGAGCAGATGAAGATGTTCCTGACACGCCTTGGGTTCAACTCCAAGTTCGTGATTACCGGCGACCTGAGCCAGCGCGACCTGGTGGGTCGTCGTGGCGGCTTGGCGGATGTCGAGAAGATTTTGGGCCGTGTCGATGATGTCGCATTTTCGCACCTCGAGCGTGCCGACGTGGTGCGCCATGCCTTGGTGGGTCGTATCGTCGAGGCATACGATACTTATGATGATGTGCGCGAGAAACGCGTACGTGACCGAAAGGAGTCCCGTTGAGTGTATTGATCAGCAACGATGCCGAGCTCGATACGCTGCTCGACGCGCAGGAGGTGGAGCACATCTGCGAGGTTGTGCTTGCCGCCGAGGGCGTTGAGCGTGAAGTCGAGATTTCCCTTTCGTATGTCGACGAGGACGAGATGCACGAGCTCAACCACGAGTGGCGCGGTATCGACCGCACCACCGATGTGCTCTCGTTTGAATGCGACTCGGCCTTTGACGAGGATATTCCCGCCGACGAGACGCTCGAGCTCGGCGATATCATCTTGGCCCCGCAGGTTATTGCCCGTCAGGCCCCCGGTTTTGGCAATAGCCCCGCTGACGAGTGTCGTCTGATGCTCGTACACGGCATGCTGCACCTGCTGGGCTATGACCATATCGAGGACGACGAGGCCGAGGTCATGGAGGCCCGCGAGGACGCCATCCTGCGCGATCTGGCGCTCGAGCGCGGCGAGGACCCCAAGCTAGTCCACGTCGGCCCCATCACCAACCACGCCCACGACTAGGAGCCGTCTATGATTCCCGGATCGAACAAGGACCATCCGTCCTTCTTAAAGTCGTTTTCCTACGCCATGGAGGGCTTCGTCACCGCCGTCAAGACCGAGCGCAACATTAAGGTCATGCTCTTGGCGGGCGTGTGCACCGTCATTGCCGGCTGTATCGTGGGCCTTGACATTGCCGAGTGGGCCACGATTATTATCTGTTGTGGCCTGGTGATTCACGGCGAGCTGTGCAACACCGCTATGGAGGCTATCGTCGACCTAGCGACCCAGGAGCTCCATCCGCTGGCCAAGCGTGCGAAGGACATCGCCGCCGCCTCTGTATACATTCTTTCCATCACCGCCGCGATTGTGGGCGTGCTGGTATTTGCCCACGCGCTCGGCTTTATTTAGAAAGGGATTCCCATGTCCGACAATATGCAGCCTACCGATGAGATCCTGGACGACGAGACTTTGGACGCGGTGGATACCGAGGGGCTCGAGGATGTCGAGGAGTTCGACCCGTTTGAGGGCATGAGCGATGAGGAGCTCGACGCCCTGTGCGACGAGGATGAGAACCTCGCGGGCTTTGGTGACGTGGAACCCGGTTTCCGCAGCGGCTTTGTGGCCCTGGTCGGACGCCCCAACGCCGGCAAGTCCACGCTGCTTAATGCCTGCTATGGCAAAAAGGTCGCCATCACCTCGCCGGTGGCTCAGACGACCCGTCGCCGCATGCGCGCCGTCGTCAACCGTCCCGGCTACCAGCTAGTCTTTGTCGATACCCCGGGTATTCATAAGCCCAAGGACGGTCTGGGATCCGAGCTCAACAAGAGCGCGTTGTTCGAGCTGAACGATGTCGATGTCGTCGCGTTTTTGATTGATGCCACCAAGCCCATCGGCTGGGGAGTCGTTTGGGTTGCCGAGCGCGTAAGATGGGGCCGTTGCAAGAAGGTCCTGGTGCTCACCAAGGCTGATGAGGCCGATCCCGCCCAGGTTATGGAACAGCTCAAGGCCGCCCACGAGCTCATGGAGTATGACGACGAGATCGTGACGTCGTCGGTCAAGAACTTCAACGTCGATGCCTTTATCGAGACCGTTGCGCACTTTTTGCCCGAGGGTCCGCGTTGGTTCCCCGAGGACATGGGTACCGACGCTTCCGATGAGACGCTCGTTGCCGAGTTTGTGCGCGAGAAGGTCTTGCGCCGCACCCGTGATGAGATTCCGCACTCCGTTGGCGTGATCTGCGATGCGCTCGAGCAGACCAAGAAGGTGCTGCGCGTGCACGCCACCATTTACGTCGAGCGCGAGGGCCAAAAGGGCATCATCATCGGCAAGGGCGGCGAGATGATCAAGCATATCGGTATCGACGCCCGACGCGATCTTGAACGCATTTTTGGCACGCAGGTCTTTTTGGAGCTGGACGTGAAGGTCAAGGCCGGCTGGCGTGACGACGAGGCCCAGATTCGCCGCTTTGGCTACAACGCCGAGGACTAAGGACGCGCGGCGCGCATGGCAGGCTCCCGGACATATCGCACCAAGGTGCTCGTCCTCGACAAGACGAAGCTCAAAGAGACCGACCTGATCTTGACGATGCTTGACGAGCGGGGGCGGCAGGTTCGTGCCGTGGCAAAGGGCGCCCGCAAACCCGGCGGACGCCTGGCTGCGCGCTGCGAGCTGTTCTGTACGGTCGATATGCTGCTCGCACATGGACGGTCACTCGACGTGGTTTCCCAGGCCGAGCTTATGGAGGCGCCGCTCGGCGCTGCGCCCGATTACGAGACGACCTGCGCCGCAAGCGCGATCGCCGAGGTTGCGCGCGTGTGCTCGTTCGAGGACGCCGAGGACCCGTTTACCTTTGCCATCACGCAGCGAGCGCTTGCCCTGGTGGGCAGCGGGCTTGACACGGCGCATATGGACCTACTTGTGGCGGCATATGTCTTTAAGCTGCTGTCGCACGTTGGCTATCGACCCGATTTTTCGGCCTGCGTGCTGTGCGGAGACCCCATGCTGTCGTATTTTTCACCCCAGGCGGGCGGTCTCATGTGCGGGTCGTGCGCGTCGAGCGTTCCAGGTGCCGAACTGGTGTCGACCGGTGAGACCGCATGGCTGCGCGCCCTCATGTCCATGACCTTCGATGCGCTCATGGCCGAGCGAATCGACCCGCATACGGCGGCATTCCTGCTCGGGCTTTCGCATGTGTGGGCTGCGACGCACACCGATCAACGCCTCCGTGCGATGGAATTCATGTTGGGTCGGTGATGATGCGCAGGCGCGGGCTGCTTGTGGTATCATGCCGACCTGTTGGTACCTCGACCTTGGTTGCTCGCTCCACCGGCGGCTTCCCAGTCCGAGGCGAATCGAGTCGCCCGCGGGCGACGTAAAACGAAAGGTGAAACAATGACTGTTTCCAAAGAGCGCAAGGCGGAGCTGACTGCCCAGTTCGGTAACACCCCGGTCGACACCGGCAACCCCAAGGTTCAGGTCGCCATCCTGTCCGAGCGCATCAAGGAGCTGACCGAGCACATGAAGTCCCACCAGAAGGACTTCCACACCCGTCGTGGCCTGCTCATGCTCGTCGGCCGTCGTCGTCGTCTTCTCTCCTACATCAAGAAGAACGACATCGTCGAGTACCGTGAGCTCATCAAGGCTCTGGGCATCCGCGACAACATCCAGTAGGATTTGTACATGCTAAGAGCGTCCTGCGCAGCGGGGCGCTCTTTTTGTGTAAGGGCGCGAACAATCACGCTCTGAAGCGTGGCGGGGGCAGGGGGCCCGCGTCACATGAGAAGCCCGCAGGCAAGGGGTCTGCGGGGTAAAGGAGAACAATGACACTCGTATCCAAGACCTTTGAGCTGTACGGCAAGACCTACACCTTTGAGTCGGGCGAGCTTGCCAAGCAGGCCACCGGCGCCTGCCTGGTCAAGCAGGGTGACACCACGATGCTCGACACCGTGGTCGTCTCCAAGGGGCGTAAGAACTACGACTTCTTCCCGCTGACCGTCGACTTCAACGAGAAGATGTACGCCGCCGGCCGCATCCCGGGTGGCTACCTCAAGCGTGAGGGCCGTCCCAGTGAGAAGGCTACGCTCACCGCGCGCATGATCGACCGTCCGATTCGCCCGAGCTTCCCGGATGGCTTCCGCAACGAGGTGCACATCGTCGCCACCTCGCTCGTCGCCGACCAGGTCAACCCCTTCGACGTCATCAACGTCATGGGTGCTTCTCTGGCCATGACGCTCGGCGGCGTGCCCTTCGAGGGCCCGCTTGCCTGCGTGCGCATCGGCCGTAACGTGGAGACCGGCGAGTTTATCGTCAACCCCACCTATGAGGAGCGCGAGAACTCCGATCTGGACCTGGAGCTGGGTGGATCCGCCGACTTCATCTCGATGGTCGAGGCCGGCGCCGAGGAGATCTCCGAGGACGACATGCTCGCTGCTATGAAGTTTGGCCAGGAGGCCCTTGCTGCTTTTTGCCAGGCTCAGGACGAGTTCGTTGCCGAGTGGGAGCAGGTCAACGGCCCCATCGTCAAGAAGGAGTACCCGCTCGACCAGCCCGTCGAGGAGGTCCAGGAGCGCATCTTCGCCCACTACGACGAGATGGCAGCCGCCCTTCGCGATGCCGACAAGCTCTCCCGTATCGGTAAGGTCGAGGCTCTGAAGGAGTCCATCCGCGCCGAGTTCACCGAGGAGGAGCAGGCCGCTTGGGAGCGCGAGATCCCCGTGGCGCTCAAGAAGCTCGAGAAGAAGGCCATGCGCACCATGGTCGTCGAGACCGGCGAGCGCGTCGACGGCCGTGCCGCCGACGAGATTCGCCCCATCATGGTGAAGGATAACTACCTGCCTCTCGTTCACGGCTCCGGCCTGTTCCAGCGCGGCCAGACCCAGGTGCTCTCCGTCCTGTCGCTCGGTATGCTCAACGAGGGCCAGCGTCTGGATACCATCGAGCCCACCGAGGGCAAGCGCTACATGCACCACTACAACTTCCCGCCGTTCTGCACCGGCGAGACCGGCCGCATGGGCAGCCCCAAGCGCCGCGAGATCGGCCATGGCAACCTGGCCGAGCGCGCCCTGCTTCCGGTGCTCCCCGACGAGAACGAGTTCCCCTACGCCATCCGCGTGGTCTCCGAGGTCATGGAGTCCAACGGCTCCTCTTCGATGGCTTCGACCTGCGGTTCCACGCTCGCCCTTATGGACGGCGGCGTGCCCATTAAGCGCCCGGTCTCCGGTATCGCCATGGGCCTGATCCAGGAGGAGGGCAAGACCGTGGTCCTGTCCGACATCCAGGGTCTCGAGGACTTCCTGGGCGACATGTACTTTAAGGGCACCGGCACCACCGAGGGCATCACCGCCCTGCAGATGGACAACAAGGCCACCGGCCTCACCTTCGACATCCTGGCTCGCGCTCTGCAGCAGGCCAAGGAGGGTCGTGCCTTCATCCTGCAGAAGATGCTCGATGTGATCCCCGAGCCGCGCCACACCACGCGCAGCACCGCCCCGCGCATCGTCTCCATCCAGGTTCCGACCGACAAGATCCGCGACGTCATCGGTTCCGGCGGTAAGGTCATCCGCGGTATCCAGGATGAGACCGGCGCTTCGGTCGACATCCAGGAGGATGGCACCGTCTTTGTCGGCGGCACCGGCGAGTCCGTCGACCAGGCTGTCGAGCGCATCAAGCTCATCATCAAGGTTCCCGAGCCGGGCGAGGAGTACACCGGTCGCGTGGTCTCCATCCAGCCCTTTGGCGCCTTCGTCAACCTGCTGCCCGGTAAGGACGGCCTGCTGCACATCTCCCGCGTCGCCAAGGGCCGCGTGGAGAAGGTCGAGGACGTCCTCAATGTGGGCGACGAGGTCAAGGTCGTCGTCATCGAGGTCGACGACCGCGGCAAAATTTCGCTCGATCGTCTGGATAAGCCCGAGGCCCCGGCTCGCGCCGAGGGTGCCTCCGAGGGCGACGGCGAGCACTTCCAGCGCCGTGAGCGTCCGCGTCGCGAGCGCTCCGAGCGCAGCGACCGTCCGCGCCGTCCCGGTGACAACGGAGGCCGCAAGCCCCGCCGTCACCACGACGCCGAGTAACAGCTAAACATAAGCAGATCAACAAGGGCGACTCCGTACAGGGGTCGCTCTTTTGCTATTCCCGGCGGGGTCCGCGGATAAAGTTTCCTGCTCTACAGTCCTGCGCAAGACGGAAAGCACATTAAGTGCTTTCCTTTGCGTGCGGAACTCGCGATAAACTTCATATGCGTCCCTCCCGGGCGCAAGCAAAAGGGCTGGTTAATGCCGCTCGCTATTTAGTTAGACAGTCTATTCAGTAGTCAGATTTCAGATCAGTAGATAGACACAGCAGTATTTCCCCTGATAAAACCTACCAAAATAAACCTATCTCATATTGGCAGGTCAGGGCTCAGCGGCCCCGGCACGGGCTAAGTT
>WGSL01000057.1 GCA_014871665.1 Collinsella sp. | reverse complement strand
CATCGACCTGCGCCGATGCCCCCAACGTGGACACACATTTTGTCCTATAAGCCCCAAAAAAATCATCCCGCGGGGCTTGTGGCTCACGCGGGATGATGGCGTCTTATTTTTTCTTGTCCTGCTCCAGCAGTTCGGACGGTGTGCGATCGGGCTTGCCGCCGCGGAAAATCTCGCGGCCATGCAGACGATGTTCCAGGTCACGCTCGGCCTTTTCCTCGTCAATCTTGGTCTGGCTCACCACCGGGTCCTCAATCAACGACGACACCGAGTTCACCTGCTTCTGAATGCGCTCGGCGATGGTGTCATCCATACTCACGATGCGCATCTTCCAGTCGATACTCGTGGCGTTGGATGAGCTCTTGGTCCACACGAACGTCAGGATGGCGCTCTGGTGGCCCCGGGCGGGAAACATGCCAAAGAAGGAATCGTGCTGAATGTTGCTATCCTCGTCGATATAGGCGTGCACGTTGTACACCACGCGGTCAATCTTATCGTTGAGCAGCGCGTTGGTCGCAAGTGCCGCGGCCTGGATCTGCCCGTTGGACAGCAGCTCGAGCTCGTTGGCAGACGATGTGTCCAACACCGTCACCTCGACCGTGCCCGTACGCTCATCGGCTTCATCGACGGTAAAGTCGAGCGGGAACTGCGTAAAGCCGTTGCCCCACTCGAGTCCACCCTTGAGTGCTGTAGAAACGGTATCAACCGAAACGCTCTCGGACAGGTTGGCGGTATTCAGACGACGCATCACGCCGTAGCCGATCTGCATGCCCACGATCAGCACCAAAATACCGATGACCACGGCCATCGCGGTCTTCGTAATGGTATGGCTCACCTGCGAGCCCGAAGGATCGTCCTCGGACAGCGGGTCGATATGTTTTGCCTGGCTCGCGCGGTCCTCGCTGCGCAGCTGCGCTAGCGCCGCTTTGTCACCGCGCTTGGCCGCAGCCTCCTTCTCACGCATGCGCTCGGTTCGCTTTTTGGCAAGCGTGGGATCCAAGACACCGGATGCATCGATTTCGGAGAATAACTCCGTCACTTCTTCCGGAGTCAAAGGGTTCTTGTCAGCCATAAACTTCCTGTCATATCAATCAGTCGAGCTCGTGCGCACGCGCACCTTCGAACTGCATTCGATAGTAACGGGCATAGGTGCCGCCACGGGCGAGAAGCTCCTCGTGCGTGCCACGTTCCACAACGCGACCATGCTCAACGGTCGCAATCTCGTCAGCATGCTTAATAGTCGAGAGGCGGTGGGCGATGATGATTGTGGTACGGCCGCGTGCCAGCTCTTCGAGCGACTCCTGGACCGCCTCCTCGCTCTCGTTATCCAAAGCACTCGTCGCCTCGTCCAAAATCAGGATCTTGGGGTTCTTGAGAAACACGCGCGCGATGGCAACGCGCTGCTTCTGTCCGCCCGAAAGACGGCTGCCGCGCTCGCCCACGACCGTGTCATAGCCCTGTGGAAGCGACTCGATAAAGGCATCGATGTTGGCGCGACGGGCGGCCTCGGCGATCTCTCCTGCCGTAGCGCCCGGCTTGCCGTAGGCGATGTTCTCGCCAATCGTACCGTCAAACAGATAGACATCCTGCTGCACCAGGCCGATGGCACGACGCAGGCTATGCTGCGTCACGTCACGCACATCTTGGCCGTCGATGCTAATGGATCCGGCAGCCACGTCGTAAAAGCGCGGCAGCAGCGAACAGGTCGTGGACTTGCCACCGCCCGAAGGGCCAACCAAAGCGATGGTCTGCCCGGGCTTGATGGACAGGTCCATATGGTCGATAACGGGACGCTCGTCGGCATCGCCCTCGCCCAGCTCAACATCCTCGTAGTTAAAGCACACGTCGTGATACTCCACGGCGCCGGCAGTCACCTGCAGATCCGTGGCGCCCGGCTTGTCCTGGATATCCGGCGCGGTCGAGAGCACCTCGTCCATACGCTTAAAGCCGGCGATAGCCTTCTGATACGTTTCGGCCGAATTGACGAGTGTCTCGAGCGGCGTGCAGAACAGCGAAATGTAGAGCGCGAAGGTCGCCATATCGACCGCCTGCAGCTGTCCCTGGGCGACCAGCCAGCCGCCCAGCAGCACCACGATCACGTACAGCACGCCCGAGAGCAGGCCATACGTCGCGGTATAAACGCCCATGGCGTGATACATGTTCTCCTTGGACGAAAGATAGCGATTGTTGGAGGCGCGGAACTTGAAACGTTCGGTCTCCTCATTGGCAAAGCTCTTGACCACGCGCATGCCCGCCAGCGAATCCTGCAGCTGTGCATTGATGCCGCTGATCTTTTTGCGGTTGTCGCTAAAGACCTCGCGCATGCGCATGTTCTGCCAAAACATGATGACCGCAAACGCCGCCGTCACCACGGCCATGGCAAGCGCCAGCACCGGGGCGATGGTAAAGAGGATCACAAACGAGCCGATGATCTCGATGCCGCAGATGATGATCCACTCGGGCACGTGGTGCGCCGCCTCGCAGATATCGAACAGGTCGTTGACCACGCGGCTCATCATGTCGCCCGAGCTGTTGTGGTCGAAGTACGCAAAGCTAAAGCGCTCATACTGGTCGAACAGGTCCTCGCGCATCTTGGACTCCATGCGTGCGCCCATCACGTGACCCCAATAGCTCACAAAGTAGCGGCAGGCGCAGCGGACGGTGTACATCAACACCAAGCCCACCGCAATAATACCGAGCGCCTGCATAATGGCAGCCTGACCCTGGGTAAACAGCCCACCGGTCAGATTGCGCAGAATAATAGGAAACGCCAGGTCAATGGCGGCAAGCACCAGAGCACAAACAGTATCAGCAACAAAAAGCCCCATCTGGGGCTCGTAATACGAAAGAAACCTCTTAAACATGCAGTCCTCGGAGATAAAACAATAACGTAAGACCCTGGGGCAAATAATCAGTGGTGTTTGCCCCAGGGTCGCCCTCGCTTTTAAAGCTCAGTTCCGCCCAACCTATGCGCGATGCTATCGCAGGCCAAGGCGCCCACGACGGTCTTAGCATCTTCGATCTTGCCGTCGAGCACGGCGTCGATCAGCTCGTGCAGCGGAACGAGGTCCACGTTGACGAACTCGTCATCATCGGGGTTGGGTGCATCGAACTCGAGCTTGGTGGCCAGGTAGATGTGAATGATCTCGTCACAGAAGCCGCAGGACGTGACAATCGACGTCAAAAAGCGAATGCGACCGGCCCTAAAGCCCGTCTCCTCATGCAGCTCGCGCTTGGCGCAATCGAGCGGGTCCTCGCCTGGGTCGAGCTTGCCGGCGGGAATCTCGACCGTCACGCGGTCGATGGCGGTGCGGTACTGACGCACCAGTACGATCTTGCCGCTCTCGGTCAGTGCCACAACGGCCGCCGCACCCGGATGGCGAACGATATCGCGGGCGCTACGGTGACCGTTGGGCAGTTCAACCTCAAGACGGTGGACGTCGAGGATCTTGCCCTTCCAGGCGCACTCCTCCGAAAGAATCTTCTCGTGCAGCTCGGCATCGTGCGGGTCGTCGTCGCCCAGCACCAGCGCCGGCTCGTCAGCGACCTCGCCACCAGGCTCGCCCTCGGCGTGCCCATACATGCGGCTGTCCTCTTCGACGATCTGCGCGTCCACGAGCTCTTCGTTCTTCTCGTCCATCCGTCTCATCCCTCTCGGACTTTAGGCATCCCAGGCGTCGCGGCCACGCAGCGCGCGCAGGCCGATGTCATGACGCAGGGTCTTGCCCTCAAAATCAATCTTCTCGCAGGCCTCGTAGGCAAGGTTGCGGGCGTTCTCAAACGTGTCGCCCAGCGCGGTCACGGCAAGCACGCGGCCGCCGTTGGTCACGAGCTGACCGTCCACCACGGCGGTGCCGGCATGGTACACGGTCACGCTCTCCATGGCCTCGGCGTCGGCGATACCGGTGATGACTTTGCCCTTCTCGTAGCTGCCGGGGTAGCCCGCGCTCGTCAGGACAACAGCCACAGCCCACTCGTCACGCCAGTCGAGTTCAATCTGATCGAGCTCACAGTTGGCACAAGCCAGCATGACCTCGACCAGGTCGTTCTTGAGGCGCGGCAGCACGACCTGCGTCTCAGGGTCGCCAAAGCGGGCGTTGAACTCCAGCACCTTGGGGCCGGCGGGGGTAAGCATAAAGCCGCCGTACAGGCAGCCGCGGTAGTCGATGCCCTCGGCGGCGAGCTCGGCCACGGTCTGCTCCATGACCTTCACCATGGTGGCGTGCTCCTCGTCGGTCACGATGGGCACCGGGCTGTAGACGCCCATGCCACCGGTGTTGGGGCCAAGGTCGCCCTCGAGTGCACGCTTGTGATCCTGCGAAGTGGCCATAGGACGCACGGTCTTGCCGTCGGTAAAGGCCAGCAGCGAGCACTCGGGGCCAACCAGCATTTCCTCAATGACCACGGTATTGCCGGCATCGCCAAAGGTGCCGCCAAAGCACTCGCGCACGGCCTCCTCGGCCTGCTCGAGCTCGGTCGCCACGATAACGCCCTTGCCTGCAGCCAGGCCGTCAGCCTTCACGACCAGCGGTGCGCCCTGCTCGCGCACGTAGGCGAGAGCCGAAGCCTCGTCGGTAAACGAGCCATAGGCTGCCGTCGGGATACCGGCACGCTCCATGAGCTGCTTGGAGAACAGCTTGGAGCCCTCCATCTGAGCGCCCTCGGCACCCGGGCCAAAGCAGGGAATACCCGCCGCGCGCACGGCATCGGCTACGCCCGCCACGAGCGGAGCCTCAGGGCCAATCACCACGAGTCCGCATCCGTGGCTCTGGGCAAACGCCGCCACGGCCGCAGGATCGCAATCGTCGAGAACCACGTTCTCGCCGCAACTCGCGGTGCCGCCGTTACCCGGCGCAATGTAGAGCTTGCCGGCGCGCGGTGATGCTGCGAGCTTTGCTGCCAGAGCATGCTCGCGGCCGCCGCTGCCCAACAACAGGATGTCGATGGTTTGAGTGTCCGCCTTCAAGGGTGCCTCCTCTATGGATGAACGGCCCGCTCCGCGCGAGCCCTTTGCAAGCAAATATACCCCTCGGCCGCCCGTCCGGGCTGCAAAGGGGTATATCGCAATAACCAAATAGTGCCGATTACTTCCAGAATCGGTTGATGATCTGCTCGCGACCGGCGCCGACGCCAATGAACGTCACGCGGGTGTGTGCCAGATCCTCGATAAACGCCACGTAGTCCTGAGCCTCCTGCGGCAGCTCGTCAAAGCTGCGGCAACCGGTGATATCGCACTTCCAGCCCGGGAGCTCCTCGTAGATGGGCTTGGCGTGCTCAAAACGAACCTGATGCTCGGGCACGCTCGTGTACCGCTCGCCGTCGACGTCGTAGGCAACGCACACCTTGATGGTATCGAAAGCCGAAAGCACGTCGAGCTTGGTCATGGCGATATCAGTGAGGCCGTTGACACGCGAGGCGTAGTTGGCGATGGGGCCATCGAACCAACCGCAGCGACGGCGGCGGCCGGTGGTCACGCCGTACTCATAGCCTTCCTCGGTCAGCGTATGGCCGGCCTCGGACTCATAGGAAAGCTCGGTGGGCATGGGGCCCGAACCGACGCGGGTGATATAGGCCTTCATGACGCCCAGCACGCGGTCGACATTCTTCATACCGACGCCAGAGCCGGTGATGGCGCCGCCGGCGGTGCAGTTGGAAGACGTCACGTACGGATAGGTGCCGTGGTCAATGTCGAGCAGCGTTGCCTGGGCGCCCTCGAACAGCAGGTCCTTGCCCTCGTCGATCATGTTGTTGAGCAGCAGGCTCGTCTCGGTGATGTAGGGGCGCAGGCGCTCGGCCATGGGCAGGTACTCGTCGCAGATCTGGTCCACGGTGTAGGTGGGCAGGTGGTAGATGAGCTCCAGCTCGGGATTCACGCGGGCAAGAGCGGTCTCCAGCTTGTCGCGGAACAGCGCCTCGTCCAGCATGTCCTGCATGCGCAGGCCGATGCGGGCCATCTTGTCCTGGTAGCACGGACCGATGCCGCGCTTGGTGGTACCGATGTTCTTCTTGCCGAGCTTCTGCTCAAAAGCACCATCCAGATCGATGTGGTACGGCATGATGATGTGCGCGTTGCCACTGATCTTGAGGTTCTTGGTGGTGATGCCGTCGGCCTCGAACATGTCAATCTCCTCAAGGACAACCTTGGGGTTGACGACGCAGCCGTTACCGATTACCGACATATGGTCGGAATACATGATGCCGGAGGGCACCTGGTGCAGGCCGTACTTCTTGCCGTTGACGACGATGGTGTGGCCGGCGTTATTACCGCCCGAATAGCGCACGACGGCATCGAAGTCGCCGGCGACCAGGTCGCAGATTTTACCCTTGCCCTCATCGCCCCACTGGGCACCGACCAAAACGGTTGACGGCATGTTTACTCCTTACATTCATGGACTGTCTACGCGCCACGCTGGCACGCAGAAGCACAAAACATTCCCAGTATACCCGTGCAACGGGCGCCTGTCCTACTCCTCGGTATGCGCCCCATCAAGCTCATAGAACTTGGTGGATGCCGGCAGGAACATCAGGTCGACGTCACCGATCGGGCCCGAACGGTTCTTGGCCACGACGATACGCGTAACGCCCTCGTCGGGTCGATCGTCACGCGAGGCCTCGGCCTCATCGGCGGAGCGGTCCAAGAACATAACGATGTCGGCGTCCTGCTCGATGGAGCCCGATTCACGCAGGTCGGACAGCTGCGGGCGTTTGCCGGTACGGGACTCGACCTGACGCGACAGCTGCGACAGCGCAATGAGCGGGATCTTAAGCTCCTTGGCCATGATCTTTAAACCACGCGACATCTCGGAGACCTCGACGGTACGGCTCTCGGAGCGACGTCCCGGCGGAGGACTCACCAGCTGCAGGTAGTCCAGGATAATGATGGCCTTCTCCTTATTGTGGAGCATGCGGCGGCTCTTGGCGCGAATCTCGGTCACCGTGGTGCCGGGCGTATCGTCAATCAGAATGTCGAGCTTAGACAAGGTCTGCGTGGCCTCGTTGATGTTGGCCCACTGTTCGGGACTAATGCGGCCCGTACGGAAGTCGCTGATTGAAATCATGGCGTAGGCGCAAATCAGGCGCTGGGCAATTTCCTTGCCCGACATCTCCAGCGAAAAGAAGCCGACGGTATAGCCCGCAGCGGCGGCATTCAGCGCCAAGTTCAGAGCGAACGACGTCTTACCCACGGCAGGGCGGGCGCCGATAATGATGAGCTGGCCCTCGCGGAAACCCATAAGCATGCGGTCGAGCGACGGGAAGCCGGTGGGCACGCCCGCGGCCTGTCCGCCGGCCTTACACACTTCCTCGGCCTCGTTATAGGCCTCGACCATAAACTCGGTCAGTGTCTTATAGCTCGACTTGACCTCGCGCGCCGTGACCTTGAGCAGTTTGCTCTCGGCCAGCTCCACGACCTCTTTGGTGTCGGTAGGGGCGTTATAGGCCAGTGCGTTGATCTCGTTGGTGGCACCGATCAGCTCGCGCAGCATCGAGTCGCGACGGACGATGGCGGCATGGTGCTGCCAGTTCACGAGCGACAGGGTCTGACCCATCAGCTCCAAAATGTAGGCCTCGCCGCCCACGGCATCAAGCTTGTTGATACTGCGCAGGTAATCGATCAGCGAGATAGAGTCGATGGGAATGCGGCTGTTGTACATATCGACCATCGCGGTGTAGATGGTCTTATGAATGGGCCGGTAGAAGTCATCGGGCTGCAGCTCGACCTGGGCCTCCTCGACCACCTCGGGCGACAGCAGCATGGCGGCCAGTACATTGGCCTCTGCATCTTGGTTTTGAGGGAGACCCAACTTGGAGCCACGGTCCTCGACCGTCAGCCCCATCTCCCTTTCGTCATATGCCATGAGCATCCTCATTCATATCGCTTGCGAGCATCCATAGTATCAGCCACGGTCCCAAAACGGGCCGCGCCCCGGCAATCATCACCGAACGAAACGGATGAACGGTCCTGTATATAGGACTTCTACGCAACGTTCACCATGACACTCACTCAGCGCAAAAAACAAAAGGGCGCCCTGGTTTCCCAGAGCGCCCTTCTTAGAACAAGATTGTTGCGTTGCAGCAAATGCTACTCGGCAGCAGCCTCAGTCTCGACCTCGGCGGTCTCGGCCTCGGCGACCTCAGCGGCCTCCTCGACCTCAGCCTCGGCAGCGAGTTCCTCGGCGGTAACGCCGACGAGAACGACAACCTCGGCCTTGATCTCGCGGTACAGCGAGATGGCAACGGTGTGGGCACCGGCAACCTTGATGGGCTTACCGAGCTCGACGCGCTTGCGGTCGATGTCCATACCGAGCTGAGCCTTGATGGCGTCAGCGATCATAGCGGCGGTAACGGAGCCAAAGAGGATGCCCTCGTCGCCGACCTTGACGTCAACGGTGACCGTCTTGCCCTCGAAGGCAGCCTTGGTCTCGTTGGCGGTAGCCAGACGGACGGCCTCGCGCTTGGCGATGTTGTTGCGACGCTCGTCAAGCTGCTTGAGGTTGCCCTTGGTGGCGGCAACAGCGAGCTTCTTGGGGAACAGGAAGTTCTCAGCGTAACCCTGAGCGACCTCTACGACGTCACCCTCGCCGCCCTTGCCCTTGATCTCATCGAGAAGAATAACCTTCATGATGCGTCTCCCTTCTTAGCCGCGGTCGCGGTTGCCACGAGAGGAAACCACGGGGACGGTGTACGGCAGGAGAGCCATCTCGCGGGCGCGCTTGATGGCGTTGGCGATGTCATGCTGATGCTGCGTGCAAGCGCCAGTGACGCGACGGGGCTTGATCTTGCCACGGTCGGTCATGTACTTACGGAGAAGCTGAGTGTCCTTATAGTCGATGAACTCAGTGTTCTCCTTGCAGAACTGGCAGTACTTACGACGCGGCTGACGTGCAGAAAAATCATTAGCCATGTCAAAATACCTTTCATTTGGCAACTTCGGCGAACCGAAGCCGCCTCTCACTCAAAAATAGGTGAACAACCCTTAGAACGGGATGTCCTCATCGTAGACGTCGACCGCAGGCGGCGTGGCCACCGGTGCGGCAGGACGTGCTGCGGGCGCGGGCGCTGCGGGGGCGTAACCGCCCTGATCGTAGCCACCCTGGCCACCACGGGAGCTCATAAACTCGATCTCATCGACGATGACCTCAAGCTTGCTCCGGCGCTGGCCGTCGCGCTCCCAAGAGCTGTAGCGCAGCTTGCCCTCGATCGCGACCTTGTTTCCCTTTGCCAGGAAACGGCTCACGGCCTCGGCGCGGGTGCCGAACATGGTGCAGTCGACAAAGTTGGGATAGTCCTCCCACTCGCCAGTCTGCGCGTTGCGGCGACGATCGTTCACGGCGACGCCAAAGGACAGAACCTGGGTTCCGCCGGCGGTGGCTCGCAGCTCGGGATCGCGGGTGAGGTTACCGGTGATGTTCACTCGATTGATGCTCATAACTCACTACTTCCTCTTGGGGCACAAGCCCAGTCCAAAACGACAGTCTTACTCCTGGTCGTCGCGACGGACGATCATGTGGCGGACCACAGCGTCGGTGATGCGCAGGACGCGATCAAGCTCGGCGATCTGGGTAGGATCTGCGTGGAAGTTGATGAGGGTGTAGTCACCATCGGTGAGGTCGTTGATCTCGTAGGCGAGCTTGCGCTTGCCCCACTCGTCAACGGAGTCGACCTTGCCAGCGCCCTCAGCGATCGTGGTATCGATACGCTTCATAACAGCGAGACGAGTCTCGGGGTCGAGCGACGGGTCAACAAAGAACAGCAGTTCATAAGCCTTCATATTGTCACCTCCTCTGGGCAAATGTGGCTTCAGGTCGTGAAGGTGCGCCTGAAGCAGGAAAAGACTTGGTAATAATATCTTTCAACCTCCTAGGCTGCAAGAATATGCAGCTACAACCTCATGACCTCCACATATGCCCATACTCGCACGACGTTTCATGCGCATTCCAACCAAATGCTGACCAAAAGCTTGACGGATCTGTGGACAAGATACGGTGCCGTGAGGACAAGCTGAGCCAAGTCGCAGGTCAACGGGCGCATGGTTGTGGTCACAAAATGCATACCAGTGGCCCACAGCACCACCCAAAGATTTTTAAATTCATTGCCAAATCGCTTATAAATACCCCTTTTGAACAATTGAGTTGATCAACTACGCTGGTCGGAAGCCGTTTTTTGGCATCTCAAACCCCGCTGCAACGCCAAACGCGGCCAAGCGTTTTAAAAAATGCCAACTTTTCTGTTTGCACTTTGCGATTCCTCGTGTATACTGACTTTCGCATTTAACGGAGAGTTGTCCGAGTGGCCGAAGGAGCACGATTGGAAATCGTGTAGGCGTCAAAAGCGTCTCCAGGGTTCAAATCCCTGACTCTCCGCCAGTTAATTCCAAAGCAGGCCTTCGAGCCTGCTTTGTTTTTACCCCACGCGGAGGGGTGGCAGAGTGGTTGAATGCGGCGGTCTCGAAAACCGTTTGGCCTGTATAAGGTCACGAGGGTTCGAATCCCTCCTCCTCCGCCATTTTGGTTGAGAAAGCTCCCGAGAATGGGAGCTTTTTTGTTTTGAGTCCCCAACAAGCAAACACGGCGGAGGAGGAGGGATTCGAACCCGCCAGGGCCCGGAGCGTAAAGAAAACGCGCCCGTGGCGCGTTTTTAGCGCAGCGCGGTCGGCGCAAGCCGACCGGATAAATTTTGAGCGGAGCTCAAAATTTGGACATCCCTCCTATTCGACCACGCCCCCATCGCGTTCAGCATCAACCCGGATCCCCAAACATGGAACCTATGACCGTACCCAGTCCCGACCGTTTGCCGAGCAATAGGGTCGCAATCGGCGCCGAACATGTACTATGTACGGGCATTGTCTAAACCCGTAACTCAAAGGACCCCATCTTGCCCGTTGCCGCCGCTATGATCGTTACCGCACACGCCTCGGATGCCATGGTTGCCATCCCGTTTTGGCTCGAGATGTTCGCCGTCGTCGCGGCATCGATCTCGGGCGTGTTGGTCGCACGCGAGCACAAACTCGACCTGGTGGGCGCCGTCGCGCTCGCCGTGGTCTGTGGACTGGGCGGCGGTCTTTTGCGCGATATGACGCTGCAGGTGGGCAACGTCTACATCCTCAACCAACCGATGGCGCTCCCGCTCTCCATCGCCACCGCGGCCATCATCTACATCTTCCCGGCAATCGTCGACAAGCCCGAAAAGCTCATTCCCCTGCTCGATATCATCTCGGTGGGTATTTATGCGGCAACCGGCGCAGACAAGGCGCTGGTCTACGGCTTTGCGCCGGCGGTGTGCATCATGATGGGCTTTTTTACCGCGGTGGGCGGCGGCATGCTGCGAGATGGTTTTATGGGTGTGGTGCCGGGTATCTTCCAACGCACCAACTTCTATGCCATCGCGGCCATCGCCGGATCGGCAAGCTATGTTTGCCTTGTCATGAGCGGCTTGGTCAGCAATGTCGTCGCACTGGTCGTTTGCGTCGTGGTGACCATGGGACTACGCTGGCTGTCGCTGCGCTTTGATATCAAAAGCCCCACCGAGGATGACATCGCACGCTTTTTGCACCGCAAAAAGTAGGTGGCGCGGGCTCATCCTTCGAAATGCAACCGAGAGGTTCTTTTAGAGCGCCCACGCGTTGGGTACCCTGTTAGGTGCATGTCGAGCATCTGACGAAGGATTCACTATGCCCTGTAATCAATTTCCGTCGACCCAGCGCCGTAAAGCGTGGGGCCGCATCACGATCTTATTCGCGCTCATCGCTCTAGCGGTCACCGCGCTTCCCACGGCGTCGTTCGCCGGCACGGACACCGCAGGCAACGTACTTGCGACCGACAATGACGCCAATTCGTCCGGCGTCGAAGGTGACCTGTACTGGGCAGGTCAGGCCCTCAACTTGGACGATGCGTCCATCGGCCGCGACATAATTGCAGCAGGCGAGAGCCTCTCCATCCGCGACTGCACGGTGGGCGGCGCCGTCCGCTTGGCGGCACGCACTATCGATATCGCCAAGACCACGGTTGATGGCAGCGTCACGGTCGTCGGTCAGCATGTCGTGCTCAATTCCGACAGCACCGCCAACTGTTTCTATGCGATAGGCAAGACGGTTGCCCTGCGCGGCTCTACCAAGTCGGCAGCGCTTGCAGGCGACACGGTGACCATCGATGGCACCGTCGAGGGCGATGTCGAGGTTTGGGCCGACAAGCTCATCCTGGGCAAGAACGCCCACATCACCGGCACCGTGAACGCGCACGTCTCCGAGGACCCCGAGCGCGCCGCGGGAGCCGAGGTCGGCGCGCTCAAGATCGACCACACCGAGAACGAGGATACTTCCACCGTTAACGATGCCATCGGCGGTATCGTCGCCGCGGCACTCTCGACCTGCTTTGTCGCTCTACTGCTCGAGCTCGTCTTTCCGCGCGCGACCGCCAGCGCCGCCGGCATGCTCCACCAGCGCCCCATGCCTCTGTGGGTGAGCGGTCTTCTGGGCACGATTGTTATCGTCCCCGCCGTCCTACTGCTGATTATCTCTATCGCCGGTCTGTCGCTTGCCGGAGCCCTCATGTGCGGTGTCATTGGCATCGCGCTGGTGTCGAATGCCTTTGCAGGGTGCGCGATTGCACGCATGGTCGGACACAGCCAGAACCGCTACGCCATGGCAGCCGTTGGTGGCGTAATCGCAGGCGCCCTCACGGGGCTTCCCCTCGTAGGCGGCTTCATCAGCGGCGTGGCCTTTGTCTTTATGCTCGGCTACATCATCCAAATCATCTGGCACAACGCCCGCCTCAAGCCGCAGCAGCCGGCTAACACGCCGGGACTCCCCACCGCTTAAGCTGGCAAAACCACCACAAAGGGGCCAGGCACCTTTGTGGTGGTGCAAAGGAGCCAGGTTTCTTTGCACCACCAAATCAAAACCACCCCTAAAAGGGGTGGTTTGCTCTTAGGGTATAACCCTTGGA
>WGSL01000056.1 GCA_014871665.1 Collinsella sp. | reverse complement strand
CCCGCCAGAGCGGCAATCTGCCTTTCAACTTCGGCGGCATGACCAGAAGGTCAATGCCGCCTCGTTTCAAGGCACCTTGCTCACTCTGGCGGGTTTTCGCTGACTTCGCCAAAACATCGGCGTTGCCCGACCAGTCGTTTTGGCACTTAGGGACGTTCCTTATGTGCCGGCACTTGGGGACACTCCTTGGGCTAATTGCCGGGATAGTCGTTGGGGACGTTCTTGTTTGACTAGTCATTTAAGAACGTCCCCAACGACTACCTCGTTTTCGTAACCTTTTCGCAACAATGCGCTCTTCGCGACCGTAGCGCCCGCTCACAACGTCCCCTGCGCTACACTTAGTCGCACTGTGGCGCTGCTGCGCCGTGCCCGAACCAAGGGAGACCCTCATGAAGAACACTCAGCTGCTGCTGATCAACGATATGTGCGGCTACGGCAAGGTCGCGCTTTCCGCCATGCTGCCGGTGCTGTCGCACATGGGCTACCGCATCCACAACCTGCCGACGGCACTTGTGTCCGATACGCTCAACTATCCCAAGTTCTACATCCACGACACCACCGAGTACGTGCGCCAGAGCCTCGCCATCTGGGAGGAGCTCGGCTTTGAGTTCGACGCCATCTCTACCGGCTTTATCGTGACCGAGGAAGAGACGCGCATCATTTCGGACTTCTGCCACCGTCGCGCGCAAAAGGGTACCAAGGTGTTCGTCGACCCCATCATGGGCGACAACGGCAAGCTCTACGCCGGCGTGCCCGAGTCCACGATTGGCCTTATGCGGCACCTGCTGGAGTGCGCAGACTACGCGGTGCCCAACTATACCGAGGCGTGCCTGCTTGCCGATAGGCCCATTGCCGAGCAAATCACGCCTGATGAGGGCCGCGCTCTTGTGGATGCCGTGCGTGTCCTGGGCGCCAAGTCGGTGGTCATTACGAGCGCTGTGGTCGACGGTGCGAATGTCGTCATCGGTTACGACCATGTGGCGGGGGAGTACTTTACGATTCCCTTCGACCTGATACCGGTCTATTTCCCGGGCACGGGCGACACGTTCTCGGCGGTGCTCGTCGGCCGCGTTATGGCAGGCTGGAGTCTGCAGCGCGCGACGTCCGATGCCATGCGTGTGGTGGCTGAGCTTATCGAGCGCAATGCCGACCAAGAGGACAAGTCGGCCGGCCTTCCCATCGAGGCCTGCCTGGACGTGATCGACCATGAGTAATGCTGGCGAGGGCGGCGTCAAGCCTGCGGGCGGGGGCAAGCCGCTCGGTGCGCCGCGTGGCAAGCGTCCGCGTATCCGCGTGAGCTGCGTGGACCAGCTAGGCACATGCCGCTGCCATCACGGGCACAAGCCGGGTGACGTCTTCGACTTCGACCGAGACCGCGGCAAGATGTGTGCCATGGCCTGCCATGTGGGCTTTCCCTATATCGATATCCTGCGCTATGGCGGAATCGTGCCTGGCAACGAGCCCGGTACGGCAAAGTTCTGCTGCCCCGAGGTCGATACGCTGAACGTCTGGCTTGCCGAGATCGTCGACGAGTAGTCGAGCGCAATGTGACAAAGGGACAGTCCCTTTGTCACATTCGCCGGGGCTGCCCCTTCTTTTTTGCTTATAATCCTAAATCTCTGCATTTCATCCGATTTTAGGTTCTAAAAACTCTTCATTTCACCGATAATCAAGCATATAAACTCTGCATTTCATTCGATGATATTGAGGGGAGAGCCTATGCTGCGTAGGAAAATAGCGGCAGAGCTGGAGCGCTGGCTGAAGTCTGCCGAGCAAAAGGCCTTATTCATTACGGGTTCTCGCCAGATTGGCAAAAGCTATTCGATTCGCGCATTTGGCAAAGCCAACCATGCAACCTACATCGAGCTTAACCTCATGGAAAACCGCCAGGCAAAAGATGCTCTTCTCGAGGCGCGGAATGCCGATGATTTCATCAGCAGGGTGACGCTTCTTTCGGGAAAGTCGATTGCGCCAGGCAAAACGCTCGTGTTTATCGATGAGGTCCAAGAGGCCCCCGACATCATGACGATGGCAAAGTTCCTTGTTGAGGACGGGAGGTGCCGCTGGGCGTTTTCGGGGTCAATGCTCGGGACTCAGTTCAAGGGCGTCAGGTCCTATCCCGTGGGGTATGTTCACGAGCTTAGGATGTTCCCGCTCGATTTTGAGGAGTTTTGCTGGGCAATCGGGGTGAGCGAGGGGGCTCGCCAAACGATACGTGACGCGTGTATCAGCGAGAGGCCCATTCCTGATTACATTCATGACGCGATGATGGCAAACTTCAGGACCTATACCGTTGTCGGCGGAATGCCGGAGGTCGTGCAGCGTTTCCTTGACACGCGGGGCGACCTTGCCTCTGTTCGTCAGCTGCAGTCAGAGCTCAACGAACAGTACCGGCGGGATATCTCCAAGTATGCAAGCGGGCGAGCCCCGCAGGTGCAGAGCATCTACGATCAGCTCCCTATTATGCTCGAGGGCGAAAACAAGCGCTTCGTGCTCAATTCCATTGACCCTAAGGCGCACTACGAGAAGTATCAGCGAGATTTTGTATGGCTTGTCGATGCCGGCGTTGCTCTCAAAGCCGATATCGTAACCGAGCCAAAATCGCCCCTGCTCAAGACGGCACGACCATCGCAGTTCAAGCTATATCAATCGGATACGGGCATGTTGATGGCGCGCTACCCCGTTGGGGTCGCCCAAGCGGCGTATCTTGATAGCAAGGAGCCCAATCTGGGCGGCATTTACGAAAACGTGGTGGCCCAGCAGCTGGCTGCCCAAAATCGCCAGCTTTACTACTATCAGACAAAAAAGCGCGGTGAAGTGGACTTTGTGGTCGATGGACCGGATGGGACGGCTGTTCCGATCGAGGTTAAATCGGACTCCTATTACCACGCGCACGCTGCGCTCGGTCATGTGCTTGATACGGCTGAATATGGCGTAAGGCTCGGGATTGTTTTCTCGAGAGGCAACGTTGAGCGCAACGGAGCGGTTCTCTATTTGCCGCTATATGCGACCTGGGCCCTTTCGGATGTTTTGGGCGACTCCTGCGCCGAGGGGATAAAGCTGGAGGTCAAGCCGGTCTAGGGCTAGTCCCGGATGTGACAAAGGGGCAGTTTCTTTGTCACATTCATGAGCGTTGATTTTCTCCCACGCTCGTTTTATGCCGATGGCGTGGCCCGTGTGCCCGCGCCGCCCGAGCGCCTACAGCTGCTCGAGCATGGCGGTGCAACCGGCGAGTACATCGCGGTAGGTGGCGTCGAAATTGCCGGTGTACCAGGGGTCGGCCACGTCGCCGGGGCGATCGGTCCAATCGAGCAGGCGCGAGATCTTGCCATCGGGGTCCTTCCCAAAAATTCGGTACAGGGCGCGGGCGTTCTCGTCGTCCATATAGACAATGTGGTCCCAGTCGCCATACTCCGCGCGACGCACCTGACGTGCGCGATGTGCGACGACGGGAATCCCGACCTCGCGTAGCTTGGCAACGGTACCGTGGTGTGGCGGGTTGCCGATCTCCTCGGTCGAGGTCGCCGCGGAATCGATGGCAAACTCCGCCTCGCGCCCAGCGCGGCGCACGAGCTCGGTAAACACCGACTCGGCCATCGTCGAGCGGCAGATGTTTCCATAGCAGATGAACAGTACACGTTGCATATGCGGTTTCCTTTCGATCGCCATCATCGAGCTCGAGTATCGCATCTACGCCTGCGCCATCGCCCTCTTGCGTTCCCAGCGAGCCAACTTAATCGTCACCAGCGTAAGCACCCAGGCCACAAGCGAGAACGCGGCACCCACTGCGCCTACATATGCAATGCCAACGCTGCTTACCACGGCGCCGCCCACTGCGGTGCCAAACGAGATGCCGACGTTAAACGCCATGGGCTCAACCGAACTTGCGAGTACCATCGACTTGGGATGGCGGCTGCGTGCCACATCCATAAAGTGCGTGATGCACGATACCGAGAACAGGTACATGAGCAACGCCAAGCTAAAGACAAAGACCAGCGCGAGCGGCATGGTGCCGCCCACGGCAAACAGCCCGAGTAACGCCGCAGCCTGCAGCACAAACGTTACGAGTAGCGCCTTCATGCCAAAGCGCGCATCGATCCATCCGCCCAGGATGTTCGAGATCAGGCAGAATACGCCGTAGGCCATAAGCGTGGTACTGGCTTCGACCGTGCCCATACCCAGCACCTGCTCAAGATAAGGCGTCACGTAGCCGTAGAACACATAGACCGAGCCCACGCCAAACAAAAAGATGAGCATGCCGGTGATGATGCTCGGTTCGCGCAGCAGCCCCGCCTGCTCGCGAAAGGTGGCAGGTTCGTCGGTTTGCCCAGCGCGCGGCATAAACATCACGAGCGCTCCGCAGATCAGAACGGCAAAGGCCAGCGTGCCGTACATGGCCACGTGCCAATCGAGTGTGTCGGCCACAAACTTGCCGATCGAAGTGACAAAGACCATTGCCACGGAAAACGCACCATATACCACCGAGATGGCAAACGAAGTTTGCTGCGGGGACAGCAGCTCGGGGATGTACGTCACACCCACAGCGAGCAGTGCGCCAGAGACGGAGCCCAGGATGATGCGCGAGATAAACAGCACCTGGAAGTTGGGCGCCAACGCCATGACCAGGTTGCCGAGCACAAAGACGATGCTGTAGCACACGAGCAGCTGGTAGCGGCGAAAACGCCCCGTACTGAGCGCGAGCACCGGCGTCGAGATAGCGTAGATCAGTGCGAACACGCTAATAAGTTGGCCTGCGGTGGCAAGCGATACGCCGAGTTCCGTCGCTAGGTCGCTTTCGATGCCGATGACCACGAACTCGGAGCAGCCGAGCGAGAATCCCAACAGCACGAGCAGCGCCAGGCAAAGATTGGTGCGCGCGGGGGAGAGCGCGGCGGCGGTTGACTTACTTTTTGGCGTGGTTGCGGCGGTCAAGGTTGTCACTCCAATGTCGCGTGAATAAGCGGGATTCAATCCCTGCAACTCTAACAGAATGTGACAAAGGGACAGTCTCTTTGTCACATTCGCGGCGTGGCTGCCGCCTAAACCGTCACAACATTCGATGAAAATCTCGCAAACGAGGAAAAACGTCGAATGTTGTGACGGTTTTCGTGTCCGGCGCGGGTGAGCTTCGGTGCCGTCTGGGGGTATAAGACTAGCGAGTGTTTATTTGCGAGGCCTAAGGGGCGCCCCGTATGGATATCGATAACTTTGAATGGTGGTATAGCGAGGGCGAGGCTCCGGACGAGGGGTGGGACGAGCCTACGCCGCGTGACGTGTCGAGCGACGAGGACGAGACCGGCAACGACGTCGCCGCCGACTCGGACGCCGCCCTCGATTCCGTCGAGCCCCTGACCTTCGAACAAGCTTGGGCCCAGGCCGAGGCAGACGAGGCCAAGGCCGACGCTACGGCCACGCTCGGCGAGCCAGCCGACATGTCGATCTCGCCGGCAAAGACCCCGCAGCCGCGTCACACCATCGATCCCGACAGCACGGCATCCTTCAGTATTCTCGACGTGCCCTCGCAGGGTGCCCAGGCGCCCGCGCCCACACGTCGCCCCAATCTGTCTCGCGAGGAAGATGCAGGACGTCGCTCTCCGCTCGGCCCCATCCTTATCGCCTTCATGGCCGGCGTTATCGCATGCTCGGTAATTGGAAACGTCTGGAGCCATGTTGAGCAACAGCGAAAAGACGCCGCCAAGGTCGAGATGTCTGTCGAGCAATCGCTCGGCCGCACGCGCTCGGTACATGTGTCGGTCGAGGTCAAGGACGGCGCGACGTGGGACACCGCGCGCGGCGACAGCCAAATGCTCATCCATATCGTGGGGCGCACGCTCAAAGGGCAGACGATCGACGAGTATCAATACGTCAATTCCGCTGGTGACGGCATCGAGCTCAAGCCCGGCGACTACGAGCTCACCGTCGATGAACCGCCCGTCGCCACCGACGGCACGCGCTTCCGCGCCTCAAAGCGCATGGTCCCCGTGAACTTTAACTCACAGGCGCCCGACACGGTCGACACTACACCGCAGGGCGGGTTCGACCTTTACGTGGATACCCAGTAGGCACTCGCCGCTCATTCCGCTATGGCTACTCAATAATCGCCTGCCGTCCCGTCCCGCCGCCAAGAGTGGGACAATAGCCCTCGACACTATTGTTTACTTTTGGAGGAAGTAGCATGTCTACCGTTACTACCATCAAGCGCGGCGGCCTCACCGCGGCCATCGATTCCATGGGCGCCCAGCTCACGAGCCTTGCCCTCAACGGCAACGAGTATCTGTGGCAGGGCGACCCCGCCTTTTGGGGCAAGCACGCGCCCATCCTGTTCCCCATTGTGGGCTCGCTGCGCAACAACACGGCAACGTCTGCGGCCGGTACCTGCGAGATGCCGCGCCACGGACTCGCGCGCATTGTCGAGCACAAGCTGGTCGAGGTTTCGGAGGACGGCTCCTCGGTAACGTACGAGATTACCGATACGCCCGAGTCGCTCAAGGCGTTCCCGTTCCACTTTAAGCTCAACATGACCTATGCCTTGACCGGCGACGCCACCCTCACGCAGACCTTTGCCGTCACCAACACCGGCGACGTGGACCTGCCGTTCTCGGTGGGCGGCCACCCCGCATTTAACGTGCCCGCCCCCGGTGCCGAGGACGAGGCGTTCGAGGATTACGAGTTGGCGTTTACCGAGGCTTGGACCAACGAGGCTCCCATCATCACGCCCGACGGTCTTATGACGTTCGAGGGCAGCTACAAGGCGCCCGATAACTCGGACGTGCTGCCCATCACGCACCGCAGCTTCGATAACGATGCCATCATGTTCACCGATACTCCGGGCTCCACGCTCACACTGCGCGGCCGCAAGTCGGGCCACGGCGTCAAGATCGACTTTGAGGGCTTTAAGTACATCGGCGTGTGGTCTGCCGCCAACGACGCTCCGTTTGTGGCGCTCGAGCCCTGGACCGGTCACACCACCATGGACACCGAGGACGACGTCTTTGAGCACAAGGTCAACACCATCACCTTGGCTCCCGGCGAGACGGATGTTCGCAGCTTTAGCGTTACCTTGCTCTAGAGGTTCCGCCGCTCGGTCGATGCTGCGCGTCGTCCAGAGCGACAAGTTGTCATTCAAAAGGCAAGACATAGACCTTCTGGTCATGCCTTGCCTTTTTCATGCCACTTGTTCGCTCTGGACGTCGCTCGCCGGCATTGCCAAAACATCGGCGTCCCCAATGGCTACCGTGTGTCTATTAATTTTTCGAGCTTGTGCTGCGCTGCTGGTCGCTGGCGTATATCCTGTTAAGTCGTCAGCATACGATTCAACAGGGAAGGCAGATTATGCATTCTCCCCAACAGTGCGATGCGCAGCGCCAGCCGGTATGCAGCCGTCGCATCTTTTTGGGTAGCGCCCTCGCTGCGAGCGCTTCCGTCGTCGCCGGCGCGCTTGCCGGCTGTCAGCGCCCGTCAACGCTCAAGGTGGTTCAGCCCACGACGGGCGGCGGTCGCGACGACCTGTCCGATTCCGTGATCGGCAAGGATAAGATCCGCATTGGCATGGAGGCGGCCTACGCCCCGTACAACTGGCAGGTCTCCGAGGCCAGCGAGTACACCATCCCCATCGACAACGTGCAGGGTGCCTATGCCGATGGCTACGACGTGCAGATCGCCAAGATCGTCTGCAAGGCCCTCGGTGGCGAGCCCGTTGCCGTCAAGCAGAGTTTCTCGGGCCTTATCGATTCGCTCAACAACGGCCAGATCGACCTCATCATTGCCGGCATGAGCGCCACGCCCGAGCGCGAGGAGTCCGTCGGCTTTTCCGACCCGTACTTCATTGGCTACTTTGGCCTGTTCGTAAAAGAGGGCTCGCCCTACCAAAATGCGACCAAGCTCAGCGACTTTAGCGGCGCTACGGTCCTCGGCCAAAAGGACACCATGCTCGATACCGTCATCGACGAAATCCCGGGCGTTGTGCACAAGAACCCGGTCGATTCGGTCCCCACGGTGTTTTCGAACCTGCTGCAGGGCACCTGCGACGCCGTGACCTACAACACCGAGAACGAGAAGGGCTATATGGCCCAAAACCCGGGCATCGTCCCCATTCAATTTGCCGAGGGCGAGGGCTTTAAGCAGGAGGTCACGGCAAACGTCGGCTGCCGCAAGGGCTCGGACAAACTGCTTAAGCTCATCGACAAGACACTCAAGGGCATTAGCCAAGAGGAGCGCGACCAAATGTGGGACGCGTGCCTCGACCGTCAGCCGGCATAGGGAGGCAGCATGAAAACCATCAATCGCCTGGCCTCCTTTATCAAGGCAGACCACCGTTATGTATACCTGGGCACGAGCGTCATCGCGGCGCTCGGCCTGGCGTTTAGCCAGCGCAACCCCACGCCGATGAGTTTCTTGGCGCCTACGGGCGTGTTCCAAGACTGCCTCTGGGCAATCCTTTGGGCCTGGCTCGTCGTGTCGGCGGCGGCGCTGGTCACCAAGCTCATGCACTGGAACGACTATCGCGAAAAGTCGCCGTTCGCATCCGAGCGCTGCCGTCGTGGCGCACGCCTGGGCAGCTACGTCGTGGTCGCCATCGCGGCGATCTTTTTCGTGGACCGCTGCGTCATGTCGTTTATCGACCTGGTGCAGGTGAGCATTGTCTCGGATTCCAACCCCAGCGACTTTTTGTCGAGCCTGGTCTACATGACCTACAAGAGCGGTGACTTCTTCATTCGCGGTATCGAGATCACCATCGCGCTTGCCACCTTCGGCACCGTCATCGCATTCTTCCTGGCGCTGCTCTTTGTGTTCCTGCGTATTCAGACCTTCGACCGCGTGGATAACGACCTGGTGCGCTTCTTTAAGAGTATCGGCCGCGGCTTTGCGACCATCTACTCCACCATCGTGCGCGGCACGCCCATGATGGTCCAGGGCCTGCTCATCTATTACGCGGGCTTCACCGTTTTGCGCGGCATGGGCTTCGAGACCGCCCAGGCCAACCAGATTTGGAGCACCTTCACCGCCGGCCTCGTTACCATCTCGCTCAACTCCACCGCCTACATGATGGAGGTCCTGCGCGGCGGCATCGAGTCCATCGATCCCGGCCAGGCCGAGGCGGCGCGCTCGCTGGGCCTGTCGCAGTGGCAAGCTATGCGTAAAGTCGTGTTCCCCCAGGGCATTAAAAACGCGATCCCGGCGCTCACCAACGAGCTCATCATCAACATCAAGGATTCGTCGGTGCTCTCGGTCATCGGCGTGTTTGACCTCATGTACGCCACCACCACCGTCGCCGGCGTGTACTACCGCCAGATGGAGGTCTACTGCGTGGCGCTCGTGGTCTACCTGATCCTGACGCTCGTGGCGAGCCGCCTGCTCGAGGCCTTTGGCAAAAAGCTCGGCGCCGAGGCTCCGGTCACGCTGCCCAGCTCCAACTAGGCTCAAGACGAGGAGAATCATCATGGCAGATACCGCCATTACCGGCGTTGCGGCCGCCGCACAGACCAATGAGCCGCTCATCCGCGTCGAGGGCCTGCGCAAGAGCTTCGGCTCGCTCGAGGTACTCAAGGGCATCGACCTGTCCGTCAATCCCGGCGAGGTCGTCACCATCATCGGCGCCTCGGGTTCGGGCAAGTCGACCTTCCTGCGCTGCCTCAACCTGCTCGAGACCCCGGACGCGGGCCACATCTGGTTCCACGGCCAGGACCTCACGGCCGAGCGCTGCAACATCAACAAGCTGCGCGAGGACATCGGCATGGTGTTCCAGGGCTTTAACCTGTTCAACAACATGGATGTGCTCGACAACTGCACGCTCGCGCCCGTCACGCTCAAAAAGATGAGCAAGGCCGAGGCCGAGAAGGTCGCGATGGAGCATCTGACGAGCGTGGGGCTCGAGAAGTTCGCGCACGCCGCCGTGGGTCGCCTGTCCGGCGGCCAAAAGCAGCGCGTTGCCATCGCTCGTGCCCTATGCATGAATCCGCAGATCATGCTGTTCGACGAGCCGACCTCCGCACTCGACCCCGAGATCGTGGGAGAGGTGCTCGAGGTCATGCGCAAGCTCGCTGCCGACGGCATGACCATGGTCGTCGTCACGCACGAGATGGCCTTTGCCCGCACGGTGTCCGACCGCGTGGTCTTTATGGACAAGGGCGTGGTCCTCGAGGACGCCGCGCCGGCCGAGCTCTTCGGCAATCCTAAGCACCAGCGCACCCGCGAGTTCCTCTCGCGTTATCTCGAGGACAAATAACCGACCGCAAACGCTTATGTGGCAGGGCCGCTCCGGTGGGGCGGCCCTCGTCATCACAATCGAAAGGATGTCATGGCCGAGGTTTGGCGCTTCTTTGCGCATGAGGATGATTTTGCCGATATAGACGAGGCTGGCGCGTGCGAGCGCTTGGGTCGCGTGCTGTCGTTTCCGACCATCTCGAGTATGGATGCCGAGGCGGTGGACTGGCAGCCGTTCGACGACCTGCGCGCGTATATGCAGCAGGCTTGGCCGCACGTATTTACGGCGGGTAAGGTCGAGCTTATCGACCATTCGCTATTGGTGACGCTTGGCGGTTCCGACCCTGTCCTCAAGCCCATTATGCTCATGGGCCACATGGACGTGGTTCCCGTGGTACCCGGCACCGAGGCTGACTGGACGCATGCCCCCTTTAGCGGGCGCGTGGACGACACCTACATCTGGGGCCGCGGCGCGATCGACATGAAGGACCAGGTCGCAGGCATTCTCGAGGCTGTCGAGTATGCGCTGGCGCACGGTTGGCAGCACGAGCGCACGCTGCTCCTGGCCTTTGGCCAGGACGAGGAAACCGCGCAGTACGGTGCAGGCACCATTGGCCGCGCGCTCGAGGAGCGCGGCATTGAGCTTGAGTACCTGATCGACGAGGGCGACTACCGCATCGTTCCGGCTGCCGAGTACAGCGCGGGCGAGGGTTGGCTCATGCACGCCGACCTCGCGGAGAAGGGCTATGCCGATATCGTGCTCAAGACGAAGAGTGAGGGTGGACATTCTTCTAACCCCTACGGCGGCACGTCGCTCGAGGTGCTCAGCCGCGCCATCACCGCAATCTGCGATATCGAGTGGCCGACGCGCGTGACCGACTTGCTTGCCGCCCAGCTCGTCGAGTTGGGGCTCTACACGGCCGACGAGATTGCCTCCAACAAGGACACCATCGTGCGCGAGTGCCTCGCCAGCAAGAAGCTCTACCCGCTCGTGACGACCACCTGCGCGCCCACGCAGATCGAGGGCGGCAGCACCGGCGCCAACGTAATGCCGCAGGATATGTGGGCTAATATCAACTTCCGCATGCTCGAGGGCACGAGCGTGGCCGACGTTGTGGCGCGATGCCGTGATGCGGTTGCCGGGGCGGACCTTGCCGGTCGTGTCGAAGTGGAGCTGGGCCCCGGCAGCTCCGAACCCTCGCCGTCCCCGCGCATCGGTGGTCCCGGTCTCGAGGCGGTTCGCTCCATCGCCGCCCGCTATTTCCGTGATCCAAAGGGGACGGAGGAAAACGGATCATTCGAGCCAGTGGCAATTGTGACCTCGACCGTGATCGGTGCGACCGACGCCGCCAACTACCAACACATTTGCCCTGAGTGCATTCGCTTCTCGGCCTTTGTGGTTGATGACGACGAGTGTGATCGCGGCGTCCATGGCACCAACGAGCGCATCACCCGCCGCGCCTACCTCCAGGGCATTCGCTTCCTCGTCGCTCTACTCCAAACGCTCTAGCCAAAAAGCAAGCCCTTGGTGCAATGGGGTCAGGTTTGTTTGCACCAATCATTCCGTGCGGGTTATATGCAGGTTTGCCTGCGCACGCTATCATGTATGGGTTAGACCGCAACTATGTACCCCATACGCGAAGGGATGCGCATGTATCTGAAGATCGACATGTTCTAGCCGGGCTTACCCCCGCAGTGGCGCCATGCGCCCCATCAATTCTGCCGATTTTCACCTTCACGCATATAAAGGAGTCCTGCCATGCGCGACAAGCTCGAAAAGATCATCAAGGCCTACGAGGAGCTCGAGAAGAAGCTTTCCGACCCGGCCGTCGCCTCCGACATCAAGGAGTTCACGCGTCTCAACAAGGAGTACGCGCACCAGTCCGACCTCATCGCCGCTTCGCGCGAGTACATCGGCGCGCTCGATGACATCGAGGCTGCCAAGGAGATGCTCCGCGACACTACCGATGCTGACGAGAAGGAGATGCTCCAGATGGACATCTCCGAGAACGAGGACAAGCTTCCCCAGCTCGAGGAAGATATCAAGTACATGCTCATTCCGAGCGACCCCAACGACGACAAGAACACCATCGTCGAGATTCGCTCCGCCGCCGGTGGTGACGAGGCCGCCATCTTTGCCGGCGACCTCTACAAGATGTATCAGCGCTTCTGCGAGTCGCGCGGCTGGAAGACCACCGTGCTCGACTCCAGCCCTAGCGAGGCAGGTGGCTTTAAGTCCATCGAGTTCAAGGTCGAGGGCGACCGCGTCTACTCCGTCATGAAGTTCGAGTCCGGCGTGCATCGCGTCCAGCGCGTTCCCAAGACCGAGTCCCAGGGCCGCATTCAGACCTCCACGGCTACCGTCGCCGTACTTCCCGAGGCCGAGGAGATCGACGTCCAGATCAACCAGTCCGACCTGCGCATCGACACCTACTGCGCCTCCGGCCCTGGCGGTCAGTGCGTTAACACCACCTACTCCGCCGTGCGCATCACCCACCTGCCCACCAACACCGTGGTGCAGTCGCAGGAGCAGCGTTCCCAGATCCAGAACCGCGAGGTCTGCATGCAGATGCTGCGCGCCCGTCTGTACGAGATGGAACTCGAGAAGCAGCAGGCCGAGCTCGGTGCCGAGCGCCAGAGCCAGATCGGCCACGGCAACCGTTCCGAGAAGATCCGTACCTACAACCAGCCCCAGGACCGCGTGACCGATCACCGCATCGGTTTCAACTCCACCTACAACGGCGTCCTTCTGGGCGATCAGCTCGGCACCGTCATCGAGGCGCTCGCCGCCGCCGAGCGAGCCGAGAAGCTGGCACAGGCTGTGTAGGTTCCGCCGTTCTACCGAACGGCGGACCAGCCGACGCTGCGCGGGCCGCATTTGGCCAAT
>WGSL01000055.1 GCA_014871665.1 Collinsella sp. | reverse complement strand
AAGTGCCATGGCAACGCCGTAGATGGGCTGCGCGGGGCTGGGCGGGCAGCCGGGGATATAGACATCGACCGGCAAGATCTTGTCCGTGCCACCCCAGACGCAGTAGTTGTCGTAGAAGATGCCGCCGGTGCAGCCGCACGCGCCATAGGACACCACGATCTTGGGATCGGGTGCGGCCTCAAAGGCGCGCAGGGCCGGCATGCGCATGGCACGCGTCACGGCGCCGGTGTACAGCAGCACATCGGCGTGACGGGGCGAGGGCACGACCTTGATGCCAAAGCGCTCGACGTCGAAGACGGGCGTGATGGAACCGAAGATCTCGATCTCGCAGCCGTTGCAGCCGCCGCAGTCAACACGGTAGACGTACACCGAGCGCTTGATCTTCTTAAGAAGGGTCGCCTTGGCCTTCTCGATGCTCTCGTCGAGCTCGATCTTGGTCGGGCGGTACTGGAGCCGCTCGGGCAAAAGCGTGGGTTCGGCCATGGTTACTCCTCCTTCGTTTCAAAATCCATGATGATGCCCTCGACCGGCGCCGGACCGGCGGGAATCTCGGGCGCATCGGGGTTGAGCTCGCGGTCGATATACTCCGGGTTCACGCCGTGGCCGCCCAGATACTCCATGCCGGGGCCCTGGGGCTCACCGGACGCAAGCGTCTCGTTGGCAGCCATGCCGGCAGCGTTGCCGGTCTTTACGGCCGAGGCGGCGCGCAGGGCGTCGAGCTCGCGCTTGCACTCCTGGCACATACCGACGGTACGGGCAGCCTGCTCGGCCTCCATGCCGCCGGCCTTTTGCAGCAGGCGCTTTGCGTAGTCGATCTCCTTGTGCGGGGCAAACGGCTTGCCGCAGCGCGAGCAGTGCTCGAGCGTATAGACGCTCTTGCTGGTGAGGTCGTCCTTGCTCATGACGGCAAGCTCAAACTCCTCGGTGAGCTTGATGGCCTCCATGGGGCAGGCTTCCTCGCAGCGGCCGCAAAAGATGCAGCGGCCGTAGTCGATCGACCAGGTAATGGTATCGGCCGCAAGGTCGGTGTCCATGCGAATGGCATCGGCCGGGCACGCCACGCCGCAGGCACCGCAGGCGATGCAGAGCTCGGCATTGTGCTCGGGCTTGCCGCGCATGTCCTTATTGGTGGGGAACGGCGCAAACGGGTACTTGACCGTCGCGTCGCCGGCCTTGGCGTTAACCTTCCAAAGCTTCAGCATATTAGAGCGCCTCCTCATCGAGCGGAGCGGCCAAGGTGCCCTCGCCCGCAAGCGGCGACTTGTCGCGCCAGACGTTCTCGAACTGCTCCTTGTCGAGCACGTGGTCGCGCTTGGCGGCGACATCGGTCACCGTCACGCGATCGGTGCAGGAGTAGCACGGGTCGAGCGAGCCGACGATCAGCGCCGCGTCGCCCACGGTGTTGCCGCGGAACATGTAGCGCAGGACCGGCCAGTTGCTGTACGTGGCGGCCTTGGCGCGCCAGCGGTAGCACTTCTGGTTATTGCCGAGCATGGCCCAGTGCACGTCCTCGCCGCGCGGCGCCTCGGTGGCGCCGATGGCGTACTTGTGCGGGGTGTACTCCCAATCCGTGGTGAGGATGGGGCCCGACGGGCAGTTCTCGAGCATGGTCTCGATCATGTCGATCGAATCGTAGACCTCCTGGATGCGGACGGCGGTACGGCCGAAGGCGTCGCAGGTGTCGGCCGTGGCGGCGTGCATCTTTTGGACGTCCGGATCGGCGTAGCCGTCGAAGGGATGGTCAAAGCGCACGTCGCGGGCATAGCCCGAGCCACGCATGAGCGGGCCGACCGGCGAGAAGTCGCGTGCAATCTTGCGGTCCAAGATGCCGATACCGCTCGTACGCTCAATAAAGTTGGGCGTGGAGAGCAGCACGTCGACGAGCTCCTGAACCTCGGAGCGCAGCTGGTGGATGGTCGTGAGCGTGGAGAGCTTCTGCTCAGCCAAAATGTCGCGACGCACGCCGCCAATCACGTTGAGGCCGTAGGTCTTGCGGTGACCGGAGAGCTTCTCGGCCAGGTCCATGGACTTCTCGCGGACGCGGAAGAACTGCTGGAAGCCGGAGTCGAAGCCCGTGTAGTGCGACGCCAGGCCAATGTTGAGCAGATGCGAGTGCAGGCGCTCAACCTCGAGCATGATGGCGCGGATGTACTGGGCGCGCGGCGGGACATGAATGCCCTGGGCGCGCTCGACGGCCTCGGCATAGGCCACCGAGTGGGCGCAGCCGCAGATGCCGCAGATGCGGTCGGCGAGGAACGTGACGGCGTCATAGTTCAGGCGCGTCTCGGCGACCTTCTCCATGCCGCGGTGCACGTAGAACAGACGGTAGTCGGCATCGACGATCGTCTCGCCCTCGACAAACAGGCGGAAGTGGCCGGGCTCGTCGGAGGTAATGTGCAGCGGGCCCATGGGGACGAGCGTGGTCTCCTTGCCCTTGGTGTCGGCCAAGAACTCATAGTTTTCCATGTCGCTCGCGGGAGCGGGACGGAAGCGGTAGTCCATGGAGTCCTTGCGCAGCGGGTACAGGCCACTGGGCCAGTCATCGGGAAGCACCAGGCGGCGACGGTCGGGCAAACCCTCGGGAATCAGGCCGAACATATCGCGCAGCTCGCGCTCGCCCCACACGCAGGCGGGGACGAACGGCGTCACGGACGGGAACGTCATCTTAGCGGGGTCGACCTCGGCACGCACGGTAACCCAGCCGGGGTCCTCCCCCTCCATGGAGATGACGTAGTACACGGCGTAACGGCCGCACAGGGAGCGCTCGTCGTTGCCGACAATCACGGGAATCCAGCCGTAGCGCTCGTAGTACAGGTAGTGGACGGCCTCGGGCAGCTTGTCCTGCTTGACGGTGATCGTCAGCTGGTCCTCGCACTGCCACTCAACCTTCTCGATGCAGCCCGGAACGGCGCGGCGCAGGGCCTCGACATGGCTCTCGCAGCGACGGGCATACACCTTGTTCTCAGTTTCAATCATTCGTTACTCCACCTCGCTCTGAGCGGTCTCGGTACCGAACACAGCGCGGTACATCGGCGTCGCGTGAAGTTCCTCGGTGCTCTGCTCGAGCACGATGCCGGTAGCGGTCTCCACACCGTGCACGAGGGGCAGCGGGGTGGCAATGCCAAACCACAAGATCATGACAGCCAGGATGATTTCGGGGATAAGCATGAGCGCCGGGGCCTCATGCTTGCCCATGCCCTGGGGCGCATGGCCGAATACCGACTTGAGTGCGATACGGGTGAGCGCGGAGATGGCCACGGTAAGACCGAGGGCGACCACGACGACCAGCCACATGGGACCGGCGGTAACACCGGCGACAAAAGTCAGGAACTCAGAGATGAACATGCCAAAGGGCGGGAAGGCGGCAAGGCCGAGCAGCGCCAGGATGGCGAGCGCGGCGGTTGCGGGCGCAACCTCGACGACGCCCTGGATCTTGGCCAGGCTACGCGTGCCAAAGGCGTGCTGGATGTTGCCGGACACGCAGAAGGCAAGCGTCTTGGTAAAGCCGTGGAACACGCAGTGCAGCAGGGCCGCGGCGATACCCAGCGGGCCACCGATACCCAGGCACAGGGCGATAACGCCCACGTTCTCCACAGACGAGTACGCAAAGCGGCGCTTGAGGTCGTCCTGGCGAAACATCGAGAGTGCCGCCACCAAAATGGACAGCGTGCCGACGATCAACAGCAGAAGTTGCGGATACTCGGCACCCACGGCCTGGATGGTAAAGCCGTAGAAGCGCATGATCACAAGCATGGCACACTTAAGCAGAACACCCGAGAGCAGGGCCGAGACAGGACTCGGAGCCTGAGAGTGGGCATCGGGCAGCCAAGTGTGCATGGGGAACAGGCCAGCCTTGGTGCCAAAGCCGATCACGATAAACGCAAAGGCGAGGCGCATGAGCGTCGGGTCGAACTGGTCGGCATACGGCAGCACGCACGACAGGAATGCGGCCTCGTGGGCGTTGGGAATCACGTCGGCGGCGTTGGCGTAGATCAGCAGCGTACCGAACAGGCCAAATGCCACGCCGGCGGTACAGACCATCGCATACTTCCAAGAAGCCTCGAGGGCCGTCTTGTTCTTGTAGATACCCACCAGGAACACAGTGGAAAGCGTGGTTGCCTCCACGGCGGCCCACGTGAGGATCATGTTGTTGGACAGGCACGCGAGCAGCATGGTGAACACAAACAGGCTAAACAGCGCAAAATACTGCTTGGCGCGCTCGGCGGGCATGGAGCCCTCCTCGATATCGGCCTTTACATAGGGCAGCGAGAACAGCCCCGTAAGAAAACCGATAAAGCCGATGAGCAGCACAAAGATGGCGCCCAGCGAATCGAGGTGGAACCACAGGCCAAGAGCGCTCGCGGTTTCGCCGCTCATAAGGACGTCGCCGGCCGTCATAATCGACAGCACCAGGACGGCTGCGACGGAGACCAGGTTGAGACCGGCAAACACGTTATAGGACGTGTTCTTGGGCAAAAACGCCATGACCAGCGAGAACACCAAAGGAGTCGCGAGCAGGGCGAGAATCAACGTTTCCATGGACTACCCCCTCAGCTCGGACAGGTCGCGCGCATCGAGCGAGTGGGAGTCGTCCCAAATGCGACGCACGACGATGGACATGATGATGACGGCAAAGATGGCGTCGGTGGCGATACCGATCTCGATGATCTCGGGAGCGGTGGGGGCCAAAAGCGCGAGCGTCACGTGGCTGCCGTTTTCCATAAGGCAGTATCCAAAGATCTGCTTCATGATGTTGCGCTGCGAGATGATGCAGGTGAGGCCCACGAAGAAGTGAGCGAAGCTAATAGCGAGCGCAGGCGTTGCGACCTCGGCCGTGGGCAGGCTGATCTGCGTCACAACGGCAAAGCAGATCGCGACCTCGACGGCGATGATGCAGATGGCCCACGCGGGCTTAAGGCCGGCCTTGAGCGATGCGTCGCTCGGCTCGCCCATCTTCTTGTATGCGCGGTTGAGGATGTAAGGGACCAGGACGACCTTAGTGATAAAGGCAGATCCGGCCCACATAAGCAGCTCCTGCGCACCGGTAGTAGCACCGAGCGTAGCGAGCAGTCCCACGAGCACCAGCGACTGCACCGCATACCAGCGAATGGCGTGCTTGATGTTCTTGGAGACGACCACCATGGTGGACGTGACGATCAGAAGGCCGCCAAGGATGTTGACGATCGAATAACCCATGTCGTTCTACCTCCTAACCGATCCAGCTGGCCGAAAGCGGGCCGCTGACGATGACCATGATGATGAGCACGATGAACACGAACGCCATCGCGCGGGGAAGCGGGGCTCCCGCAGCGACCTCGTCGCTCGGCTCGCCGGGCAGGCAATAGCCCATCCACTTGAGGAACCAGGCGAAGGTGGCGACGGTCTCGGCGACCATGATGCACACGAGCACCAGGATCGCGACGTTGCCGGCACCCACAGAGAAGCCGCCGGCGATAATCTGGAACTTCGAGAAGAACGTGTTCATGGGCGGCACGCCGGCAATAGCGAGCGCGGCGACACCGAAGCCCACGCCCGAGATCGGGTACTTCTTTACGATGCCGCGAAGCTTGGGCAGCATACGCGTGCCGAGCGTAAAGGAGAACGAACCGGCGATCAGGAAGAACAGCGTCTTGGCGAAAGCGTGGTTAAAGATGTGGCAGACGGCGCCATCGAAGGCCAGCTGGCTGCCAAAGACCGAAAGGCCCAGACCAAAGAACACATAGGAGAGCTGGGCGATCGTGGAAAAGGCCAGCAGACGCTTCATGTCCTTTTGCGGCAGGTACATAAGGAAGCCAAAGAGCATGGTGACCATGGCGTCGATAATGGCGACCCAGCCCACGATCTCGGGAATCTCGCCGGCAGAGACGAGTGCACGCGCGAACACGCACACGCCGACCTTAACCATCGAGGCGCCATGCAGGTAAGCCGAAACAGGCGTCGGCGCCTCCATGGCCGAAGGCAGCCACATGTACATGGGGACCTGTGCGGACTTGGCCCAGGCCGCAAACAGCACGAGCAAAAGGACGATAGCCTTGAGCTTGGCGTCGAGGCCGGCAATCGCGGTGATGGCGAAGGTGCCGGTGTGGGCAAACACGATAGCGGCGCCCAGATACAGGCCGAGCGCACCGATATGCGTGATGATCAGGGCCTTCATGCCGGCCTTCTTGGCCGTAGGCGACATGTAGTAGCTAATGAGGCCCCAAGAGCACGCACCCGTGATCTCAAAGAACACGAGCTGGCCCAAAAGGGTCGAGCTGTACACGAGGCCGGCCATGGCGCCGATGAAGGTCGCGAGGTACGCGTAGAAGCGACGACGCGGTGCGTCGGGATGTTCACGGTTATTCTCGCTCATATAGGGAATCGAATAGATCACGACAAGCAGGCCGATACCCACAAAGGCGGGCGCGAGCAGCGTGCTCATGCGATCGAAGGTGAATCCCATGACGAGGGTCTGCCCAAACGAGATCAGGGGGACCTGCGTGTCGGGCATGCCAGCGCCGGCGAAATTCGCGGCGAGGGCGATGGTGCAGACCGTCGAGACGGCGGCACCCAAAACGCTGAACCACTTGGCGTACGGACGGGGGAACAGGGCGACGAGCACCGAGGCCACCATCGGGGCCGCGATAGCGACCAAGCCGAGAAGGGACAGACTGACTGCAAATGACATTGTTTCTCCCTTCTCCTACACGCCGACGACCACGAAGACAAACGCCAGAACGGCGATGCCCACGACGGCCCAGGTCTGATTGCCGAGCACCTTAAAACGCGAGCGCGAGCAGGAGTTCTCGATCACGCCGCATACGACAAAGTCGATCAGGCACTTAACAAGGAAGATGACCGCGCCCAGAACGGCCGCGATACCCACGGCCGCGGGCTCGCCCCAGGGGACGAAGATCGCGCAGAACCAGGCGACGACCAGGACCTGCTTCATGGACATGGCGAGCTTGGCCATCGCAAGCGACGGGCCGGAAAGCTCGGCGAGCGGACCTTCCTGGAGCTCCTGCTCGGCCTCGGCCTGATCAAACGGCAGCTTGCCGAGCTCCATGTAGCAGGCAATCGCAAAGGCGATACCGGAGAGGATCACGGCGACCGGCGCATCGATGGCACCCGTCATGATGTGCTGACCCATAGTGGCGATGTCGGTGGAGCCGCACACCAGGGCGGCGGCAAACAGCGCCAGCAGCATGGACGGCTCGATGAGCACGCTCATGAGCAGCTCGCGAACGCCGCCGATACCGGCGTAGGCGTTGGACGAATCCACACCGCAGAGGGCGAAGAAGAAGCGGGCGAGCGCCAGGCTGTACATGATGGTGATGGCGTCACCAAAGACCGGGATGGGGCTTTGTGCCGTAAAGAGCGGCAGGCCCATCGCGAGCATAAAGGCGACGGCGAAGAACAGCGGCGGCATAATGCGCAGCGCAAAGCTCGCGTCCTCGCTCTGGGACTCGGGGCGCGCAAAGAGCTTGGCCAGGTCGCGGTAGTCCTGCATGATGCTGGGGCCACGACGGTTGTGCATCTTGGCACGGATCACGCGGCCGAGACCGGAGAAGAACGGCGCGACGGCCATAACGACCACGCCCTGCAGAACGGCAAGTACGATGTTGTTCATGCTCTCCCCTCCTTAACCCATTTGCACGGCGAGCACGAGGAACACCACGAGTGCCGCGACGATGTAGCAGATATAGATGCTGTAGTTGCCGCCCTCGAGCTTAGTCGCGAGGTCGGCGAGCTTCTCGACACCCTTATGCGGGGCATCGACGAGAACCTTGTCGGGTACGGGCTCCACAGCCTCGGCCACACCGGTGAGCTTCTGGAAGAAGTGCGCAATGGACCAGCAGGCGGCCGTGCAGCGGTCGCGCAGCGTGTAGAGCGGCTGCATAAACCAGGACACCTCGGAGGCAAAGGTCGTGGCCACGACGGGCATATGCTCGTTGGGAGCATAGCCGCATGCCCACGGCTGGGACTTCTGCACCTTGCCGACGGTCTTGAGCTTGCGATAGCCGCAGGCAAGGCCGACAAGCACCACGAGCGCAATGGCGATCGCGGGCGTGGAGGTGGCAGCGCCGGAGTACTGGTTCATGAGCTGCATGCCCTCGGCGGCAAACACGCCACCGTACGGATGCAGCACGGACGCGGCGACATCGACCAGCACGGGAGCGATCACGGGAGCGCAAATGCCCAACACGACGCAGATGGCAGCGAGCAGGCCCTGCGCAAACACCATGGGGGCGGGAACCTCCTTGGCATTGGCCGCGGCCTCGGAGCGGGGCGCGGAGGCAAAGGAGACGCCGTAGGCCTTGACGAAGCACGTGACGGCCAGAGCGCCGGTAATGGCAAGCGCAACGGCAGCGAACACGGCCACGATCATGACGGCCTTGTCGCCCTGCATGGCGGCGTTAAAGAGCGACTGGTAGGTAAACCACTCGGACACAAAGCCATTGAAGGGCGGGATGGCCGAGATGGCAAGTGCGCCAACGAGGAAGCAGATGGCCGTTGCCGGCATACGACGGAACAGGCCGCCCATCTTCTCCATATTGCGCGTACCCGTGGAGTACAGCAGCGCACCGGCGCCCAAGAACAGCTCGCCCTTAAACATCGCGTGGTTAAACGTGTGGTAGAGGGCGGCCATCAGAGCCAGGACGGCGATGCCGACCGAGTTGAGCGCCATGGCGGCCATGGAGGCGCCGACGCCGAGCAGAATGATGCCGATGTTCTCGACGGAGTGATAGGCCAGCAGGCGCTTGATGTCATGCTCCTGCAGGGCGAAGGCCACGCCGAGGACCGACGAGATCGCACCGAAGACCATGACCATAAGACCCCACCAGACCTGAACGCCCGAGGCGGAGAGCAGGTCGAGGCCCACCTTGAGGATGCCGAAGATACCGATCTTGATCATGCCGCCGGACATGAGGGCCGACACGTTGGACGGCGCCTCGGGATGTGCCTTGGGCAGCCAGCCGTGCAGCGGGATGATACCGGCCTTGGCGCCAAAGCCAAAGAAGGCGAGCACAAAGCACACGGATGCGACCGCGGGGCTAAACTGCGTGGCGCGGAAATCCGCAAAGGCAAACGAGCCACCGGCAAAGTTGGTCATGGTGAGGAAGCTCGCCATGATGAGTACAAAGCCCACGTGCGCGATCACAAAGTAGAGCCAACCGCCATGGATGGAGTTCTCGTTCTCCTCGATCACGACCAGGAAGTACGAAGTAAGCGACATGAGCTCAAAGGCGACCAGGAACCAAAACACGTTGTCGGCGGTGATGACGAGCATCATAGACGCCACGAAGGTGTTAAAGAAGAAGCCGGCGCGGCCCTTTTTGCCAGGGTACTCATCAAAGTAGTTGAGACCGTAGATCGAACCGGCAAACGCAAGCACCGAGATGAGCGCCACGAACAGGCCGGACAGCTGATTGAGCAGCAGCTGGAAATGGGCAAACGGGAAAAACACGATGGTATCGACCGACGTGACATTGCCCAGCACGGCCTGGATACCGGCCACAAACGAAAGCACCGCGGCGACGGCGCCGATAAGGCAGCCGGCGGTCTTGGCGGCGTTATCGGCCTTGATCAGCAGAACCGAGGCGAGCGCACCGATGCACGAGACGGCAAGCGATGCGATAAACAGCGTCATGCTATCCATTGTTTACGCTCCCTTCTGCTTTCTCGGACAGGCCCTGGGCCACAGCGGTAACGTCGACGACCGGACCGTTTTCAATCGAGCGCAGGCGCTTGGCCTCGTCGAGCTCGCGATCGGCCGCGCCGCCCATGACGGTCAGCGCCTTGGTGGGGCACGCCGCCACACAATGCGGGCCGTCCGGATCGAAGGCGCACAGGTCGCACTTGACAGCGCAGGTGTACTGGCCGGGAGCCCACGTAAGCAGGCTGCTCAGGGACTTAGGATACGAAGGCGTCGGGTCGCACATGCCTGCGACACCGGCGATAGACGTGCCATCGGGATGGATGGCTCCGAAGGGGCACGCGATGGCGCACAGCCTGCACCCGATGCACTCCTGCTCCTTGACGTGGATGCGATCGCCATCGTGCTCGATGGCATTCACCGGGCAAACCTCGGCGCAGGGGGCACCCTCGCAATGGTGGCAGGCAAGGGCGGCCGAAATACCGCCGGTCTTCACGAGCGCCAGGCGCGGCGTATCCTGAAGACCCTGCATCCGGTGGGCGTCGGCACAGGCGGACTGGCATGTTCCGCAGCCGATGCACCTCTCCGGGTTGATGTCGATGAAGCGGTTCATCCCCACTTCCTTTCAAAATAACGGGCCGGGCTCCCGAACGTACGGGACGCCCGGCCCAAATAGCCAACGAGAACGGGACTACACGATTTGATTCACGTGCGTCTCGTCGTCGAACTTGGCGGCGCCGGGCTCAACGTCCTGGGGAGCGGCGGCGTCCACCAGAGCCTGCTTGAGCTCGATGTACTGACGCTCGACCTCGCCCTCGGCCCAGACCTGGTCGGCGATAGCGTCGACCTGGCAGGCGGAGAACTTGTCCTCGGGCGTATGCGAGACCGGGTCGACCTTGTGAATGGTCAGCTCGTTGCACTTGCCGATCCACCACTGGTAGGTCATATAGACCGTGCCCTTGTTGATGCGATCGCTCACGTCGGCACGGCTGTATACCTGGCCGCGGCGGCTGTGAATCGAGACGATGTCACCGTTCTTGATGCCGCGTGCCTGGGCGTCCGCGGGATTCATGCGGACAAAGCCGGGCTCGTCGGCAAGCAGTGCCAGCGTCTTGCAGTTGCCGGTCATCGAGCGGCAGCTGTAGTGGCCGACCTCGCGGACGGTGCACAGGATGAGCGGGTACTCATCGTCGGGAAGCTCGGAGGGCGCCTCCCAGTCGTGCGCCATCAGGTTGGCGCGGCCGTCCTTGGTGGTGAACTTGCCACCAGCGAACATGTCGGGCGTGCCGTGGTCGTTCACATCGGTGCTCTTGACGGGCCACTGGGCGTAACCGCCCTCGGGAGCCATCTTCTCGTAGGTTGCGCCCACAAAGTTGGGGCACAGGCTAATGCACTCGTTCCAGATCTGCTCGGTGTTGTCGTAGTGCATGGGATAGCCCATACGCGTGGACAGATCCGCGAAGATCTCCCAGTCGTGACGGCACTCGCCCTTGGGCGGAACGGCCGCGTCAAAGTGCTGGAAGCTACGGTCGGATGCGGTAAAGACACCCTCGTGCTCGCCCCAAGAGGTAGCGGGCAGGATGACGTCGGCGAGCATGGTCGTCTGCGTCATAAAGATGTCCTGGCAAATGAACAGATCCAGCTCGGAGAGCGTCTTGCGCATGCCGGCCGAATCGGGCTCGGTCTGCACCGGGTCCTCGCCGTAGTTGTAGAAGCAGTGCACCTTGCCCTCGTCGACCAGGTGGCCCAGGTCGGTGAGCTTGTAGCCCTCCTCGAGCGGGAGCTTTTCCTCGGGCACGCCCCAAGCCTTGGCAAACTTGGCACGCACTGCCGGGTCGGTGACCTTCTGGTAGCCAGGGTACAGGTTGGGCAGCATGCCCATATCGCAGGAGCCCTGGACGTTGTTCTGACCACGCACGGGCGCGAGGCCGGAATTGGGTTTGCCGATCTGGCCGGCAACGCAGGCGATGGAGGCGATGGTGTGCACCGTCTTCAGGTTCTGCTTCTGCTGGCATACGCCCATGCCCCAGCCAATGATGGCAGAGGGCTTCGCCGTGGCGTACATCTCGGCAGCTTGGTGGATCAACGCGGGCTCGACACCCGTGATGTCCTGTACGGATTCGGGAGTGTAGTTCTTGATGGTCTCCCACCACTCGTCAAAGCCGTTCGTATGCTCGGCGACGAATTCCTTGTCGTAGAGGCCATCGTTGACCAAGCAGTTGGCAAAGGCGTTGAGGAACGCAACATTGCAACCGTTCTTGATCGGAAGGTAGAGATCGGCGATACGCGCGGTTTCGATATGGCGCGGATCGGCGACGATGATCTTGCAACCCTTTTCTTTGGCTCGCACGATACGCCTTGCGACGATGGGGTGCGAATCGGCAGGGTTATAGCCGAAGAGGAAAATGCAGCCCGCATCCTCCATACCGGGGATGGAGCATGACATGCAACCTGAACCAACCGTGTCCATCAGACCGAGGACAGTAGGGCCGTGTCAAGTACGGGCGCAGTTGTCCACGCTGTGGGTGCCGATGCACGCACGCGTAAACTTCTGCATGACGTAGTTCGCCTCATTGCCGCCGCCTCGCGAAGAGCCGGTGGTCATGACAGCGTTAGGACCATATTCGTCAATTATGGCCTGCATCTTAGATGCGGTGAAATCCAGTGCCTCGTCCCAGCTTACGCGCTCAAGATCCGCGCCCTTGGTGCGGCGGATCATCGGGTGCAGTACGCGAGGAGTCAAGATCTTGGTGTCGTTGATGAAGTCGTAGCCGCTCATGCCCTTAAGGCACAGCTCGCCCTGATTGGTGATGCCGTTGAGCGGTTCGGTACCCACGACCTGGCCGTTTTGGACCAGGAGGTTAAACTGGCAACCGGCGCCGCAATACGGGCAAATCACTTTATGCTTCTCCATGACACCCTCCTTCCTTTCTCTGCTACCGAATGCTCGGTATTTAATTTGACAATCATTGGGCCTGTCGTCCCGACGCTTACGCCTCGTTTTCGATGGTGGCGCGGGCACGCTCGGCAGTCAGTTCTGCCAGGCGCTCCTCGTCTACCAGGGTGAGACCCTTGGTCGGGCACGCCTCGGCACACGCCGGACCGCCGGGACGGTCCACGCACAGGTCGCACTTGAGCACGAAGCTCTTAGTCTGCGAACCCACGCGCACGTCGCCCATCAAGACGGGGACCTGCGTGGTCGCCACGCTCACGGCGCCAAAGGGGCAGGCCATGACGCAGCTCTTGCAGCCGATGCAGTTGTCCTCGTTAACACCGATGCGATGGTTCTTTGGATCAAAGAACAAGGCGCCCGTGGGGCAGGCCTTGGCGCACGGAGCGTCCTCGCAGTGGTGACATGCCACCGGCGCGGAAATCTCGTAGGTGCGCGTTACGCGCAAGCGAGGTGCGGCGATGTTGCCGGGAATATCGTGTGCCTCGATGCACGCCGCCATACAGGTTTGGCACCCAATGCAGCGTGAAGAATCAGCCACGACTCGTTTATTGCCCATGTTGTTCACTCCCTCCTGAATCCCATGCCGGAGAGACCCTGCCGACGTTGCCCCGGACCGCCCGTGGTCCGGCATCAGCGTATCGAGTGCATGCGGCGAAACAGGCACTTCGATAG